>NZ_CBDRIY010000006.1:0-180323 GCF_965344335.1 Nocardiopsis eucommiae
GGGGGGGGGGGGGGGGGGGGGGTGGCCCACCCCCCCCCCCACATCACGCCCGGGCATCGGTGCCCGGGCCGCCCACACGTTCGGTCAACCCCTCTCGGCGCGTTCACGGCCGTCCTGTCCACGGCCGTCCTGTTCACGGGCGGCCGCGCGGTCCAGCTCCCTGCGCGCGGGGCCGCTCAACGGGATGCGCCTCCACCACCACTGCTCGTCGGTCCGGACCTCCACCTCGGGTTCGGCCAGGGCCAGCAGACCGGCGTCGTCCTCCTCCGTGAGGGAACGGAAACGCGCGTCGATGTCGGCCAGGGCGGCGTCCACGCTGGCGGTACGTTCCGAGCCCAGGGTGGCGACCCCCCGGTCCACGAAGTCACGCAGGACGAGCGCGGTGACGAGGTCGTGGACACCGCACGCGGAGGGGGCCGCGTCCGGGAGGGGCAGATCCTCCCGCAGTCTTCGGACGTGGGTGTGCCAGGCGCCGAGCAGGCCCAGCAGTCCGAACTCGTGGCCTGTGGGGATGCGGACCGGGAACTGCTCGAGCCGGTCCAGCTCCTCGGGGGCGAAGTAGCGGCGAAACCACTCTCCCGCCTCTGGTTCCGCTGGTGCCGGAGTCATGGAACTCCTTACTGGGGTGAGCCGGGTCGGTTCGGAGGCCATCGGTAGGGATCATCCAGGCGGGAACAGGGCCGGGGCGGACTCGGGAATCGGGGCGCCGGGACCGTCCCCTCGGGCCCCCGAGCCAGGCACACCGTCGTGGCACCCCACACACCTCGCTTCCCCCTGCATTCTCTTACGCCGGACCCCCACTCCGGCGGTTCACCCCTTTCCTGGGAAGCGGATGCGGAGCGACCGTCGGCGGTGTAGGGGCCTGTCCGGACGTCAGTCCCCGCCGCCACCACCGCCTCCGTCACCGCCCCCGGAGTCACCACCGCCGGAGGCGTCACCGGAACCCCCGTCGAAGAGGCCGCCGCTCGGGGAACCACCGTGGGAGCCGGAACCGTCCGAGCTGACGGAGTGACCACCCACCGAGCAGAGTCCGGCGAACTCGCACAGGCTGCCCCAGTCCAGTTCGAACCCCTCCCTGGGCTCCGGGGTCCGCTCCCCGACCCTCCCCGCGGACTCCTCGACCAGCCGCGCCGAACCAGAGTCCGTCACGACCCGCACCGCGTCGCCGCCGGAGCCGTCCACTCCGCGCCCGCGCTGCCCGCCCTCGCGGCCCATCCGGCCGAGTCCGATCACCGCGACGTGCCGCAGCGCGACCTCACGCACCATCGAACGCTCCTCGACCCGGCCGACGGAGTAGGTCCGCTCCGCTTCCACGAGCACTTCCGTACCGGCGGGGGTCCTGGTGGTGACGTTCCGACCGCCGCGCGCCAGGTACAGCCCGGAGGTGAGCCCGTTCAGCACCGAGAGGACCCCGCCGAGCACGATCATCGCGACCGTCCACCCGTTCTGTTCGTAGGCGGTCACCAGCACCACCCCGCCGATCAGCAGCCCGGCGCTCACGAGGGAGAGCTTCTGGGCGATCCAGCCGCCGTCGTGGAAGTCCGCGAGAGCCTTGGTGAGCTCGCCGGAGTGGGCGATCAGACGCCGTTCCGCGAGCCGTTCCCGGACCCGGTCGATGCCCCGGCTGAAGGTGGCGGTCCGGATCATTCCCCGCGCGGTCAGGCCGGTGCGGTCCTTGAAGGCCTTGACGATGTCCCGGCGGACCTGGTCCTTCTCGGTGACGTAGGCGTTGGAGGGACCCACCAGAGTGAAGAACCCGCCCCTGGTCTGACGCCGGACGCGACCCGAGAGGAAGAGGTCCATGAGGACGACCTCGCCGACTCGGGTGGCACCACCCACGAGGTGGGCGAGCTCGTTCGGGGTGAGCTCCTCTGGTCGCGGCCGTCGAGTCGGAACGGGAACGGACGCGATCGCGGCGCCGATCGAACGGTACGCCTGGAACACCTTGACGAGGGGGAACACACCGATGGCCAGGCCGAGCAGGGCCCCGAGGATGGGGATGAGCACCGTGGCGTCCAAGATTCGGGCCTTTCTGACAGGTCGGCCGAGGGAACCGGCCGGGAGGATCAGCTGGAGCGGGGGGTGCGGCGGTGAGGGGTCACTGGGGGGCAGGGGCGAATCCGGGGGTAGGGCATTCGAGAACTGGACAATTCAACACCATGGCGCCGACACGGCCCCTGGCCTGGGCCTTCCTTCCTCAGGGGGAGTTCGGCCGCAGACGCACACTGTCCGACCCCCTGTCAAGGGGCGCAAGGCGAGCGACGGGTGGCAACCGATGCCCCCAGTGATGCGAGGGAACCCCTGGGGATCACCCCTCACCTGTGCGTTCCTCCGTGAAGGGGTTGTGGGCAGAGCTCAGCGCCCGAAACGCACCCGGAAACGATCTGGCCACATCCGGCCAGACTCTGGGGTAGGACACCGCGTGATGTCCGATAGTGGAGGGGCACAGGTTCAGGGCACCGCCATGCGCGGACCCGGATCCGTCAGACCCGTGAGGAGGTGTTCGCGATGACCACATTCGAAGCAGTCGTGCACGAGCGGGCCGTCAACGCCACCCCTCCCCCGCCCCACGAACCAGGCGAACGCGTCGGCAGCACCGAAGTCGCAGCCCCTGTTCCCCAAGGAGTCACCCCGTGAACCTCACGCACCAGGTCTGGGTCAAGCTCAGCTCCCTCGCCCTGCCCAGGGCCGAGCGGAGCAGCGACCGAGGCGCTGGCTTCGTCGAGTACGGGGCGATCCTGGTGTTCGTCGCACTCGTGGCCGTGGTCATCATGAACGCCGGGATCGGCAACCGCATCGCGCAGGGTGTGATCACCACCATCGACGGAATCTTCGCGGGGCCGCCGTAGACAGGGCTTGCAGACTCAACAGCAGTCGACACCACGAGCACGACGCGACGCAGGCGAGAGAGAGACGGGAAGACCTTGTCCCCCAGCAGCCAGTCGCCCAAGGCGAGGACTCCCGCCTGGGCAGCCTTGGGCACGGCTCTGCTCCTGCTCGTCTCCTCGGGTTGTGTCGTCTCGTCGGAGGAGTCACCGAATGGCGGCGAAGGGGATCCCGCTGAGGCGGGCGGAGGTCCACCCTCGCAGCCGGAAGGCGAGAACGGTCAACCCGAGATTCTCGCGAGTTCCGTGACGACGTCAACCGGGATCGGTTCGGATCTCCAGATCGACGTCAACGCGCTGGAGAGACTGGACAACGAGCTCCTGCGCCTACGGCTCAGCATCACCAACAAGTCCGAGGAGAGCTTCGACGTCGGGTTCGGCCTGGCTGAGGACCTCGACCGGCGCACCGGCAGCAAGATCAGCCTCCTGGACTCCGCGAACCAGCAGCGCTACCTCAGTCATGATCAAAGCGACGGAAGCTGTTTCTGCGACACCCTGTCCGGACCCATCGAGAGCGGATCCACGGAGACTCTCTGGGTGATGTTCCCCAGTGACCAGGGCGAACTGGACAGCATGACCGTCACCACACCCCTGACGTCCCCGTTCTTCGACATCCCCATCAGCGATGTCTCGGAGTCAGTCGAGCAGAGCAATCTGGGTGAACCTCGCATCCTTGATCTCACCCTGATCTCCGACAGTCTCGAAGAGGACCAGACCGGACGTACGGAAAGCGGGGACGAAGTCAGCATCATTCTCTCCTCGGACGTCCTGTTCGGAACTGGAAGCGCCGATCTCAGCGACGAGGCACAGGAGATCCTGGAGCAGGTGGCCCAGGAGATCGACGACGCGGATTCCGCGGAGGTCTCGGTCGACGGTTTCGCCGACAACACCGGAGACGACTCGGTCAATCTGCCGCTTTCCAAGGAACGGGCGGAAAGTGTGGAGTCCGCGCTGAACGACCTGGTCACTCGACAGGGTGTCACTTTCGCGGTTGAGGGGCACGGTTCCGCCGACCCCATCGCCGACAACACCACTGAAGAGGGCCGCGAACGCAACCGCCGAGTCAGTGTCACGTTCGAGAAGTAGGGGGACCGATGAACCGGCAACTTCGAACCACAGCGATCTCCGCACTGGTACTGACCCTTCCCCTCACCACTGCTTCGAGCGTCCTCGCTTCTCCGGCCCCGCTGACCGAAAGCCTGGACTCCCATGGAACGGCGGATTCCAACGAGGCGATCAGCGCTGGCCTCTCGGCTGAGGCGCACACCGTCGAGAGGAACGAGTCCGGGAACCTTCTCTCCGTCACCTGGAGCATCGAGAACGAAGGGGACGCTCCCACCACGTTCAGTTGGCCCTCCGGAACGTCCTACATGTACGACGACCCGAGCTCGTTCTCCGGTGTGACCATCACCTCGACCGACGAGCGCCGGAGATTCCACCCGCTCATGGACAGTGAGGGTGACTGCCTCTGTTCGGGGAACGTCTCACTGGATTTCAAGGCCACCATTGATCCGGGTGAGAAGGTCGCCTACTGGTCGATGTACTCCGTTCCCGTCGACGTGGACGAGATCGACCTGGAGATACCGGGCTTCGACGCCATCGAGGGAATCCCCGTCTCCTGATCAGCGCGACCTTCCCGTTCCCGGAAGCGGGGAATCGATTTCGCGTCGGGTCACAGGGACTCCCCTATCCTGAGAACTGCCCCCACGTTCGCTCCTGGACTCTTCTGGAGGCGGAGTTGACCACCCCTCACCGTCCCGAGCTCGGGGACACGCGCCGTCCCTCCTCCAGCCGGCCCCCCAACCGTTCGGACGGGCGTGACCGCCCGCCTCGGATGTCCGCTCGGCGATCGGGGCTCCCGCGCTGGGCCAGGCCCGCCCGGGAGGGCCGCAGGGACCAGGGAGCGGCCTTCGTGGAGATGGGGGCGACGATCGTCCTGGCCGCGCTGATCATCACCACGGTCTACGCCTCCGGGATGAGCTCCACCTTCAACGAGGGCGTCCGGCAGATGGTGTGCGTCGTGAACGGTCCCGGCTGCGGCGACCGGACGTGGGTGGACGAGGACCGCCCCGAGGAGCCGGAGCAGTTCGAGTGGGGCTCGGGCAACTCCAACGCCAGTGACAACAAGAACCTCGGCATGCAGGCGGCCGCCGCCGAGCCGTACAACTGGACCGACCAGGAGTGGACCTGCCTGGACAGCCTCTGGGGATCGATGTCCAACTGGGACCCGGGACTGGTCGACCCGACGACGGGGGCGCGCGGGATCGTCGGCTTCAACGCCGCGCAGCACGGCTCCCTGCCCTCGGGGTTCGACCAGAGCGCGTCCGCGCAGATCAGTTGGGGCCTGGGGCACATCCAGGAGCAGTACGGATCCCCGTGCACGGCCTGGCGGTACTGGCAGAGCACCGGCACGTACTAGACGAACGCACGCCCGTGGACCGGGCGTGCTTCCCTGGGATTTCTCACCCTGCGCGACCTGCCGTTTCCTCACGGTGGCCGGATTCGGCCACCGGAAGCCCGCCGGAGCCCCGCGATCTTCCGGCAGAGTGTCCTTCACAACCAACGTCGCGTTGCTCCTGACGCGACGTCGTGGGTGGGCCGACCACCGAGCGGTGGTCGTCGAATCCCACGTTCGGCGCCGAGGGTGGTGCGCCCCCTCCGGCACCCACGGACCAGGAGACGGCACCGACGCGGGGGGCGGGCCCCGCCCGGTTTGGGTCGGTCGGGGTGGTGCTCGGGCCTGGAGGGTCTCCGAACACCCGCCCGACGAGTTCCCCGGAACCGACCCGTGCCGTCTCCCACCACCGCTCCTCCGCCCCGCCAACGGCTCCCCTTGCCGGGGGCGGGGGAGCGGATCTCCCACGTTCGTGTGGAACCGCCGCAAAACACCCACAGATGGCGGCAAACCTTTGGACAGCTCGGGTCAGATTAGGACTTTTAAGGCTATTTCGCCCATAGCCTGATGCCTCAATCCCCACCGAGTCCCTGGCCGTGGGCCCGGTTCGGTGAGGGGGACGGGGCCGGGGCCGCCCCCGCACGCACACCGCGCGGGCGGTACCGAGGACATGGGGGCTCGATGAGGATCGCCTATCTGATCAACGACATGTACGGCATCGGTGGCACCGTGCGCACGGTCGCCAACCAGGCGGCGGCCCTGTCCGCCCGGCACGAGGTGGAGATCGTCTCGGTGTTCCGGCACCGCGCCGAACCCGTCCTCCCCGTCCCCGCGCAGGTCAGCCTGCGTCCGCTGGTCGACATCCGTCAGCAGGACGACCGTCCGACCGGCGTGGACGGGCGCCCGCTGTACGAGGGGTCGGAACGGGCCGGGCTGCCGCCGCTGCTCTTCCCCGTGGAGGACGGCCGGGGGGACACCCACAGCCGCCTCACCGACGACCGGTTGGAGGAGTACCTGGCCACCACCGACGCCGACGTGGTCGTGGGTACACGGCCCGGTCTGAACGTGGTGATCGCGCGGGCCGCGCCCGGCCGGGTCCTCAAGGTCGGCCAGGAGCACCTCACCTACGAGCAGCACTCCGAGGAGCTGCGCCGGGTCATGGCGGCCGAGTACCCCAACCTCGACGCCTTCGTCACCGTCACCGAGGCGGACGCGCGCACCTACGCGGCGCGGATGCCGCTGCCGGGGGTACGGCTGCTCTCCATTCCCAACTCGGTACCCGCGCCTCCCTTCACCGTGAACGGGCACGACACGCGCACGATCGTCTCCGCGGGCAGGCTCGCCCCCAGCAAGCGGCACGACCTGCTCGTCCAGGCGTTCTCCATGGTCAGCGAGGAGTTCCCGGACTGGACGCTGCGGATCTACGGCCGGGGCAGCCGACGCGGTGCGCTGGGGAGGCTGGTGGGTTCCCTGGGGCTCCAGGACCAGGTGTGGCTGATGGGGCCGCATCCCAGGGTCGAGGAGGCGTGGGCCCAGGGGGCTTTCGCCGCGGTGACCTCCAGCGAGGAGCCCTTCGGGATGACCATCGTGGAGGCCATGCGCTCCGGCCTGCCGGTGGTGAGCACCGACTGCCCCCACGGACCCGCGTCCATCATCCGGGACCGGGAGGACGGTCTGCTGGTTCCGAACAGGTCCGTCTCGGGGATCGCTGAGGGTCTGGCCCAGCTCATGGGAGACGACGAGCTGCGGCGGCGTATGTCAGCGGCCGCGCTCACCGACTCCGAGCGCTTCGATCCGGCCAACGTGGTGCGGCTGCACGAGGAGCTGTTCTTCGACCTCGCCGGGGTGGGGGCGCCGCCCTCACCGGCGCCCGTCCTGCCCGTGCCGCGTCCGGAGCAGGCCGCCTCGTGCCGGGTGGAGGCCGGTCCCGACGGGGTCACGGTGCTGTCCTTCGGTTCACCCGAGGGACACGTGGTCGGGCGGATCCCGGAGCGGGTGGTGCTGACCAAGCCGGGCAGGAGGGTCGAGGTGCTCCCCGAGTCCGACGGTCGGTTCCTGGTGGACGCCGCCCGCACGGGGACGGAGGGGCCCCGCGAGGACCGGCCGAGAGGGCTGGTCACCGGAGTGTGGCAGGTGCTCCGGGTGGACGAGGGCATGGAGGCGCCGGTGCGCGACGTGGAGATCCACCAGCACGGCTTCCCGTTGTCGCCCGCGCGGACCCGGGAGCTCTCCCTGGTCATCCCCACCCGGTCCGCGAAGGGACGCCTGGTGCTGCACGTACGGCGTGCGGAGCACCACGCGGAGATCTCGCACGTGGAGGTCGCGGACGGACTGGTCACCGTGCAGGGACGGCTGCTCGGTCGGCACCGCCCGGACGCGCGTGCCCGGCTGGTGGTGCGTCTGCGGACCTCGCCCCAGACCCGACGCGAGTTCCCCTCGGCGGTCGCGGCCGGAGGCGAGTTCACCGCCGTGATCGACCCCGAGCTGGTGGTGCGGGGGCGGGAGGGCGACTCCGAGAAGTGGGAGATGCGCGTGATCCTGTCGGACGGCACCGAGCACACGGTGGGGCGGCACCTGTCCGGGGTGGTCGGGTACAAGAAGATCATCCGGTACGCGCCCCTGAAGGTGCGGCCCGAGCGTGGTCTGGGCACCAGGGTGCGCCCGTACTACACGGTCAACGACCGGCTGGGGCTGCTGACCGCGCCGCTCGCGCCGTCGCTGCCGGTGGACCGGGTCCGGGCGCGGCCGATGGGCCGCCACGGCGACCTGTTGTACGTCGAGGTGGTGCTGGGGACGCCGCTGCCCGAGGACACGAGCTTCGCGCTGGAGGTGGTGCGGGGCGCCGGGGCGGGGCAGCGGTACCCGTTGGAGGTGATGCCGGCCCAACCCGGCAGCCAGGGGGGACGGCTGGTGGGGACCCTGCCGTTGCTCGATCACGAGGACGTCCGGGGGAGGTCGCTGTCGCGCACCTCGTGGCAGCTCAGGTTGAAGGCGGGGCCCGCGGGGGCGCTGGCCAAGCTGGGGGCGGGGGCCGTGCCGGACCAGACGGCGCGGAGGTGGAGCCACGGCGCCTACGTGCGCTCCGCGACGGTCTCCCCGACGGGGTCGGGGGACCTCCGGGTCACCGTGGCCGACGTCCACGTGGTGGCGGCCATCAACCGCCGCATCCACTGAGGCACGCGGGGAGGCTCCGAGGTCGGGGCAGGTCAGCCACCCCGGCCTCGACAATCGTGAACACACCGCTACAGTTCCCCTCATGAGCGGTCACACCTCGACCTGGCGGTGGGGCACCCTGGTGGTGCCCCTGGTCGCCGTCGTCGTGCTGTGCTTCCTCTGCGCGCTCTGTTATCCCGGCGCGGGCGCCTCGGGTGAGGCCGGTTCCCGTGTCGCCGCGGAGTGGTCGGCGGCCTCCGACTCCGCTGAGGACCCCGGGTTCTCGCACGCCTGCCCCACGCCGGACGAGCGCGGGCTGTTGACCGCGCAGCCGATGCTCGCCCTCGGGGCGGCCCTGGTGCTGTGTGTGCCCGTGCCGCCTCGGGTCGGCCGCTCTCCCCGCCGTACGCGCGGCGACCCCGCCGGTCCCCACGGCCACCGCCTGCTCACCCTCCTCTGCGTCCAGCGGGTCTAGGAGCACTCAGGAGCCCCGCCCCCACGCGCGGGGCTCGCACGCGTGCCCTCGTTCGCCACGGACCCTTGGAACCCTCACATGAGCAAGAACCTGATCATCACCCTCTGTCTCCTCGTCGTCGCCGCCTTGGGGATCGGCCTGCTCGTCTACCTGGACGGGGACGACGAGGCCACGACGGCGCAGGGCGCCGCCAGACCGACCGCCCCCGGGGACGGCCCCGAGGAGCAGCCCACCGCCCCCGCCGACGTGCTCGTACGGGAGAACAGCCGCTACCTCGACCAGGTGGAGGACGCCCAGGTCACGGTGGTGGAGTTCCTCGACTTCGAGTGCGAGGCCTGCCGTGCCCAGTACCCCGTCATGGAGCGGCTCCGCGAGGACTACGACGGTCGGATCAACATGGTGATCCGCTACTTCCCGCTCCCCGGTCACCTCAACTCCGGGCCGTCCGCTGCCGCGGTGGAGGCCGCCGCGCGGCAGGACGCCCTGGACGAGATGTACCAGCGGATGTTCGAGACCCAGGGCGAGTGGGGCGAGTCCCGGGAGGACCAGAGCGAGGTGTTCGTGGGCTTCGCGGAGGACCTCGGTCTGGACATGGACGAGTTCGTGGAGACCATGGAGTCCGAGGAGACCGAGGCGCGGGTCCAGGCGGACTTCGACGACGGGCTCCTGCTGGGCGTGCAGGGCACCCCGACCATCTTCGTCAACGGCCGTCCCGCGCCGAGCATGCCGAGTCACGAGGTCCTGTCCGCCATGATCGACTCGGAGCTGGAGTGATGGCGGCCCCCGTGCGGCACGACACCGCCCACGCCCCGGACCCGTTCCCCGGCGAGGACGTCCCGATCGTCAGCCGGGCCCTGCCGTGGCTGCTGGTGCTGGGTGGACTGATCGGCCTGGTCGCGGCCTCCGCCCTCCTCGTGGAGAGGATCCGGGTCCTGGCCGACCCGGACCACGTGCCCGCGTGCAGCATCAATCCCGTGCTGTCCTGCGGGACGGTGATGGTGACCCCGCAGGCCGAGGTGTTCGGGGTGCCCAACCCGCTCGTGGGGGTGGCCTGCTTCGCGGTGGTGGCGGCGGTGGGAGCTGCCCTGCTCGCGCGGACCGGTCCGGGCGACGGGTCGGGTACCGGGGCGGGCCTGGGCTTCCGGCGCTGGTTCTGGCTGGGCCTCCAGACGGGGTGCCTGTTCGGTGTGCTCCTCGTGCACTGGCTGATCTTCCAGAGCCTGTACCGGATCGGGGCGTTGTGCCCCTACTGCATGGTGGTGTGGGCCGTGACGATCCCGATCTTCTGGTACGTCACGCTGCACAACCTCCGCACAGGGCACCTTCCGGTTCCGGGGGTTCTGCGGGGGCCGACCGGTGTGCTGGTCCGCAACCACACGGTGGTGCTCACCGTGTGGGGCGTGGTGATCGTGGGCGCGGTGGCGGAGGCCTTCTGGAGCTACTGGACGACCCTGCTCTAGGTGATCGGTCCTCGGGGCGGGCGGCCGGTTCCCGGTCGCCCGCCCCGAGGACCGGGTGGGGGGCGGTGACCGCGTCCCCGGCGTGTCACCGTCGTCACCTGGGGTGACCGGGTGGTCGTCCACAGGGCCGTCGGCGTTCCCTTTCCCTCCCGAGCCCGGCCGGGTTAAGCTGCGCCGGACAGGGGTTTCGCGGTGTCCACGCGCCCCGGTCCGTCCCTTCCCGCCCCACCGACCGCTTCCGCTCCCGTCTCCCCGCCCCGAGCGCGGGGACCGAACCCCCGGACCGCCATGCGAAGGCCCCCCTCCTCCTCGGTACGCAGACGTCGTCTCCAGGGACGCCGCGACGACGGACAGGCCAACGTCCTCCTCCTGTTCGGCCTGACCCTGAGCCTGCTCGCGCTCACCGTGCTGTTCGTACGCGTCGGCGCGGCCAACGACATGCGTTCGCAGGCGCAGACGGCCGCCGACGCCTCGGTGCTGGCGGCCGTGGCGGGGCTGCGGGACCACGCGGCACGACAGCTCTCCGACGGTGTGCACCCCATGCCCCGGTACGACGAGGAGATCGCGCGATCCCGCGCCGAGACGTACGCGCGCAACAACGGTGGCGTGCTCACGGACATCCGGGCCAGCGACAACGCCATGGGGCGCTTCGGCAACATCGTCCGGGTGGAGGTGCGCGGCGCCCTCTGTCAGAAGGAGCTGACGGAGGACGGGTCCCGGGCCTGGAACGACGTGGTGTGCGACGGCGAGGAGGACGCCTCCGGGTCCTTCGAGGGCACCGCCGCCGCGATCGCGATCATCGACCTCTCGGCGGAGTGCGGCCGGGAGTCCGACGGACTGGTGTGCGGCGGACAGGACGTCACCGACCAGGACCAGGCGAGGGAGTTCTTCGACGTGCACCTCATCGACCAGGAGGGCCGGTTCAAGTTCGACCCGAACTCGGTCTTCGGTGGAGGAGCGATCACCGACTGCGGATCCCTGGGCGGGCTGCACCCGCAGATGTGCGCGGCGCACGAGGCTCTCAACCAGGAGTTCCCCGGCTTCTACCTGAGCGCCGGCGGCTACCGCGACGAGGCGGGCAGTGACCACGGCTTCGGCCAGGCGGTGGACTACATGATGGCCGACCTGGGCGCGACGCCGACCCCGGAGATGGACGCGACCGCCATCGAGGTGATCGACTTCCTCATCGCGAACGCCCAGGACCTCAATGTCAAGGGAATCATCTACAACTACCACATCTGGAGTCCCAGCCGGGATAGCACGGGGCCCTGGATGGAGGTCAGGCGACCCGCGAACCGGGTGTACGGCAACCCGACCCTGGACCACGTGGACCACATCCATCTGTCCGCCGGTCCACCGCCCTTCCGGTAGCCGCCCACCCGTGGCTCCCCGTGCCCGGGGAGCGTCGGTCGGGCTCGGCCGAGGGCGCGCGGCCGGTTCCCCGGCCATGTGCCCCCACTCCGCTGGACTGCCGCGCGTTGTCCACAGATCCACGTCGGGGCTTGTCCCGGGTGGTCCGTCGGCCGAACCTGGAAGCATGACGCGAGACCACCGTGTTCCCCCTGGTTGTTCCCCGCTCTTCCCGCTCCCCCGCCCCGCACCCTCGACCCGGGCGGCCCGTACCGAAGCCCGTACCGAAGCCCGCTCCGGCCAGCCGTCCCCGCTCGGCGGCCCACCCCCCGACCACGACCTCCTGCTCCGGACGCTGCGGCCGGTGCTGGCCCAGCTGTCCCCGCGGGCGGTGGCGTTCGGTCGGACTGCGGCCTACGTGTGGGGGGTCGACCTGTACCCCCGGGGGACCTCCGTCACCCGTCGTCGGCTGCACGTGGCGGTGCCTCCCGGCGTCGAGGGAGCCGCCCGCTCGGGGGTGATCGCGCACCGCGAGTGCGTTCCGGAGTCCGAACGCACGCGGATGAGCGGGGTGCGGGTGACGACGAGCGCGCGGACCGCGCTGGACGCCGCCGCTCAGTCGGGCACCCTGTACGCGGCGACCGCCGCCCTGGACCGCTTCCTCGCGCTCCGCCTCACCTCCCGGGAGAGGTTGCGCGCGGCCGCCCTGACCCACCCCCTGCGGGCGCGGGGGCATCTGAGGGGTGCGCTGGGCCTCGCTGACGGGCGCAGCCAGTCCCCCGCCGAGAGCTGGACCCGGGTCCTGTTACACCAGGTGGGTCTGCCCCGGCCGCTGCCGCAGTGCCCCGTCTCCACCGTGGAGGGGGAGTTCAGGGTCGATCTGGGCTGGCCCGCGTACCGGGTGGCGGTGGAGTACGACAGCGCCGAGCACCACTCCCTCCCGATCGACCGCGCCCGCGACCGACTGCGGTACCGGGCCATGGCGGAGGCGGAGTGGATCGTGATCTCGATCGGGGTGTACGACCTGTGCTCACGTCCAGCCGGTTTCCTGCGGCAGGTGCTGGCGGCGCTCACCGACCGGGGCTGGTCGGGGTCGCCGGAACGGACGGTGAGGGTCTGGCGGTCCATCCACCGCGTCGAGCGCCGTCCCCCGACGTTGGGTTAGGCCGTGCCGTGCGTCGGTTCCGCCGTCACGTCCGCCCCCGCCCCGCCTGCTCGTGGCCGGGCGCCAGGGGGGTCGGGGGCCCAGGTGACGGCCCCGGGTCCACGGCCGCCACCGTCGACCCTCCGACCCGGGAGGGGAGACAGGGGTGCCACCGTCTCGACAGCTCCGTCCCTGTGGCGCCCGGGCGGCCACATGCGGCCACGGCACGGACGCGCACCGTGCGGGTCCCTCCCGTGGCGCGCGCCCGGGAGCCCCGCGACGTCCCCGGGCGCGTGCCGCACCCTGGTCGAACGTGTTCGGGGCCGGAGGGAGATCCCGTGGTCAGGGACGGCCGCGCCTGGGCCCGGGAGGCCCGGGGTCGGCCGTTCGTCGGTGGCCGCGACGATGATGTTCACCCGACCCCCGAACGGAGCGGTGAGTTACCGCGTCGTACTCCGTGTAAGCGGTACCCCCCGAACACCGAACCGCAGAATCGAGGCGTTGTCCGTGTCGACGTCGATGCCGTCCATGGAGCAGGAGCTGGAGGACGCCGCCCCAGGACCCCACTGGTTGCTCAGCCTGTTGGTGGCCCTGGCGAGCCTGGCCGTGGTCGCCAGTGGTTGGACCGTGGCCCGGCTGACGCTGGACGGAGGCAGCGCCGCCCCGCCGGTGGTGGACCCCGGCGGGGTGGAGTCCCCGATGGTGCGGGCCGTGGACGCCGATCCCTCGGACCCGGAGGTGTTCCTGGAGTCCGCCGTCCAGGCCGTCCGGGACGCCCCCTCCTTCCACGTGAGCTACACGCGGACCGTCGAGGGTGCGGCACCCGCCCGGGGATGGGCCCGCCACGAACCCGGCTCCGACACCGTCTTCGAGCACTACTTCGAGACCTCCGAAGGGGTGCGGGTCCACCGCTACGACCTGCCCGGCACCGGATTCATGATGACCGCGGAGAAGGGCCTGCCCGGCATGACCGTGCTGGACCGGCCCACGGAGGCCGACCGCCGCCTGTGCTCCGAGGAGTTCGTGCTCGCGGTCCTGGAGGACCTGGAGGAGACCGCGACCGACCTGGAGCTCGTGGGATCGGAGGAGATCGACCTCCCCGAGAGCACACGCGGGGTTCCGGCCAGCACCCACACCGCCTACCGGTACACGGGCACCTTCGCGACGGAGGCGGGCGACTACCTCTCCGACGTCGGCCGCAACGACCTGGTCCGGATACCCGAGGCCCGGTTCGACCTCTGGGTGGACGAGGCCGGTCACCCCCGAAGACTCGGCTACACCACCCCGAACGGGTTCGGTGAGACCTACGACTACCACCCCGTGGCCACCTAGGGTTCCGGCGGCTCAGTCGCTTCCGGCGCGGCCCATCACGAGTTCGGGGACGTTGACGGTGTCGTCGAGTTCGTAGGCGTAGGGAGGGTCGGGCACGGTACCGCGCGGTTCGGGCTGGTCGGAGTCGACCAACAGGTTGTCGCGGGTGACCACGTTCCCCGGCTCCTCGGACTCGGTGGACACCGAGACCGGGGTGTTCTCGAAGTAGTTGCCCTCCACCAGCACCTGCGAACCGTGGGCGGACCGGACCCCGTACTCCGGGTTGGCGCGGAAGTAGTTGTTGAACACGTGGACGTGCTCGGCGTTGTGGGCACGCGGATGGCGCTCGGAGGTGCCGTCGAAGAAGTTGTGGTGCACGGTCACCCGCAGCGCGCCGGGCTCCTCGTCACCTCCGCCGATCGTGACCGCCGACTCCGCGTCGGTGAAGTGGTTCCAGGAGAGGGTGACGTGGTCGGCACCGTCGGCCACGGTGATGAGCGAGTCGTCCTCACCACCGGAGAAGGTCGAGCCGTCCACCCACACGTGGTGGGCGCCGCCCCGGATCTCGACGGCGGGACCCTCGGAGACCATGCCCAGGTTGGCGAGGACGACGTTCTCCGCGCCGTCCACGAGCAGGCCACCGCCGGTGAACTCGGTGCCCTCCCCCATGCCCACGAGGGTCTTGTCCGAGGCGACCCGCACGGTGCCGTCGAGGTCGAAGTCGCCCTCCACCTCCACCACCAGGGGCTCCTCGGCCTCCAGGTACGCGGTGAGCTGCTCGACGTCGGTCGCGGTCACGGTCTCCCCCGCCTCCCCTCCGGTCACTCCGGGGTGTTCGACGGGTGCGTCCTCCGTGTCCGTGTCCTCGTCCACCGCGTCCTCGTCCGCGCCGTCCTCGGTCTCCTCGTCCTCCGGAGCGGGCAGGGCCAGGGGCTGGCTCGCCCACCCGACGGGCGTGCCGAAGGGCCGCTCCTCCTCAGCGGTCTCCGGGGGCGGACTGGACTCGTCCGCCTCCCCGGGGTCCGGGTCCACGGCGGCACCGACGGGGGGTTCGGGGGTGCCGTCCGCGTCCTCCTCCTGGCGGGAGCAGGAACTGAGGGCCACACACAACAGGACCGCCAGGCACGCGGCGGGAAGAGGGCGGAGTCGCATCGGGAACTTTCCAACGAGCGGGGCGGGGGGAGATGTCGGACTCCGACGATTCTCTCAGGAGGCGCGAGACACCGGACACACCGCCCGTGCGATCCCGAGGGGCTCCGGACACGGCGCAGGGCGCCGACCCCGTCCGATGGGGGCCGACGCCCTGACTGTCACGTTTCGCGAACGCTCACCCGGATGGGTTCCCCGGTGTCCGCACGGACACCGGGGAACTCCGGAGGTTCACACTGGGGTGACTACTCCTTGGCCCAGCCGATGTCCTCGTACACGTAGTCGGCGGCGAGACCGTACTCGCCCCAGTTGTGCAGGTCCTCGTTGACGACGTAGAGGCCCGGACGCTCGAACAGCGGGATGGTGAGCACCTCGTCCCAGAGGAGCGCGTCGATCTCGTTGGCGATCTCGGCGTACCGCTCGGGGTCGGTCTCGATCGAGAGGTCGTCGAAGAGCTCCTCGATCTCCGGGGTGGAGTGCTTGCTGTTGTTGGCGCCCCAGTCCTCGCCGTCCTCGTCCAGCGGCATACCGTAGTTGCCCTTGGAACCGGCGGAGAAGGGCGAGGTCCCGACGAGGACGTAGGTCACCATCTCGAAGTTGCCGGGGGTGACGTACTCGGAGAACAGCGCGTTCGCGGGCACCTGCTGGACGTCGACCTCGATGCCGACCTCGGCCAGCATCTGCTGCGCCATCTCGCCCTCGTCGACGGCCAGGTCCATGCCCTCGGAGGCCACGTAGGCCAGGGTCAGGGTCTCGCCGTCCTCGTTGGTCCGGATCTCCTCGCCCTCCTCCAGGGTCCAGCCGGCCTCGTCGAGCAGCTCGGCGGCCCGGTCGAGGTCGCGGTCGCCCAGGTCACCGCTGTTGTCCTGGTAGCCGTTCTGGCTGGAACGGAGGAGGCGGTTGACCTCGCCCGTGATGGGCCAGTCGACGGCGCCGAGGGCGACCTCGGCCATGGTGTCGCGGTCCAGGGTCATGGCGATGGCCTGGCGGACGCGCTTGTCCTCCAGTCGCGGGCTGGAGCCGTTCAGCGCGGTGAAGCGGTGACCGTGGTTGACGGCGCGGGTGAAGTACGCCCCGTCGCCCTCCATGTCCTTGACGCGCTCGTAGCCGGCGGCGTCGTAGCCGAGGTAGAAGCCGTCGACCTCACCGTTGGCGAAGGCGCCGGCCTGGGCGCTGGTGTCGAGGCCCGCGAAGATGATGCGGTCGAGCTTGGCCTCGTCACCCCACCAGTCCTCGTTCTTGTGCACGGTGATACGGGAGGCGACGTCGTCGAACTCCACGTCACCGAACGGACCGGCGGTGACGGGGATGTCCTTGTTGTAGCCGTCCGCGAAGAGCTCCTCGTCCTCCATGTACTCCTTCGGGTACAGGGGGGAGAAGAGGGTCGGCCACTCGCCGTACGGCTCCTTCATCTTCAGGGTGAAGGAGTACTCGTCGTCGCCCTGGACGATCTCGTCGATCCACTCGTAGCCGGTCGTCGAGAGGATCTCGAAGTCACCGTCGCGCTCGCCCTTGCGGGTGATGACGGTGGCCTCGTAGTCCTCCCAGGTGATGGGCTCACCGTCGGACCAGACGGCGTCGGGGTTGAGCGTGTAGTCGACCTCGAGGCCGTCGTCGCTCACGCCGTACTCGAGGACGTAGTCCTCGTTCGGAGCGAACCCGCCCTCGGCGTCGTAGCGGCTCGCCGACGGCATGACGGCGGCGATGACGCGACGGACGTCGCCCTTGTTGCCCTGCACGTGGTTCATGTTGTGCTGCTCTTCGTACTCACTCAGAGCCCAGACGAAGTCACCCCCGTCCTGGAGGTCGTCGCGGTCCGCCGGGTTGAGGTCCTCGGCGGCGAGGGAGGCCTGCTCCTCGCGGGCGTCGTCCTCGCTCTGACCTTCATCGCTCGCGCAGGCGCTGGCCATCAGCACCAGTGCGGCCACGGGCGCGAGATAACGCGCTTTCCCGATACGCATGGGGATCTTCCTCCTAGGGGTGGTCTGACCGGCGCGCGGGGCGGCGTCGGCCTTGCCTTGGGTGAACCGTGGGTCAGGCAAGACCCGCCTGCCGCTCCGAGAAGTGGCAGGCCGAGGCCTGGTCTCCTCCGTTGGTCGGCAGGATCGCCGGTTCTTCGCTCATGCACCTCTCCTGATCGGACTCCGAGAGGGTGATGAACTTCTGGCACCTCGTCCGGAAGCTGCAACCCGTGGGCGGGTTGGCGGGGCTCGGCAGGTCGCCTTCCAGAACGATGTGGGTGCGTGCCCGCTCGCGTTCCGGGTCGGGAACGGGGATGGCGGACAGCAGGGCTTGGGTGTACGGGTGGCTCGGGTGGCCGTAGATCGACTGGGTGTCACCCACCTCGACGATCTTCCCGAGGTACATGACCGCCACCCGGTCGGCGATGTGCCGGACCACGGACAGGTCGTGCGCCACGAACAGGTAGGCGAGACCGAGCTTGGCCTGGAGTTCCTCCAGCAGGTTGATCACGCCCGCCTGGATGGACACGTCCAGGGCGGAGACCGGCTCGTCGAGGACCAGGAGCTTGGGTTCGAGGGCCAGGGCACGGGCGATGCCGATGCGCTGGCGCTGACCGCCGGAGAACTCCGCCGGGAACCGTGTGGCGTGCTCGGTGTTCAGGCCGACGAGCTGGAGGAGCTCGTAGACGCGCTCGGTGACCTCCCGTGTCGGGACCCTGTGCGTGCGCAGCGGTTCCGCGATGATGTCGAACACCGGCATGCGCGGATCCAGTGAGCTCATCGGGTCCTGGAACACGATCTGCATGTCGCGGCGGAGCGCGAACCGCTCCGAGCGGGACAGGGTGGAGACGTCTCGGCCCATGACCTCGACGCTGCCCCGCTGCGGCTTCTCCAGGCCCAGGATCTCCATGAGGGTGGAGGACTTCCCGCAGCCGGACTCCCCGACCAGCGCGAGGGTCTCCCCCTCCCGGATGTCGAAGTCGAGGCCGTCCACCGCGTACACCGTGCCGACACGGCGTTTGAGGACCGCCCCCTTCATCAGGGGGTGGTGCTTGATCAGGTCCCGGACACGGAGGACCTCGGGAAGGTCCTCTCGGCGCGCCGAGGCGACCTCGACCTCGGGGATCTCGGGTACCGGGTAGATGTCCCTGGCGGTCCAGTCGTTGGCGTCGATCTCTCCGGAACGGATGCACGCCGCGCGCTGGACCCCGGTGTCCTCGACGCGGACGGGGTCCTCGTCGAGGTCGTGCCGGGAGCCGATCACGAGCAGGTCCGGTTCGGCGGCCTCGCACTCCTCCTGCGCGATGGGGCACCGGGGAGCGAAGGGGCACCCGGGGGGCAGGTCGGTCAGCGAGGGCGGGGTGCCCTTGATCGGGACGAGGGCGCCCTGGTCCTCCAGGTCCATCCGGGGGACGGCACCGAGCAGACCCATCGTGTAGGGCATCCGGCTGTTGTAGTAGATCTCGTCGACCGTGCCGATCTCCACCGGCCGTCCCGCGTACATGACCAGGAGGCGGTCGACGAATCCGGCGACGACACCGAGGTCGTGCGTGATCATGACGATCGCCGCACCGGTCTCCCGCTGCGCGGTACGCAGCAGGTCGAGGATCTGCGCCTGGATGGTGACGTCGAGGGCCGTGGTGGGCTCGTCGCAGATGATCACGTCGGGGTCGTTGGCCATCGCCATGGCGATCATGACGCGCTGGCGCATACCGCCGGAGAACTCGTGCGGGAAGGAGCGGTAGCGGTCCTCGGCGTTGGGGATGCCGACCAGTTCGAGGAGCTCGACCGCGCGCCGCCGCGCCTTGTCCCTGCTGCCCCTGGGGCTGTGGACCATGACCGCCTCGGCCAGCTGGTCCCCCACCGTGTACACGGGGGTCAGACCGGAGAGCGGGTCCTGGAAGACCATGGAGATGACCTTGCCGCGGATGCGGGCCATCTCCCGGTCCGGCTTCCCGAGGAGCTCCTGGCCGTGCAGGCGCACGGAGCCGGTGATCTCGGCGTGTTCGGGGAGCAGCCCCATGGCGGCCATCGACGAGACCGACTTGCCGGAACCGGACTCACCGACGATGCCGAGGACCTCGCCCCGGTTCACCGCGTAGCTGACGCCCCGCACGGCCTTGACGTCGGGATTGTTGTTGAAGCCACGGAAGGTGACCGTGAGGTCGGTGACCTCCAGGACGGGGGTCGGTCCCGTGGTGGCGGTGTTCTCGGACTCCGTGTCCGCGATGGTCTCGGTACTCATTGGTGGGCCTTCCCCTACTAGGACCGACGCGACTTGGCGGTGGGGTCGAGGGCGTCGCGCAGCCCGTCCCCGATCATGTTGACGGCCAGGACCAGCAGCACCAGCAGAGCGGTGGGGAACACGAAGACCCACGGCGCGGTGGTGGCGAAGGAGGCTCCGTCAGCGATGACGACACCGAGGCTGACGTCGGGAGACTGCACACCCAGACCGAAGTAGCTCAGCGCGGTCTCACCGATGATCGCGGTGCTGACCGTGATCGTGGCGTCGGCGATGAGCAGCGACGACATGTTCGGCAGGATGTGGCGGAGGATGATCTTGTAGGGGGGCACGCCCATGAAGCGGGCGGCGTGGATGTACTCGCGTTCGCGCAGGGAGATGGTCAGACCACGGACCATCTTGGAGGTGACCATCCAGCTGAACGCGGCCAGCAGGACGACCAGGATGAGCCATCCGCCCTGACCGACGAAGTGGCGGGACAGGATGGCGAGGATGACGAAGCTGGGCAGGACCAGGGCCAGGTTGGCGATCCAGGTGAGGGTGCGGTCGGTGATCCCGCCGAAGTAGCCGGCGAAGGCACCGATGAGCGCCGCCATCACCGTGGAGATCGCGGCCACGAGGAGGCCGATGAGGAGCGACTTCTGGAGACCGGCCGTGGTCTGGGTGAAGATGTCCAGTCCGGTCCGGTTGGTGCCGAACCAGTGGTCGGGTGAGATGCCCTTGAGCAGGGCCCCGTAATCGCGCTCTCCGACGTTCCACGGGCTGATCATCGGTCCGATGAGGGACAGCAGGACCAGCAGCACGAGGATCACGATGCCGACGATGACGCGCCGGGTGGAGATCAGCTGCCGGACGATGTCCTTGAGCCGGCTGGGCGCGGGCGGCGAGGTGGGGACGTCCTGGGGCGTCTCTGTGGCGGTGGTCATGGCGTGGTCTCCAACATGGCTGCTGCGGTGGCGTCCGGGAAGGGCTCGCTGGTGCTGGTGGCGGGGCTGTTCGGCATCGTCACACCCGGACCCTCGGGTCGAGCCAGGCGTAGAGGATGTCCGAGAGGAACGACGCCGCCATGATGGTGACGGCCATGAACCAGGAGACCGCCGCGACCACGTGCACGTCCTGGCGCGCGATGGAGTCGATCAGCCAGGCGCCCATGCCGTGCCATCCGTAGATCTTCTCGGTGAAGGTCGACCCGGAGACGAGGGCGCCGAAGGTGAAGGTGAAGTAGGTGATGGTGGGGATCAGCGCGGTCCGGAGGGCGTGCTTGAACAGCGCCTTCCTTCGTGTGAGCCCCTTGGCCATCGCCGTGCGCACGAAGTCCGAGCCGAGCACGTCCAGCATCATGTTGCGCTGGTAGCGGGCGAAGGCGGCGAACAGGGCGAGGGCGAGAACGAGGGTCGGCAGGATCGCGTGGTGCACGCGGTTGAGGAGGGTCTCCCAGAGATTCCCCTGGAAGCCCGCCGAGTACTCGCCGACGTACTTGAGGAAGGTGAACCCGAGGCCGTCGTTGATCGCCACCGCGAGGACCTGGATGACGATCGCGATCACGACGGTGGGGATCGAGAGCACGAAGAAGGAGGCTCCGGTGGCCGCCTTGTCGAAGGCCCGGTACTGGCGCACGGCCGCGTAGGCGCCGATCGCGATTCCCAGGGCGCTTCCGAGGAGGGTGGCGACGGTGATGAGCCTCAGCGTGACCCCGGCCTTCAGCCACATCTGGGCGGTGACGTCACCGCCCTGGATGTTCTTTCCGAAGTCACCGGTGAGAACCCCGCTGATCCAGGTGACGTAGCGCTCGGCGAGCGGCGTCTGGTCGTTGAGGTTCAGTGAGTCCAGCTGGGTGTTGACGACCTCGGGCGGCGGCGGTGGCTGCATCTGCTCGAAGTAGACGCGCGGTTGAAGATTGGTGGCCGCGAGCAGGTACGCGAAACTCGTCGCGATGAAAATCAGCACGACGTAGTTCAGCAGCCGCCTGGCCAGGAACTTGCCCAAAACTATCTCCGAACCTCACAGCCGAGCCCGGCGCTTGACCTGTCTTGATCTGTTGCGAGTCGCCGGCACGGGGAGTGACACGGGTCGGGCAAGGTTCGTGCGCTCCGGCCGGTTAGCCCGGGTAAGCGCGCAAGCTCTGCCGACACCGCGGGGGTCACCCCCAGTGACTGCCGAAACACACTGGCATCCGGTTCACGGTCAGTGACCGGAATGTCAAGATTGTGGGGGACCACGAGACACTTGCTGGTAACCACCGCATCAAGAAAGGACAACGGTGGCAATGTGGGCAGCAAGTTCGCATGCAATTGTCAAGTCTGACACGCAAAGTAGCGGCTCAACTCCAGAGTGCCATGAAAACCCCTTGAGCTGGGACTATGGAAGGCTGGAGCGCCGCATGCGTAAACGTCGTTTACAGAAAATCGCCCCTCCTCGACGATTCACCACGGTGACGGACGGCGTTTGCCGGATCCCGAGAAAGACCTTCCCCTCCCACCCTGGACGAGACCGGACCGCCAGGTCCGCATATTACCGTGAGTCACGAAAATCGTGATTTCCGGCAACCGGAGATCCCCCCGGAGGCGCGGAACGCGTCACCGTACGTAACACGCGTTAACACGGACTAAGCACCGCACCCGGTCCGGGCTTACGAACCGAGCCCTCCGGACCCTCTTCCACCTGCAACGATTCAAGTGATGAGGCCGACACCGGCGGACGGAAACGCGGTACCAACGGAGCCGGGGAACCGGAACGGACGACACCCCACCACGTGCCCAGTGAGCGCGCCGCGTCACCAGCGACGGCCAGGCCGGTCCACGCCAGGGGGCCCACCGGGGCCACACCGTGGTGACGCCGCCAGGAGAGCAGGTGCGGAAGGGTCAGCGCCGCGGCGGCCACCAGCGCTCGACGCCCCGGACGTCCGCGTCTCGGGGAACCGGCCCCGCGTGGGCCCCGGGCGGGCCCGCCGGCCGACCGCTCCCGCGACCAGAGCACCGCCCCGCCGACCGCCACCGCCGCCACCAGCGGCCAGTGGGCGGTCCGCGCGAACCGTGCCCCGGTCCGCGCCGTGTGGGCGAGGTCCACGACCACCGGCCGCACCGTGTCCTCCACCGGGACGCCGGAGCCCCGCGCGAGCCCCCGCGCGGTCACCACTCCCCCGAGGGCGCTCACGGCCAGGCCCGCCAGGGGACGACCGGACAGGGCCAGGCCCAGGCCGACCGCGCCGGACAGGGTCAGTTCGGGACCGGCGGCCCTCCGCCCGTGCCTCCGTGCCATCGGCCCGGCCACGGCACCGACCTCGAACCGGGAGCGCAGGTAGGAACGCAGGTCCGTGCCCGGTGTGGCGCGCACCCGCGACCGGGGCTCGTACCGCACCGACCACCCCCGCGCGGCCAGAAGCCACAGCAGGTCGACGTCGGCCGCGGCTCCCAGGGAGGGGTCGGGGTCGAGCAGGCCCCGACGCACGAACAGTGCGGGGACGGGTTCCGGGGACGCCCCCGGGCCGTGGGTCGGAGCCGGAGCATGACGGCCGTGGCCCCAGGGCGGGATCGGCGCGGGGTCCGGCCCCCGATCGCTGTGGAGGGTGTTGAGGGAGGCGACGAGCATCCCCGGGGGACCGCTCCGTACGCGTTCGGACAGGACCCGGGGCACCACCGCGGCGACTCGGGGGTCCGCGAAGTGGGCGAGTGCCGTGGCGAGCCAGCCGGGAGCGGGTCGGGCACCGGCGTCGAGCAGGGCGACGACCGGGGCGTCGCAGACCCTGAGCGCGATCGCCCGGGCCCGGGCCCCGGTCAGGGGGCCGGGCACCACGTGCAGGCCCCGGGCCCGGGCCACCCGCGCCCCCAGGCAGGTCGCTCCGACGACCACCGGCCTCAGGTCCGGGTGCTCGTACCGGAGCCGGTCCAGGGTCGCCTCCAGTCCGAGGTGGTCCCCGGCGCCGACCACGGCGACCTGCACACCGGGGACCGGGGTGCCGGAGGCGGGTCGGGGGTGGGCCAGTCCGGCCTCCAGCAGCGCCCGGGCGAGCCGACGCTCACCGTGGCGGTCGGGCGCGGCCCCGCTGAGCCAGCGGATGACCGAGCTGACGCCCTCGGGGGGAAGGCGCAGGGCACTGGGCGGTGAACCGCCGACGAGGACGTGGCCCTCGTCCGTGAGCCGGACGGCGCGGTCGATCTCGACGCCGAGGCCCACGGGCAGGGGATCGGGGATGGGCGAGGCCATGACTCCCACCCTCTCGGGTGATCCACGGCACGCGCAAGACCGAAGCAAGTAGCAAAATTCGGGAGGTCTTCACCAAATCGTTATTCACTCTTGAACCCGCGCAGGGGTACGCATCCCCGTCGATATTCGGTCCCCGTCGAGCCCTCCCACTCGACCGGAACCCTCTTTGGGCAGCTCAGAGGGGGTTACCCTGTCCGGACCAGGTCGGCTGGGTCGTCAAGGAGGCACGGAGCGTATGCTGAGCGCGAGTAGGCCCTTCAGTGTCGTAGGGCACACCCCACCGCACACATGACCATCCGCCACGGCCGACCCCCGGCCACGCCACCGTCCCGTGTGAAGCCCCGCGGCTTCTCCCCCACCGCGCGCCGCCCTCGTGCCGTGTCCCCAACGGCACCGAGCCGTGTCCCTCCCTGCCCCCGGGGGCTTCTTCGCCCCGTGTCTGCACCCAGCGCCGTGACCCGTTCCGGGCATGGACGCGTCCAGGGCCAGGCGCCGTTTCGGCCCTGCCCGCGAACACACGTCCTCGGGGAGTGAACCCACTTGTGTGAGACCGCAGCCCCTCGTTCCGCGCCGACGCCACCGCTCCCTACGGCGTCGGCCCCCCTCCACCGTCCCCAACGCCCGGCCAGTCCCATGGAAGAGTCCAGCAGCGCCCCGCCCACCACCGAGTGCCGACACGTACGGCGGCGCTTCCCCGGCCTGCCCAGTCAGATCGCCTACGCGCGCAGGTTCGTCGCACGTCAGTTGGCGGTCTCGCCGGAGGTCACCACCGCGACGCTGTTGACCAGCGAACTCGCCACCAACGCCATCACGCACAGCGACTCGGGGCGTGCCACCGGGAAGTTCGAGGTGTGCGTGCGGCACGCGCCCGGATGGGCCCGGGTGGAGGTCCGCGACCTCGGCAGCACGACGGAGGCGCCCGCGCCCCAGCACCGGGACCCCTACGACACGGCCGAACACGGCCGGGGTCTGGATCTGGTGGAGGCGCTCGCCAGTAAGTGGGGGACCGAACCACGCCACGACGGCCGGGGCCGCCAGGTGTGGTTCGAGTTGGTGTGGGACGGCGACGACCGGGGATCAGACCAGCCCCGGTAGAGGGGCCGACGCGGTCCGGAGCGGGGCGTTTCCGGTCGTGAGGTCCGTGCGTCGCCGTGCCGGGGACGTGTGCGGTCCTACTCCTCGGCCGTGGTCGGAGCGGCACCCTTGGGGTCCGCGGTGGTCGCACCGGTGTCCGTGGCGGGCAGCCGGTAGCGCTCGTAGAGTTCGCGCGCGTAGTCCTTGGCCTCCTGGGAGGGCTCGTCACCGAGTTCGTCGCGGACGAGGTCGTCCAGGCTCTTCTTCGAATCATCCATGTGAGGAAGCCTGCCTGGACTGCGCGGATAGCACAAATCGACATACCGGTGACACAGAGGAAGGGCCCTGGATCCCCTGATTCACAGGGCTTCCCGGTCCGTGGACGACTTCGGGCCCCACCCGCCCCCGGTGCCTCCGGGGACACGGAGGAGGGTGCCCCGCACACGGCTCGTGCGGGACACCCTCCCGTGGTTCGGGCGCCGGAGCTAGCCTCCGGTGACCGTGTCCCGCTTCTCCGGGACCTCGCCCGCGTCGCCCTCGGTCGTCGAGCCGTCGTCGGCGGTCGGGGACTCGGCCCGGGCCCGGCGCTTGGCACGGCGCCGCTCCCGGCGGGCCGCCGCCCTGTCCTCACGGCGCTGACGGCGCACCTCCACCAGCTGGTAGAGGACCGGGACCAGGATCAGGGTGAGCAGGGTCGAGGTGACCAGGCCGCCGATCACCACGAGGGCGACCGGGGCGGACACGAAGGCGCCGCCGCCCGCCAGCCCCGTGGCCATCGGGACGAGCGCGGCGATGGTGCCGACCGCGGTCATCAGGATGGGGCGCAGGCGGTGCCGGGAGCCCTCGACGATGGCCTCGCTGAGGTCCATCCCCTTCTTCCGGTTCTGGTTGATCAGGTCCATCAGCACGATGGCGTTGGTGATCACGATGCCGATCAGCATCAGCATGCCGATCAGGGCCGCCGCGCCGATCGGGGTGCCGGTCAGCATCAGCAGACCCAGCGAACCGGTGGCGGCGAACGGGACCGAGACCAGCAGCATGAGCGGCTGCATCAGGCTCTTGAACGTCGCGACCATGATCAGGTAGCAGATGATGATCGCGGCGAGCAGCGCCAGACCCAGCTGGGCGAAGCCCTCCGTCTGGTCCTGGCTGACACCGCCGAGGCTGGCGGTGGCGCCCGAGGGCAGGTCCATGCCGTCCAGCGCCTCAGTGATCGCGAGGCTGACCCCGCCGAGGTCGGAGGCGGTGGGGTTGGCCGACACCGTGGTGCTGGTGACGCCGTCGATGCGGGTGAGCTCCGGCGGCTGCTCGACCTCGGAGACCTCGGCCACGTCGGCGAGCTCGATCTCCTGCCCGGTGGGCGTGACGATCGGCAGCTCCCTGAGCTCGGCCACGGTGCCCGGCGCGTCCTGGACCAGGACGACGACGTCCCGGCGGATGTGCTCGATGGTGGCGTCACCGACGTCGCGGCCGTTGAAGGCAGCGGAGACGGTCTGGCCGACCATGGTCTCGTCGAGACCGTACTCGGCGGCCTCCTCGCCGTCGACGTGCACCTCCAGCGCGGGCTGCGACTCGGAGATGCCGCTGGTGACGTCGTCCGCGCCGTCGATGCCGCGCAGTTCGTCCTCGATCATCCCGGCCGCCTCGACCAGGGTGTCCTGGTCCTCGGCGGTCACGCGGACCTCGATACCGGAGCCGCCCATACCGCCCGTGGAGTCCAGGCGCGGCTCGTACTCGGTGTCGAGTCCGGCGAAGGTGTCCCGCAGGACGTCGCGGTTGCGGATCTGGTCGGTGTCGGGGTCGGCGGTGATCGTGTAGTCGATCTGGTCGGCGGCACCGCCGCCCATCATCGGGTTGCCTCCGACGTTGACCTGGTAGGTCTCGATCCAGGCCATCCCGGCCAGGGCTTGCTCGACCTTGACGGCCTCGGCGTCGGCGGCCTCCAGGGACATGCCCGGTTCGAGCTCCTGGATGACCGTGTAGGTGTTCTCCTCGGCCTCGCCCAGCCAGTCCGTCTCGGAGTTGGCGGCCAGCACGGCGGTACCGGCGAAGATCGCCACCGAGGCGGCGAGCGTGACCACCGTGGCGGTCCTGCGCTTGGTGGTGATCCACCGGATGAGCGGCAGGTAGGCGCGCTGGAGCGGGGTGCGCCTCTCACGCTCGTGGGCCGCGCGCTGGATCTCCTCGCGGGTGGCGTCCCCGATCTCGGCGGGCCGCAGGAACCAGTAGCACAGGACCGGTGTGATGGTCAGGGCCACGAGCAGGGAGCCGGCCAGGGCCAGGCTGCTGGTGACCGCGAAGGGCATGAAGATCTCGCCGACCATGCCGCCGACGAACGCCAGCGGGAGGAACACGGCGATGGTGGCGAAGGACGAGGAGGCCACGGCGGTGGCGACCTCACGGACACCGTCCTTGACGGCGGTCATCCGTTCCTTGCCGTAGTCCATGTGTCTGCGGATGTTCTCCAGCACCACGATGGAGTCGTCCACCACCCGGCCGATCGCGATGGTGATCGCGGCGAGGGTGAGCATGTTCAGGGTGAACCCGAACGCCTGCATGCCGACGAAGGCCGCCAGGACCGACACCGGGATGGACACCGCCACCACGAGCGTGGAGCGGATGGACAGCATGAAGACCAGGATCACGATGACCGAGGCGACCAGGCCGTAGGCCCCGGCCTCGAACATGTCGGTGATCGAGTCGTTGATGAAGGGCGCCTGGTCGAAGACGACGCTCAGGGAGATGTCGTCACCAAGCAGGTCGGACTGCTCGTCGAGGACCTTCTGGACCCCGTCGGAGATCTCGACGGTGTTGCCGTCCGGCGTCGCCATGACCATGAGCGCGACGCTGGGGTTGCCGTCCAGACGGGCGATGGAGGAGGACTCCTCCGTCACCATCTCGACGTCGGCCACCTCGGAGAGCTGCACCGGGGAGGGCGCGGGGGCGGGCGGGGCGCCGGGCATGGCGCTCGACGGGTCCGCGCCCTGGGAGGGCCGGATCCACACGTCCTCGATGTCGTCGAGGCTGGTGAGCTGGTCACCGGTGGTGACGCTCAGGCTGCGGCCGTCCTCGTCGATGCTGCCGCCCGCCATGAGCAGGCCGCTGGCCTCCAGCCCGTCGGCCAGGTCCTGGGTGGTGATCCCGGCGTCGGAGAGCTCGTCCTCGTCCGGGGTGACCTCGACGCGCTGGTCGGGAACGCCGGAGAGGCTGGCCGAGCGGACGCCGGGGACCGACTCCAGCTCGGGGATGAGCACGTTCTCGATGGAGGAGGCCATCGACTGCTCGTCGCCGTTCTCGGTGCTGGCGGCCAGCATCATCACCGGCATCATGTCCATGCTCAGGGCCATGACGGAGGTGGAGGCGTCGTCGGGGAGCATGCCGGAGATCTGGTCGACGGCGACCTGGGTCTCGCGGACCAGGGCGTCCTGGTCACGGCCGTAGTCGAACTCCGCCATGATCTGCGCGGACCCGGTGGTGGAGGTCGAGGTGATGGTGTCGACCCCCTCCACTCCCTGGAGGGCCTGTTCGAGGGGTTCGGTGAGCTGTCCCTCGACCACCTGCGGGGTGGCGCCCTGGTACTGGGCGGAGACCATCACCATCGGCAGTGACATCTCGGGGAAGAGCTCACGCTTGGCCGACATCGCGGCGAGGACGCCGAAGAGCAGGACGGCCAGGGTGATGAGGAGGACCAGCGCCCGGTTGCCGAGCGACATGACCGAAAGCCGGTTCACGGGTTCGTCCCTTCCACCGGGTGGGCGGTGCCCCGGGTGTGGGGGTGCTCCGCGCCGAGGGCCGTTGGGGCCTGTCTGGACATGAGAGGTGCTCGCTCCTAGCTCGCCGTGTGTGGGACGGCCGGACCCGGGTGTGCCGCGTTCGCTCGTCGAGCGCGCGCTCACCGGTGCGGTCTCGGTGCCGATCCGCGAGGACGTGGGTGTGGGGGATGCGGGGTGTTCGTCCGCCTGGTACGAGGCCCGCGAGGGGCTGCGCATCCGCCGGGCGCACCACTCACCATACGTCGCGTTATATCGGAAGTTGGGCGGAACGAGGGAGGTTCAGGGATCTCTCAGGGACATGTCAGCCTTCTGTCAGGGTCCCACCCGACCAAAGTTAGGGACATCATCGGAAAGTCGGAGGTCCCCCGCCCCGAAGTGGGTCTTCGCGCACTCCGAACTCACGCACCCCTGTAACGGACATCACACGGGACGTTCTGGCCCTCCGAAACCCCCCGGAGGCGACTCGTGCCCGGCACCCGACGGCGCGGCGCGGTGACTCAGACGACCGGCGCCTGTTCCCCTGGTTCTCCCTGGGAGTCCAGGGCCGCGTGGGGCTGCGTGGTGCCCCAGACGACGCCGAGGAGGTCCTCCAGCGCGTGAGCCAGGGACGCGTCGACGAGCTCGTAGCTGACCTGGCGACCGCGCGCCTGGGTCCGCACGAGTCCGCAGTCCCGGAGGCAGGCGAGGTGGTTGGAGACGTTCTGCCTGGTGAGGCCCAACCGGTCCGCCAGTCCGGCGGGGTAGTCGGCGCCCTCCAGCAGCGCCAGGAGGAGGCGGCAGCGGGTGGGGTCGGACAGGGCGCGGCCGAGACGCTGGATCGCGGAGAGGCGCTGCTCGGAGGTCAACATGAAAATCATTGTACATCGTTTGCTGTATAGACAGCCCTCGCTGTATAAACAGTGAAGGCTGAACTGTTTGGCCGGGACACCCGGGACCGCCCCAGCAGGCGGCCCCACCGCAGCGGACCACCGCGAGGCGTGGCGACGCCACCGCTCGCCGAACCGAGGAGGCAACCCATGGGCGCGGGACACGACCACGGGCCGATCACCGCCGGAGCCGCCAACAGCAGGAGACTGGCACTGGTCCTCGGGCTGATGCTCGTCGTCGCCGTCGTCCAGGTCACCGGCGCCACCTTCAGTGGCAGCCTCGCCCTGCTCGCGGACGCCGGACACACCGTCACCGACTCCTTCGGGGTCGCCCTGGCCCTGGCCGCCGTGTGGATCGCCGCGCGCCCCGCGACGAGCAAACGGACCTTCGGGTTCCAACGCGCCGAGATCCTCGCCGCCGCCGTCAACGCGATCGTGCTGTTCGCCCTGTGCGCGTTCATCGTGGTGGAGGCGGTCGACCGGCTCCGCGACCCCGCCGAGGTGTCCGGGCTCGGCATGGTGGTGGTCGCCGCCTTCGGCCTGGTCATGAACATCGTCGCGATGCTCGTCCTGCGCTCGGGGGCCAAGGAGAGCCTCAACGTCAAGGGCGCCTACCTGGAGGTCATGAGCGACGCCCTGGCCTCGGTCGGCGTGATCGTGGGCGGCCTCATCGTGTGGCTCACCGGCTGGCAGCAGGCGGACACCCTGGTCTCGCTCGGCATCGCGGCGATCATCGTGCCCCGAGCGTGGGCCCTGCTCAAGGAGGCCGTCCACGTCCTGCTGGAGGCCACCCCCAAGGGCATGGACCTGAGCGAGGTCCGCGAGCACCTCATGAACCACCCGGCCGTCATCGACGTCCACGACCTGCACGCGTGGACCATCACCTCCGGGGTCCCCGTGATGTCCGCGCACGTGGTGGTCGCGGAGGACGACCTGCGGGACTCCGGCAGGATGCTCGACGAGCTGCACGAGTGCCTGACCGGACACTTCGACGTCGAGCACTCCACCCTCCAGCTGGAGCCGCCGGGCCACGCCGACCACGAGGGCGCCCGGCACCCCTGAGGTCTCCCGCGGCACACGGTGGGGCGACGTGCCCGGAGCGGGGGGCTTTGGCAGTATTGTTCGGGTCCCCGAGCAAGGAGTGCCCGTGTCACTCAGCGCCGATCGCCAGGCACGGCGGCGGTGAACCCACCGCCCGCGCACCGCCCTCCCAGGGCGCTGCGTCAGTTCGTACGCGGCGTGTTCTCGATGTGGGGGGCGGCGCGGAACCGGACCCCCGCGTCGGAGTGGCGTGCCCCACGCGAGTCCCGCGTCTGGCTCAAGCCCGCCCGCGTCTTCCTGCTGATGTTCGTGACCGTCGACCTCGTCGGCGCCGCCTTCCTCAGCACCCCGTGGGCCACCACGGACGGCCGGGGACTCCCCTTCGAGCAGGCCCTGTTCACCGCGACCTCCGCGCTCTCGGTGTGCGGCCTCAGCGTCGTCTCGATCGGTGACGACCTGAGCGGGTTCGGCCAGGGCGTGGTGCTGGCGCTGATGCAGGCGGGCGGCATGGGCATCATGACCCTGGCCTCGCTGCTGGGCACCGCCGTGATCCACCGGTTCGGGCTGCGCATGCAGCTGAACGTGCAGGCCGAGGTGCGCACGCTGTGGGTCGGTGACGTGCGCGGCCTGGTGAGTCGGGTCCTGACCATCTTCCTGGTCTGCCAGGGGATCACCTTCCTCCTGATCACCCCGCGCATGTGGCTCGGCTACGACCTCACCTTCGGCCAGGCGGTCTACTCCGGGTTCTTCCACGCCATCTCGTCGTTCAACAACGCCGGGCTGTCCCTCTACCCCGACAGCTTCATCCGGTTCTCCGGAGACGCGTTCGTGCTCCTCCCCATCGCGCTCTCCTCGATGCTCGGCGGCATCGGCTTCCCCGTGCTGCTGGAACTGCGCCGCCAGCTGCGCACCCCGCGCCGCTGGACCCTGCACACCAAGCTCACCGTCACCGCCACCAGCCTGCTGTTCGTCGCGGGAGCGGTGCTGGTCACCATCATGGAGTGGAACAACCCCGCCACCCTCGGCCAGCTGCACTGGTGGGCCAGACTCACCGACGGCTTCTTCGCCGGGGTGATGCCGCGCAGCGGCGGCCTCAACTCCGTGCCCACCGGCGAGATGCAGGACTCCACGCTGCTGCTGACCGTCATGCTGATGTTCGTCGGCAACGGGAGCGCGGGGACGGCGGGCGGCATCAAGGTCGCCACCCTCGCCGTCATCTTCCTGGTGGTGCTGGCGGAGGTCCGCGCGCACGACCGCGTGCACGTCTTCGGCCGCCAGCTTCCCTACGACGTGATCCGCCAGGCCCTGAGCCTGGTGTTCCTGTCCGCGACCGTGGTCGCCGTCAGTACCGTGCTCATGCTGTACGCCACCCGGTTCACCCTCATGCAGGTCCTGTTCGAGGTGGTGTCCGCCTTCGGCGTGGTGGGGCTGTCCACCGGGATCACACCCGAGCTCGCGCCGTGGAACCAGTACCTGATGGCGGTGCTCATGGTCGCCGGGCGGATCGGGCCCGTCACCTTCGTGACGGCCCTGGCCTTCCGGGACCGGCACCGCCGCTACGAGCTCGCCGAGGCCCGGCCGATCATCGGTTGAGCGGCGGCCGCACACAGCACTTCCTCGGAGGAGAGGGCACATGCCACATCGAGACAGACCCGACGACAAACGCGTGCTCGTGATCGGCCTCGGCCGGTTCGGGAGCTCGCTCGCGCTGGAACTGGTCAACCGCGGCTGGGAAGTACTCGGTCTGGACTCCAACCCCCGTCTGGTGCAGACCTACGCCGACGCGCTCACCCACACGGTGGTCGCCGACGTCACGGACGAGGAGGCGTTGAAGCAGATCGGCGCGGCGCAGTACGCGCGGGCCGTGGTGGCGATCGGCAGCCACCTGGAGGAGAGCATCCTGGCCACCTCGCTCCTGGTGGACATGGGCGTGCCCTCGATCTGGGCGAAGGCGACCAACCGCAGGCACGGGCGCATCCTGGAGCAGGTCGGTGCCGACCACGTGGTGCTGCCCGAGCACGACATGGGCGAGCGTGTGGCCCACCTCCTGTCCGGGCGGATGCTGGACTACGTGGTGCTGGACGCGGGCTTCGCGCTGGGCAAGACCCGGGCGCCGAGGTCGCTCCTGGGTCGGACCCTGCGTGAGACGCGGGTGCGCCAGCAGTACGGGATCACCGTGGTCTCGGTGAAACGAGTGGGCGCCTCCTTCACCTACGCGACCCAGGAGACCGTCCTGCACAAGGGCGACGTGATCGTGGTGGCGGGGCGCACCGACGACGTGGAGCGGTTCGCGGAGTCCACCTGAGCCGGGTTCGGGCAGGTCGGGAGGGTCTCGACATTGCAGACAAATTGACAACCGTTTTCATTTTCCCGATGATGGGTCCATGAGAACTCCCATCGCGCGAGCCGCCGCCCTCGGCGCCACCACACTCCTGATCGCCACCGGGTGCGGAACCGACGGAGGCGGGAGCGGAGGGGACGAGACCTCCCCCGCCGACGCGGACCTGACCGTCGTCACCGGGGTGTACCCCCTGGAGTGGCTGGCGCAGGAGATCGGCGGTGACGGCGTCGCCGTCGTCCAGCTCACCGAACCGGGCACCGAACCCCACGACCTGGAGCTGACCGGTCGGCAGATCGGCGAGGTCAGCGAGGCCGACATCGCCTTCTACGTCGAGGGCCTCCAGCCCGCCGTGGACGAGGCGATCGGGCAGGAGGCGGAGGAGTCCGCGCTCAACGTGGCCGACGTCGTCGAGCTCCGCCCCGCCGGCGGCGAGGAGGAGCACGCGGAGGACGACCACGGCCACGACCACGGGCACGACCACGACGAGGAGGACGGGCACACCGAGGACGACGGCCACGACCACGGTGACCTCGACCCGCACTTCTGGCTGGACGTGGAGCTCATGAAGGAGACCGCCGAGGCCCTGGCCCAGCGCATGGGCGAGGTCGACCCCGAGGGCGCCGACCGCTACCAGGAGGGCGCCGAGCGCGTCGTCAGTGAGCTCTCCACCCTCGGTGAGGCCTACCAGACCGGCCTCGCCACCTGCGAGCACCGCGAGGTGGTGGTCGGCCACACCGCCTTCACGTACCTGACCGAGCAGTACGACCTGGAGCAGATCGGGGTCAGCGGCGTGGACCCCGACAACGAGCCCTCCCCCGCACAGATCGCGGCGATCACCGACGTCGTCCGGGAGCGGGACATCACGACCATCTTCACCGAGCCGCTGATGCCCGCCGCCACCGCCGACACCATCGCGGCCGAGACCGGCGCCCGGGTGGAGGTGCTCGATCCGCTGGAGGGCGTGACCGACCGGTCGCCCGGCGACGACTACCCGTCGATCATGCTCGGCAACCTGGACGCGCTGACCGCTGCGCTCTCCTGCGAGTGAGTTCCGGAGGGTGAGCACACCCCCGAACCAGGCCCCGTCGGATGACCGACGGGGCCTTTTGCTACCACAGGGCATTCCAGCCGGAGGGTCCTTTCCAACAACGGTTCCCCGATCGTCACAAAACAGGCCAGATCTGCCAGTAAAACTACTCTGACCTGGGACGGAAGGGGGTTGGAGGGGTTTCCGAAACGCATCTCGATTACATGGCGCTTACATCCTCACAAACGCGCGGACAAGTGGCGATGGTCACGCTATGCTCGGAAGAGTGTCAGTGCTTTTGCACGTGCATCTGGCAGTGCATCCGCACGCACTCCCCCTCAGAGAGACCAAGGAGCTAGACGAACATGACCGCACACAACGGCATCCGCGCGACCGAGCTGATCGAGGCCTCCTGGCAGAAGGCCAAGCGCAGCAACTCACAGGGCGCCTGCGTGGAGATGGCCCGCCTCACCGACGGTTCGATCGCCATGCGCAACTCGCGCTTCCCGACCGGACCGGCCCTGGTCTACACCCAGGAGGAGATCGACTGCCTCATCCTGGGCGCCAAGGACGGCGACTTCGACAACCTGCTCAGCTAGGACGTGTTCCGCCGCACCTGATCGGCGCGCCCCGGGGCGGTGCGTCAACCACGGCCTGGTTCGCCTCACCCTTGCTCTCTCCCAGGCCGCAGGGGCTCCATGAACACCGAAGGGCTCCGTCCGGCGTGGACGGAGCCCTTCACACGTGTGCGGACCGGTCAGGCGGGGCGCCTCCGGTCGGGGGACGGCTGTGGTCCCGGGGTCAGTTGCCTTCGAGGTCCTTCAACATGTCCTTGAGCAGGGAGAGGGTCTCGTCGGGAGTGGCCGCGGAGACGCTGAGCCGGGTCATGGCCTTGGTGTAGGCCTCCACCGTGGCGGGCTTGTCGATGACCTCGCCGTCGGTGAGCTGTTCGAGGTAGACGATGTCGGAGAGCTCGAACTCGGAGTAGCGCAGCAGCGTGAAGGAACCGGCCTCCGCGGCGTGCGCGCCCACCTCGAAGGGGATGATCTGGAGGGTGACGTTCTCGTGGTTCTCACAGAGGTGGATCAGGTGACGGAGCTGGCCGGCCATGATCTCCGGCCCGCGCTCCCTGCCCCCGATGGGACGGCGCACGGCCGCCTCGTCGAGGATGATCCACATCTTCTTCCCGGCTTCCAGGTGCTTCTGTCTGGTGAGTCTGGCCTGGATGCGCTGCTCGGTCACCATGTCCGTGTCCACGCCGCCCGAGATGATCTCGCGGGCGTACTCCTCGGTCTGGAGCAGGCCGGGAACGAACTGTGACTCGTAGATCCTGATCTGGTCGGCGGCCTCCTCGAAGCCCACGTAGCGGATGAACCACTTGTGGAGGGCGTCGCCGTACTCCTTCCACCAACCGGGCTTGTTGGATTCGGCGGCCAGTTCGCGGAATTGCTTGAGCAGCTTCCGGTCCGTGACGCCGTACAACTTCAGGAGGTCCTCGATATCACGGGTCTTGAATCCGACCCGGCCGAGTTCCATGCGGCTGATCTTGGAGGCGGAGGCGCGAATCTTCTCGCCAGCGGCCTCTCGCGTGAGACCGCTGCGCTCCCGATGCTTCCTCAGCTGGTGCCCGAGGAGCATGCGACGCACGGTGGGTCCACTCCCCTGACGCAATTGAGCGATATCCACCTTCGCCGCCTCTCTGTCATTCTCCGAACAAGGGTATCGGGTCGACCGAACCCCTTTGCCGCGCGGTCCGGACACTACACGTACACGATATAGCCCGTACCCCGCGGCACCCACGGATCCGGTCCCGTCGACCCCTCCGAGACGACGGACCGCTGGGTGGGCCCCCTCCGGGGCCAGCCAAGCGGCCGGTGCCCGGGAAGGGGGCCCATGTCATCGACTCACACGAATTGCGCCCAAACGAACTTTCCGCCGGGCGGCGTGGGAATCACTCCCCACTCTCGCGCGAAAGCGCTCACCAGGGCAAGCCCTCTGCCCCCCTCCATGCTCGGCTCCGCTTCCCTTCTGCGGGGCAAGCGATCTCCGCCGTCACGAACGGCACAGATGAATTCTCCGCCGCTGCGCATGAGGGACAGCTGAATACCGGCTTCGCCCTGCCTGGTCAAGGCCAGGGGACCACCGTGGCGTACCGCATTGGTGACCAATTCGGAAACAACCACCGCCACATCACCGGACAAGTACTCCATCCGCCATTCGAGGAGCAGAGCCGCGGAAATCTCCCGGGCGGCCGCGACCGCCCGGGGACGGGGCTCGAAGGTCCACGTGACGGCGTCGTGCCGGTCACCGCAGACCGGGGTGTTCCAACGGCGCGAGCCGTGGGTCAGGACCCTGAGCCACCAGGCGCCGGTCGGCTTCGCCACCGCCTCCGCACACTCCATGCCCCTCAACTCCTCACTGACGCTTCGCGCGCCGGGCCGCCGACGAAAGGGAGGGCCCGTGCCGGTGCACGACCCGAATGCACGTGCATCTCGGTGTTGCAGGCAATCGTAGGCCACGCCCCGACAAAGTGCAGGCAAACGCGGACACGAACCCGAAAGGATTACCGGCACGCAGGTGGGAGGTATGGAACAGCTGTCGCGGAAGCGTTACCTGAGCGTTTCGCAAGTGCGGCGTAACCACCACCCGGGCACGTACCGACCGGTAGGCATGCGGATAGGATTCCTCCGCGCCCAGCACACGAATTACGGAGGTAACACCATGTCCCCAACGCCTCGTGTGGCGATCGTGACCGGCGCGGCCCGCGGCATCGGCGCCGCGACCGCCGAGCGTCTGGCCCGTGAGGGCCGCGCCGTGGCCGTCCTGGACCTCGGGGAGGCCGACGCCCAGCAGGTCGCGGACCGGATCACGGAGGCCGGAGGCACGGCCGTCGCGGTGGGCTGCGACGTCTCCGACGAGGACCAGGTCTCCACGGCGGTGGACACCGTCGCCGAACGGCTCGGCCCGCCCGCGATCCTGGTCAACAACGCGGGCGTGCTCCGCGACAACCTGCTGTTCAGGATGTCGGCCGACGACTGGGACACCGTGCTCGGCGTCCACCTGCGCGGATCATTCCTGATGAGCCGGGCCGCCCAGGCGCACATGACCTCGGCCGGGTGGGGCCGGATCGTCAACCTGTCCAGCTCGTCCGCCCTGGGCAACCGGGGCCAGGCCAACTACTCGGCGGCCAAGGCCGGGCTCCAGGGATTCACCAAGACCCTCGCCATCGAGCTGGGCAAGTTCGGCGTCACCTGCAACGCGGTCGCCCCCGGCTTCGTCGAGACCGCGATGACCCGGGCCACCGCCGAGCGGATCGGTATCGACTACGACGACATGAAGGCCTTCAAGTCGGCCGAGATCCCGGTCCAGCGGGTCGGCTACCCGGAGGACATCGCCAACGCCGTCGCCTTCTTCACCGGAGAGGACGCCGGTTTCGTGTCCGGTCAGGTCCTCTACGTGGCGGGCGGCCCCCTCGACTGACCGGGCCCCGGACGGTGCCGTCGAGCGCCGAAGGGCTCCGTGATCCGGTGGCCGGTTCCGGCCACCGGATCACGGGGCGCGGGAGCTCAGGAGGACGTGCCGTCCGGCTTCGGCCGCACCAGCACCTCGGTGATCGTGCGCCCGTTGGTCTCCGCCACCTCGGCCGTCCAGCCGCCGAAGTCGACCCGCTCCCCCGGCGTCCGCGGGATGTGCTCCAACACGGACAGGATCAGCCCGGCCACGGTGACGTAGTCGCCCTCCGGCGGGTCCGGCAGGTCCAGGTCGAGGTCGGACAGGTCGTGGACCGGGTAGGTGCCCGGCAGCGACATCGACCCGTCCTCGTGCCGCCGGACCACACGGACGTCGGTGTCGGTCTCGTCGTAGATCTCCCCGACGATCTCCTCCAACAGGTCCTCCAGGCTGACGATCCCCTCGATCCAGCCCATCTCGTTGACCACCACGGCGAGCTGCGCGCGTTGCTCCGTCATGCGCTCCAGGGCCAGGGACACCACCAGCGAGTCGGGGAGCAGCATCGGCTCCCGCGCGACCTCCCGAACGGTTCCGGACCCCCGCACGAGGTCGGACCAGTGCACCACGCCGAGGACCTCGTCCAGGTCTCCCTCGGCCACCACCGGCGCCCTGGAGTGACCGTGCTCCGCGAGCATCCGCAGTGCCTCGTCGGGCGGTGTCCCGGCCGGGATGACGAACACCTCCCCGCGCGGCACCACCACCTGGCGCAGCCGCCGGTCGTCGATCTCGAAGGCGCCCGCGATGATGGTGCGCTGCTCCTGGGTGATGTCGCGCTGGGAGGCGAGCATGTCCCGCAGCTCCTCCTCCGAGATCTCCTCCCGGGACGCCGACGGGTCACCGCCGGTCAGCCTCACCAACAGGTCGGTGGACGCGCTCAGCAGCCACACGACCGGACGGGACAGCGTCGCCATCAGGTCCAGGGGGCGGGAGACGACGAGCGCCCAGGTCTCGGCGCGCTGCATCGCGACGCGTTTGGGGGCGAGCTCTCCCAGTACGAGCGTCACGAACGTGAGGACGACCGTGACGAGGACCACCGACACCGGGGCCGCGGCCGCGCCGAGGAAGCCCAGGGGTTCCACGAGCGGACGTGCCAGGGACACGGCGGCGGTCGCGGACGCGAGGAACCCGGCGAGGGTGATGCCGATCTGGATGGTGGCGAGGTAGCGGTTGGGGTCCCCGGCCAGGCGGGCCACGGCCCTGCCGCCCGCCCCGCGCTCGGCCAACTGCTTGACCTGTCCCTCGCGCAGGGTGATCAGGGCGATCTCGCTGCCCGCGAACAGTGCGTTGACCAGGACGAGGGCCAGAACCACCCCGAGCTGCGCCCCGTAGCTGTCCATGTTCCGCCGTCTCCCCAGTGGTGGACCCGTGGATCGTGACCCTTCGTCCCCTCAGCCTCGCACAACGTGCTGATCGGCACTCCGCCACGCACCGGGGCACCCCCGCTTTGCTCAGGACGGCGGGAGGGCGCGTGCCGCCAGGACGTGGTGGTCGTGCGGTGCGGGGCGCCCCTCGATGGCACCGGTGACCTCGGTGACCAGCTTCTCCACGAGGTCGACACCCGAGGCGTGGTCGGGGTGGCCCTCGGACAGGACCGCCACGAGGTACTCGCGGTCGGGGCCGCCGACGTGCCCGACGCTGTTGATGATCCACGGTCCGTCGGGCTCGCGCGGCGTCCAGCCGTTCTTGACCCCCACGGTGTCCCCGGGGGCGGCGGCAGCGGACACGCCCCAGGCCTGCTCCGGAGCGACCTCGGCCATGAGCGCGCGGACGAGGGCGCGGTCGTCCTCGGAGAGCGGCCCCTCGTCCGTGTACAGGGCGCGCAGCAGGCGGATCTGGTCGGCGGCGGTGGTCGTCGTGGCGCCCCAGCTCCCCCCGGGGTGGGGTTCGGTGGCGGTGAACCCCAGTCGGTCCGCGTGGCGGCGGAACCCGTCGGTGAAGCCCAGCCGGGCGTAGAGGTCGTCGACGACGGTGTTGTCGCTGTACCTGATCATGCGTTCGGCCCGCTCGCGTTCGCTGGCGGTGAGCGCGCGGTCCTCCTCCTCGGCACTCATGAGGAGCATGGTGAGGACGGTCAGCTTGGCCACGCTCGCCGTGGGGAACGGCCGCTCCGCCCCGTGGCTGAAGGTCGTGCCGGTCCGCAGATCCTGGACCGCGATCCCGAACTCCGCCGTGTGCTCGGCGTCGAGGGCCTCCACACGAGCGGTCAGGGCGGCCCGTTCCCCCGGGGGCAGGGCCGTGCCGCCCCGTGCGGTGGCCACGGGAGGGGCGGGCGTGTGGACGGCCCGCGCGGCCTCGGGGACCGTGTCGAGCGCGGGGTACGCCCCGAGCAGGGACACGGCCACCAGCAGGGCGACGAGGACGGCCGTGGGCCGCCACTCGGTGGGGGAACGCCTGGTCACGCGATCACCGGCTCTGCGCCGTGGGAACTGGTGCCGGACATTATCCCCGGACGACCGGCACGAATCACCCGTCGGATACCGAATCGGTACGGATCAGTCCACGCGCACGCGGGTGTCCTCGTCGATCCCCCGGGCCACCAGCGCCTCACCGGTGGCGTCGGCCATCCGGAGCAGCTGGACGATCACCGGCACGACCAGCAGATGGGGCCGCCCGGACAGGCCCCGCGCCCGGTAGCCCTCCCGGGCGGCGCGCCAGGCGGAGGCGACCATCGGGATGGACCGAACGGTCAGGGCGAGCACCAGCGCGACGCGGTCGGGGTTGACCCCCACGTGGCGCAGCGGACGGGCGAGGCGTTCGAAGAGGTCCAGCATCTCGCGGACCCGGGTCGTGAGGGTGACGGCGTTGGCCAGCAGCACGAGCGACGCGAGCTGGGCACACAGCCGCAGCCCCTCCTCCCAGGCCCCGAACAGTGCCTGGAACGCCCCGATGGCCAGCAGGAACGGCCACAGTGCCCGCAGGACCCCCAGGGCCCGGCGCGGGTGCAGCCCGACCAGCGGGTACGCGAGCAGGCTCGCGACGAGCGCGCCCAGGGACACCCACGGGTCGGCGGCGGCCACGAGGGCGACGCCGACCACCAGCAGACCCAGGAGTTTGGGTCCGGCGGAGACCCGGTGCAGGGGCCCGGTGCCCGCCACGTACAGCCCGATGGCACTCACGCGCCGTCCGCCTGGTCCATGAGCTTGGTGTAGAAGGACACGGCGTCGTCGGGTGCGCCGTCGAAGGCCACCCGGCCCTCGGCCATGACCAGGACGCGGTCGAAGTCGGGGAGCAGGTCCAGGTCGTGGGTGAACAGGACGACCCGCTGGTCGAGCCCGGCCAGCGTGCGGTGCACCATGCGGGTGTTGCGCAGGTCGAGCAGGGTGGTGGGTTCGTCGCAGACGAGGATCTCGGGACCGGTCACCAGCACCGAGGCCAGCGCGAGGAGCTGCTTCTGGCCGCCGGAGAGCAGGTGTCCGGGGTGGTCGCGGTGGTCGCTGAGCCCGTAGCGCTCCAGGACCTCGTCCACACGGCGGGCGGTCTCCTCGCGACCCAGTCTCAGGGAGCGCAGCCCGATCTCCACGTCCTCGGCCACCGTCGGCATGATGATCTGGTTGGCGGCGTCGGAGAAGACGAAGCCGACCCTGCGCCGGACCTGCTTCGCGTGCCGTCGGGTGTCCCACTCCCCGAGCGAGACCCGGCCCGTGTCCGGCAGTACCAGACCGTTCAGCGTGCGGGCCAGGGTGGACTTGCCCGAGCCGTTGGCCCCGATCACGCCGATCCGGTGCTCGGCGAGGTCGAGGGTGACGTCCCGCAGCACCGTGCGGCCGTCGTAGGCGTGGGAGACCCCTGCGAGGCGGAGCATCAGTCGTTCTCCTGGGCGACCCGGTCGTCGATGACCGGTCGGCCCGCCGGGGGGATGGGGTAGGCGCGGAAGACGGCGCTGGCGATCGCGGCGGTGACGACGGCCTTGACGACGTCGCCCGGGAGGAAGGCCGTCATGGACAGGGCCCCGGCGAGGACGCCGTCCCCGAGGACCACCGCCATCCAGGGGACGCCGATGGCGTAGATGACGACGACCCCGCCCAGCAGGTTGATGAGCAGCCCCCGCCAGAAGCCGTACTTCCCGCGCGCCACCATGAGGTCCGTGAGGAGGCCGATGACGAGGGCGGCGAAGATCCAGCTCACGATGAACCCGGCCGAGGGCCCGGCCAGGACGGCGAGGCCGCCGCGCCCGCCCGCGAAGAGGGGAAGCCCGGCCAGGCCGAGGGCCAGGAAGGCGGCGATCGCCAGACTGCCGCGCTTCCACCCGAGGAGGCTGGGGGCGAGCATGATGCCCAGGGTCTGGAGGGTGATCGGCACCGGCCCGATGGGGATGGCGACGGTGACGCTGAGCGCGGCGATCAGCGCGGCGAACACGGCGACGAGTGCGAGGTCGCGCGCGGTGAGGCCCCGGTAGCGGACGTGGGCCGTCACGGTGGTGGGCATGCGTGGTCCCCTTCGGGGAGGTGTCGGGAGCGGATCACCGTCCATTGTCCGTTATGCGGGGACGTGCGGCAGGAGGCGGGGCACACAGAACCCGGGCACACCTGTTGTAGGGGTTCGCCTAGGACCGGGATCACACCGGAGGCGCCGGGGCGCCGGTGGCCGGGAGGTCGCGGTGGTTCGACGCCCCCCGGTCAGCCCTGGGCCTCGGCCCTGCGGATGCGTTTGATGGGGACGGGCAGCACGCAGACGGGGACCGGGACGTCCAGGCGGTGGCCGGTGTCGACGGGGACGCCCGTGTCCGGGTCGATGCGCAGCGACATCAGGGAGTCCCCGTTCTGGGCGGCAACGACCAGGTGGTCGGGCTGCCCGTTGTGTCCCCGGACCACGGTGAAGTGGCGGGGCCAGGCGCCCACGGGGGTGTCTGCCAGGTGCTCCAGGCGGGCGCCCTCGTCACGGACGGCGAAGGTCGAGACCGCGTCCGCGCCACGGTTGGAGACGTAGACGCGCCCCTCGTAGGTGGTGGTCATCGGGAGGGCGTCGCCGTCCGCGATCTCGCGGCCCTCGACCTTGAGGCGGTGGAGCGCGATCTCTGCCGGGAAGTTGTCCGGAAGGGGGTCGCCCACGGCGGGGACGGACCCCAGGTGCTCCCCCGTGCCGTTGCGGGGGTTCCAGCGCACGACGTGTACGCGCGAGTCCAGTTCCCCGGTGACGTACACGTGGCGGCCGTTGACGGCCATGTGCCGGGGACCCGTGCCGGAGGGCAGCCGGACGGTGCCCAGCAGGCCTTCGTCGATGTCGGGCGCCGGTCCCTGGTTCTCCTCGTTGAGCGGGGTCGCGTAGTGGTACACGCGCAGCTCGTCCGTGCCGAGGTCGGCGGCGAGCAGGTAGCGCAGCCGGGGGTCGTGCGCGTCGAGGACCACGGCGGTGCTGTGCGCGTGGGGCCCGTCCTGGCGGTCGGTGACCGGGCCGCGCCCCCGGTGCGCGAGTTCGCGGCGGGGTTCGGTGGGTGCGCCGTCCTCACCGGTGGGCTGGAGGGTCACCACGCCGTTGGCGTAGTTGGCCACCGCGACCCGTTCGGGGCCCAGGTAGCGGACGTGGCAGGGCGAGCCGCCGCCGGTGGGCACGGAGCCGAGCTCGGTGAGGGTGGCGTCCCCGTGCACCCGGAACGCGGTGAGCGCACCCTCGGCCCTCTCGTTGACCGCGTACACCGTGGGCGGGTCCGGGCGGAACGCGAGGAAGGAGGGTCCCGTGGTGCGGGCGGCGACGCCGTCCGGGGTCAGCTCGCCGGTCTCGGGGTCGAACCAGACCCGTTGGATGCCCTCGCCCTTTCCGGGCGGGTCGGAGTCGGGGGTGTAGGTCCCCACGAACAGGAGCCGTCGTGGTGTGTCCACAGGGTGCCTCGTTTCCGTCGCCTCGGGCAGGATCGTGGTCCAGACCACGGCCGGAATGCTACCGCCCCCTTCGCCGGTGGGGAAGGACGCGTGAGGTGGGCTCCGGCCAGGCCCGCCCACTGGTTACCAAGAGAAACCTCTGACTCACGTAGCCCTTCTGTTACAGTTCCTCCACAACAGCCCGATTAACGGTGGTCAGGTCCCCCTCACACCGACCTGTCCCGTTCATCTCCGGGTTCCGGGCCTCGGATCGACGAGGCCGCGAACGGATACCGTATCGGCGCTGCACCCGCGGGATCGAGTGATTCCCCGCGGACGAAGACCACCGCCAGAGGAACCCGGCCCTCGGTTCACGGGTCCCCCATCGCGTTCCGTGGTTCCCCGCTCACCCGACGTCTGGATTCGTCTTGACCCATCGCTCACTGTCCGAAGTTCCGTTGCCCGACCAGGAGATCATCGAACTGGTACGTCAGTCCTGTGTGGACATCCCCGAGGGCTCCACGCGCCTGGCCAGGTCCTTCTACGAGAACCTGTTCATGATGGTCCCCGAGGTGCGGAGCATGTTCTCGGAGGACATCAAGCCCCAACAGCAGCGCATGGCGGACGCCCTGCTGTCCGTGGTGCGGTACCTGGACAGCCCGGACGACGTGGCCCGCTACCTGCAACGTCTGGGGCGTCAGCACCGCGACGAGCTGGGGGTGCTGCCCGAGCACTACCCGCACGTCGGACGCGCCCTGGTCCGCGCCGTCAGCGAGGTCTCCCCCACCTGGTCGTCCTCGATGAGTTCGGCCTGGGTGCTCGTCTACCAGTGGATCACCGCGAACATGATCGCCGGGGCCGAACAGGCCTCCCAGCCCGCGCACGCGTCCCACCGGCGACGCTGACGCGGGCACCGTTCCCCTCCTCCTCTCACCCCCGTCGAAAGCCTCGTTCATGACTCAGAGCCAGCAGGACCGTACGCCCGGGACCGACGGAGAGCGCCACGTGCAGGCGGTCATGGGCACCGCCGAACGGGCCGAACGCTTCTACAACGACCAGATGCTGGACCACCTGAACCCGCTCATGAAGGAGTTCATCTCCCGCCAGGAGATGCTGTTCATCGCCACGGCGGACGCCCGGGGCGAGTGCGACTCCAGCTTCCGGGCCGGGCCCCCCGGGTTCGTCCACGTCATCGACGACCGGACCCTGGCCTACCCCGAGTACCGGGGTAACGGCGTGTTCGCCAGCGCGGGCAACATCCTGGAGAACCCGCACATCGGGCTGATGTTCCTCGACTTCGAGCGGGAGCGGATCGGCCTGCACGTGAACGGCCGGGTGAAGATCATGGAGGACGAGACCCTGCGCCCGCACGTCCCGGGCCTGCCCCTGGCACGGGTGCCGGGGCAGCGCGCGCAGATGTGGATGATGGTGCAGGTCGAGGAGGCCTACATCCACTGCCGCAAGCACATCCCGCACCTGCGGCGGGTCGGCGCGGAGGAGTCCTGGGGCACCGACGACGCCCTGCGCAAGGGCGGCGACTTCTTCGAGGCGAAGGCCGGAAGGCACGCCGCCGCCGGACCCGGCCCCCGGTAGGGATCGGGGGCGGCCCGTGCGGGCCGCCCCCTGGCCTAGGGCCGCTTCGACGCTTCCTTGACGGCCTCGATCGCCTTCATGATGCGTTTGTCCGAGACCGGGTAGGCGGTCCGCAGCTCCTGGGCGAAGAGGCTGACGCGGTACTCCTCCAGCATCCAGCGCAGCTCCTCCACGTCCGGGTCGTCGGCCCGGCCCGCGGGAAGCGCCCCGCGGACCTTCGCCACGGCCTGGCGCATCTGTTCGACCTTGGACATGTTGACCTGGTCACGGCGCGGGTTCTCGGGGAGCTTGCCCAGCCGGTACTCGACGCCGCGCAGGTACCGGTGCACGTCGTCCAGGCGGCCCAGCCCCGCACGGGTGACGAACCCGTCGCCCACGAGGTCGCCCAGCTGTCCCTGGACGTCGTTGAGCGAGGGCAGGACCGCCAGGGACGTGGTGCCCTTCACCTTCTTGCTGACCTTGCGCCACAGGACGAGGACGCGGGCGGTCCGGTCCAGGATCTCCGCGAGGGTGTCACCCAGGTCCGCGCGCACCCGGTCGGAGAGCCGGGCGAAGTCGTCGGCGTTCCACACCGGCCCGCCCTCGCGGGTGAGCAGGTGGTCGACGGCGGCGGCCTCGGCGTCCTCCAGCATCCTGCGGATCGACCCGTGCGGGTTGTCTGCCAGAGCGAGCTTGTCCGGGTTGTTCAGGCCCTTGCTGACCGCCGTCGCCGGGGACGGGATGGTGAGCATGAGCAGGCGCCGGGTGCCCGCGCGCATGGCCGCGCGCTGCTCGGGGCGCGTGTCGAAGATGCGGATCGCGACGCTCTCGCCCTCGTCGACCAGCGCGGGATACCCCTTCACCTTGGGGCCCAGGGCCTTGCGTTCCAGGGTCTGTTCCAGCGGCCCGAAGTCCCAGGAGGTGATCCCCTTCTTCTCCACGCCCTTGGCCTCGGTGGCGATCGCCTCGCGCAGACGCGGCTTGAGCTTGGCGCGGAGCTGTTCGAGGTCCTTGGACTCGGCCAGGGTGCGTTTCCGGTCGTCCACGGCGCGGAAGGTGATCCGCAGGTGGTCCGGGACCCGGTCCAGCTGGAAGTCCTCCGGGCGGACCCGCTCTCCGTGCGCCATCACGGTGAGCTCGGCGGCCAGCGCCTCGGTGAGGGAACCCTCGTAGGGGGTGACCCCGGCCCGGGCCCGGGCCGCGTGGTCCGGGACGGGCACGAAGTTGCGGCGCAGGGGCTTGGGCAGCGAACGGATCATCGCGGTGATGAGCTCGTCGCGCAGGCCGGGGATCTGCCAGTCGAAGCCGGTGTTCTCCACCTGGTTGAGGAACTTCACCGGGACGTGCGCGGTGACGCCGTCCGAGTCGCTCCCGGGCTCGAACTGGTAGGTGAGCGGGAAGACGAACGCGCCCTGGCGCCACACGTCCGGGTAGTCGTCCTCGCTGACGCCCTCCACCCCGTCGTTGATGAGCTCCTCGCGGGTGAAGTCGAGGAGCGCGGGCTCGGTGCGCCGGGCCTTCTTCCACCACGAGTCGAAGTGGGCGGCGGAGACGGCGGAGTCGGCCACGCGGCGGTCGTAGAAGTCGAACAGCGTGTCGTCGTCCACCACGATGTCGCGGCGACGGGCCCGGTGCTCCAGGTCCTCGACCTCGTCGAGCAGCCTGCGGTTGTCGTGGAAGAACTGGTGCCGGGTCTCCCAGTCGCCCTCGACGAGGGCACGGCGGATGAACAGCTCACGGGAGAGCTCGGGGTCGATCCTCCCGTAGGAGACCTTGCGCTGGACGACGATGGGCACCCCGTAGAGGGTGACCCGCTCGTAGGCCATGACGGCGCCGCGCTTGCGCTCCCAGTGCGGTTCGCTGTAGCCGCGCTTGACGATGTCGACGCCGAGCTCCTCGGCCCACTCCGGCTCGATCCTGGCGACCATGCGCCCCCACAGCTTGGAGGTCTCCACCAGTTCGCCGACCATCACGAAGCGGGGCTGCTTCTTGAACAGCGCGGAGCCGGGGAAGATCGCGAACCGCGCCCCCCTGCCGCCCAGGTACTCGTGCTTGTCGGGGTCCTTGAGACCGACGTGCGAGAGCAGGCCGGCCAGCAGTGACATGTGCACGGAGCGCGGGTCGGCGGCCTCCTCGCGCAGCGGTGGGACCTCGATGTCCATCGTGCGCAGGACCTGCTTGAGCTGCCCGTGGATGTCCTGCCACTCGCGCACGCGCAGGTAGTTGAGGAACTCCTCGCGGCACATGCGGCGGAACTGGTTGCCGGACAGCTCCTGCTGCTTGTCGCGCAGGTGGTTCCACAGGTTCAGGAAGGCGAGGAAGTCCGATTCCTTGTCGGTGAACCGGGCGTGCGCCTGCTGGGCCTGCTGCTGCTTCTCGGTGGGGCGCTCGCGGGGGTCCTGGATCGACAGGGCCGAGGTGATGACCATGACCTCGGCCAGGCAGTCGCGCTTCTCGGCCTCCAGGACCATGCGGCCCAGACGGGGGTCGATGGGGAGCTGGGCGAGGCGGCGGCCGATCGCGGTCAGGCGGCGCTGGCGGTTCGGTTCGTCCCTGGACTCGGGCTGGAGGGCGCCCAGCTCGGCCAGCAGGTTGACGCCGTCCTTGATCTGCCGGTGGTCGGGGCCGTCCACGAACGGGAAGGCGGCGACGTCGCCCAGGCCCAGCGCGGCCATCTGCAGGATGACGGAGGCGAGGTTGGTGCGCAGGATCTCGGGGTCGGTGTACTCCGGGCGGGAGAGGAAGTCCTCTTCGGAGTAGAGCCGGATGCAGATGCCGTCGGAGACACGGCCGCAGCGGCCCTTGCGCTGGTTGGCGGAGGCCTGCGAGACCGCCTCGATGGGCAGGCGCTGCACCTTGGTGCGGTGGGAGTACCGGGAGATCCGCGCGGTGCCGGGGTCGATGACGTACTTGATGCCGGGGACCGTCAGCGAGGTCTCGGCGACGTTGGTGGCCAGCACGACGCGGCGGCCGCCGTGCCGGGACCAGACGCGTTTCTGTTCGCCGACCGAGAGCCGGGCGTAGAGGGGCAGGACCTCCAGGCCGCGGATTTTCTTCTTCTCCAGGGCCTCGGCGGTGTCGCGGATCTCGCGTTCGCCGCTGAGGAAGACCAGGACGTCCCCGGGGTCCTCGTTGGAGAGTTCGTCGACGGCGTCCAGGATGGCCTGGGTCTGGTCCTTGTCGGTGCCCGGCCCGGGGTTCCTCTCCTCGGGGTCGAGGATGTCCTCGGAGATGGGCCGGTAGCGGACCTCGACCGGGTAGGTGCGCCCGGAGACCTCGACGATGGGCGCGTCGTCGAAGTGGCGGGAGAACCGTTCGGGGTCGATGGTCGCGGAGGTGATGACGACCTTCAGGTCCGGCCGCTTGGGCAGGAGCTGTTTGAGGTAGCCGAGCAGGAAGTCGATGTTGAGGCTGCGCTCGTGCGCCTCGTCGATGATGAGCGTGTCGTACTGCCGCAGCATGCGGTCGTGCTGGATCTCCGCGAGCAGGATGCCGTCGGTCATCAGCTTGACCAGCGTGCTGTCGTTGGAGGAGTCGGTGAACCGGACCTTGTAGCCGACCGTCTCGCCCAGGGGTGTGCCGATCTCGTCCGCGATGCGCTCCGCGACGGTGCGGGCGGCCAGGCGGCGGGGCTGGGTGTGGCCCACGGTGCCCATGACGCCGCGTCCCAGCTCCAGGCAGATCTTCGGGAGCTGGGTGGTCTTCCCGGAGCCGGTCTCCCCGGCGACGATCACGACCTGGTTGTCGCGGATGGCCTCCGCGATGTCCTCGCGCCGGGCGCTGACCGGCAGGTCCTCGGGGTAGCTGAGCTCGGGGACGGCCTCGCGGCGCAGCCCCACCCGGAGTTCGGCGCGGTCGATGTCGCCCGAGATCTGGGCGGTCACCGAGGCGCGACGGCGCTCGTCACGGATTCTGGCCAGACCGTCGATACGGCGACGCAGCCGGTGCCGGTCGGCGGGCATGAGGTCGCGCAACCGGGAACGGAGCTGGTCCGTGGCGGGCGCGGGCGTGGTGGTGCTCATCAGTACTCAAGGTTAGGAGGGCTGGCAACCGGTTTTCCCGGCGGGCACGGATCGGGACGGCACGTGCCCGTGCCGAAGCGGACGTCCCGGGCGCGCCTCAGGGGCAACGCCCGGGATGTCGGAGTTGTTCCGGAGCGGGTGCCCACACCGGACGTGCGGCCACCCGGGGTCCGCGGCTCCGGGTCAGTCCGTGGCACCGCCCTCCGAGACGACTCGTCCGACGGCCTCCGCGGTGTGGGGCGCCCACTCCTCCATCATGGTGAAGTGGTCGCCCGGCACCTCGACCCGGACGTGCCCGGTCGGCCAGCCCCAGCCCAGTCCGAGCTTGGCACCGGAGGCGGTGACCACCGCCTCCGTGGGCCGCACCTGAACCGTCGTACCCCGCCACTCCGAGGGGCGCCACCCGGAGAACAGGTCGAGGTAGGCCCCCATCGCGGTGAGCCGGGGGGTGTCCAGGAGCTCGAACTGGTGGGCCCGATCGGTCACGAACTCCGACACCATGGGCAGGAGTTCGTCGTCCCCGGGCACCACCGAGTCGAGCAGGACTACCTTCTCCGGAGCCCTCCCCCGGCTCGCGAGACGTTCCGCCACGGCGTGCGCCGTCCATCCGCCGGAGGACCGTCCGACCAGGACGAACGGGCGCCCCTCGGCGACGGTGAGCACCTGGTCGGCCTGGGTCCGCACGAAGGTGTCCAGGTCGGCGGGGAGGTCCTCGCCCTCCAGGTAGCCCGGAGCGGAGACCACGTGGACGCGGCGGCGTCCCTGCCAGCGACTGGCGAACCGCGCGAACTCGTGCGGGCCCGAGGTCATCACCAGAGACGGGTGGCAGATCAGGACGGGTTCCTCGGGGCCGGTGGCCAGGGTGGTGGTGGCGGGGGGAGAGTCACCGGTGAAGACCGTCCGGGTGCGCGAGGCGGCCAGGGCGAGTCCGACGGCTTCCTTCGGTCGGTGTCGCACACAGGCGTCCGTGAACAGACCCACCAGACTGTCCCTGGCACTCGTGTCCCGGGGCGTGTGACCCAGCCTCTCCCGATCCGGGACGAGGTCCCCCCCGTCGACCGGTTCGCCCATCTCCTGGTCCAGGTACCGTGCCAGGACCTCCGGGTTGCTGTGCTGGAACACGAGGGTGACCGGCAGGGGCAGACCGGTCAGGTCCTGGAGGTGGTTGCGCAGCTCCACCGAGGTCAGCGAGTCGAAACCGGACTCCGGGAACTCCTGCCGCGCGCCGTACTCGCGGTAGCCCAGGATCTCCGCTGCCCGTTCCCTGATCCTGCGCGTGATCAGTGCCCGGCGCTCGGGTCCGGGCGACGCCGCGGCCAACGGTGCGGTGTCCGGCCCCGTTCGGTCGGGTGTGCGGACCAGCCCGCGCATCAGGGCCGGAACGGGCCCCTGGGTGACCGCCCGGGCACGGAGTCCGACCAGGTCGAGGGGTGAGGGCACCAGGTGGGGACGGTTCGTCGCCATGGCGGCGTCGAGGAGGGCACACCCCTCCCGGTCACCGATCCCCTCGACACCCCAGGTGCGGGCCATCCGGTTCGCGCTGACCTCGTTCATCTCCGCGAACTCCCGCGTCTCCACCAGCCAGCGCCCCCACGCCAGGGACTGCGCGGGCAGGCCCCGCTCCCTCCGGTACTCGGCGAGCGCGTCCAGATACGCGTTGGCGGCCGAGTAGGCGGCCTGGCCCGCGCTGCCCAGCACTCCGGCCGCCGAGGAGAACAGGACGAAGGCGTCCAGGTCGAGGTCGGCGGTGAGACGGTGCAGGTTCCAGGCGCCCGCGACCTTGGGAGCCAGCACCCGGTCGAGGGCCTGCTCGGTCAGACCAGTGAAGGTGGAGTCGTCGAGCACGGCCGCCGTGTGCACGACGGCGGTGATCGGAGCGTCGTCGAGAAGCAGCCGCAGTTGCTGCTCGTCGGTGACGTCACAGGCCTCGACCCGCACGTTCGCCCCGAGACCGGTGAGCTCGGCGACGAGTTCGTCGGCGCCCGGGGCCTCCCGGCCCCGGCGGCTGACGAGGAGCAGGTTCTCGACACCGTGCCGGAGCACCAGGTGCCGGGCGACCAAGGCGCCGAGACGTCCCATGGCGCCGGTGACCAGGACGGTCCCCCCGGGCCGGAAGCGGGTCGACAGCTCCAATACCGCCTTGCCGACGTTGTGGCCGCGTTGCATGACCTGGAACGCCTCCGGTGCCTCCTCGATCGGGTACCGGGTGAGGGGCCCACGGGTCAGGGTGCCGTCCACCAACAGGGGAAGGAGTGCCGCGAAGGCCCGCTGGATGCGCTCCGGCCCCACCTCCATGACGTTGAAGTGCAGGTAGGTGACGTCCTCGGGAACGTCGTCCCTGCCCAGCAGCTCGTTGTGCCCCAGTTCCACGAACCGGCCGCCCTCCGAGAGCAGGCGGAGGGAGGCGGTGATCGCGTCACCCGTGAGCGAGTTCAGGACCACGTCCACGCCTCCGGCGGCCGCGCGGAAGCGCTCCTCGAAACCGGGTTCGCGCGAGTGGGCGATCTCGTCGTCGGTCAGCCCCGAGGATCTGAGCAGGTCCCACTTCCCGGGGCTGGCCGTCGCGAGCACGCGAGCTCCCAGGTGCCGGGCCAGGCCGAGTGCCGCCTGGCCGACGCCCCCGGCGGCGGAGTGGACGAGCACGGTCTCCCCCGCCCGGAGCTTCACCTCGTCGACGAGCACGAGGTAGGCGGTCAGGTAGACGGCGGGGACGGCGGCCGCCTCCGCGTGGTCCCAACTCTCCGGAACCCTGGCCAGGTAACGGTGGTCGGCCACCGCCAGGGGACCGAAGGCCCCGGGGAAGAGCCCCATCACGCGGTCACCCGGCCTCAGGTCCCTGACCCCGGATCCGGTCTCCAGCACCACACCGGACCCCTCGTTGCCGATGTCACCCGGCTCCGGGGTCATGCCCACGGTCATCAGGACGTCACGGAAGTTCAGTCCGGCGGCGCGGACCGACACCCGCACCTCGTGAGGGGCCAGAGGGCGGTCGGGCACGGGAACGTAGGTGAGCCCGTCAACGACGCCCCGCCCGTCGGCGTCCAGACGCCAGCCGGGACTACGGGCGGGCGGGTGGGAACCCTCGTCGGCCTTGGTGAGGCTACGCGCCAGGCGCGGTGCGTGGAGGCGGCCGTCCCGGGCCGCCAGACGAGGTTCTCCCGTGGCCAGGGCGGCCCGGACCAGATCGACGTCGGCCCGATCGGCGTCCAACAACAGGAAACGCCCCGGGTTCTCGGTCTCCGCGGTGGCGACGAGTCCCCACAGCGCCGCTCCGGACGGATCCATCGACGGCTCGGTGTCCCCGGGCAGGCGCACGGCGCCGCGGGTGAGCACGACGAACCTCGTGGTCGTGTAGCGCTCGTCCTCGACCCAGCCGCGCAGGGAGGCCGTCCCGAGCAACCGCTCGTGTGTCCTCTCGGGGGCGGCGCCCCCTGTGCGCCCCTCGTCGACGACCACCACGGCGGGCGCCTCGTCCCCGTCTTCGGGGCCACGGTCGATGCCCAGAGCGGCACCGCCGGACACGGCCCAGGTTCCGGGGTCGGCGGTCACGGCCGCATCAGGTGCGCTGACCTCCTCCCACTCCAGGTGGAAGAGGGCGTCCCGGTCCGCGCGAACCGCCGACGCCGCTTCCCGGACCGTGAGGGAATCGACGCTGAGGACGGGGGCGCCCTCGGGGTCGACGACCAGGACCTCGTAGGTGTCGTCACCGGTCCGGGTGAGCTGTACCCGCACCCGTTCGGGGGCGCGGTCCCCGTAGCGCCGGACCCCGCCCCACTCGAAGGGCATGAGCAGCCGGGACGCGTCCGAGCCCGTCTCTTGCAGGAGCAGTGACTGGAGCCCGGAGTCCAACAGAACCGGGTGCGGTCCGGTCAGGGCGGCGGCGTCGGCGGGCAGGGCGTCCGGGCCGACCTCCGCCCAGGTACGGGAACCGAGGGTTCGAACCTCGCGCAGGCCCCGGAAGGAGGGGCCGTACTGGAGGCCCAGGGCTTCGAAGAGCGGGTAGACGGCGGAGAGCGCGAGTTCGCTCGCCTCGGCGCCCGGGGGGACCAGCACGGGGGCGGGCGTCCTGGTCGCGGGGCCCAGGAGACCCTCGGCGTGCGAGGTCCACGTCCGACCGTCAGCCGAGGACAGGAGTTGGAACGCCCGGGTGCCGCGCAGTTCGGACGGCTCGACGACGACCTGGATCGGGAGACCAGGCCCGTCGGGGTCCAGTTCCAGTGGATGGGTGAGGGTGAGTTCGACGATCTCGGGCCGGTCGCACAGCCGCCCGACCCGGAGGAGCAGCTCCACCGTGGCGGTTCCGGGCAGGATCGCTCGGCCGGAGACCGTGTGCTCGGACAGCCAGGGGACGCGCCCGCTGTCCAACCGACCGGTGAAGAGGGTCTGTCCGGTCGTACCGATCGTGGTCCAGGCACCGATCAGGGGGTGGTCGACGGAGCTGAGGCCCATCGCCGCGGGGTCGTCCGAGAGCGCGGACTCCCTCAACCAGTACCCGCGACGCTGGAAGGGGTAGGTGGGCAGGTCGACGTGGCCGCCGCCCCCGCCCAGAACGCGCCCCCAGTCGACCTCCACCCCCTGGCAGTGGGCCTCGGCGAGGGCGGCGAGGAACCGGTCTCCGGGGTCCTGGTCCCTCTGCAGGGTGTGGACGAGGGGGCGGACTCCGGCTCCGACGGCCTCCAGGGTCTCGCGCATCGGCACGGACAGCACCGGATGCGGCCCCACCTCGACGAACGCCCCGCTGGCCTCGGCCAGACGACGCACCACCGGTTCCAGGAGCACTCCGTGGCGAAGGTTCCGGTACCAGTAGTCGGCGTCGAGCGAGGTTCCGTCCAGGGGTGACGCCGGGGGCTCGTCCCCCGCCCTCCACAGCGGTCCGGGGGCGACGGTGGAGTGGAAGGGCACGGTACCCCGCCGAGGCGTGATCTCGGCCAGTGCGGACCGCACCTCCTCCTCGACACGGTCGATGGCGAAGGAATGGGACGCGTAGTCGATCGGAAGCCGACGGACGAAGGTCCCCTCCGCCTCCCGGGCCGCGACGAAGGCGTCCACCGCCTCGGCGGTACCGGCGACCGTGCACGTCGTGGGGCCGTTGATCCCGGAGAGGACCAGTCGGTCCTGCCTTCCGTCGAAGAGGCTCGCGACGACGTCCGGGGCCAGCCCCACCACCGCGATGCCGCCCTCACCCGCGACCTTCGCCAGCGCACGGCTGCGAGCGACGACCACCCGGGCGCCGTCCTCGATCGACAGGATCCCGGCCACGCACGCGGCCGCCACCTCGCCCTGGGAGTGGCCGACCACGGCGGCGGGTTCGACCCCGGCGGCGCGCCACATCCGGGCCAGGGAGACCAGGAACGCCCAGACGGCGGGTTGCAGGACGTCGGCGGCGGCGCCCTTCCCCGTGAACGTCGGCGCCCCGGGCTCCTCGCGCAGGACGGCGGACAACGACCAGTCGACCAGGGGGGCCAGGGCGCGCTCGCACTCGGCCACGGAGGCCGCGAAGACCGGTGAGTCGGCCATGAGGTCCCGGCCCATGCCCGCCCACTGACCTCCCTGGCCGGGAAACACGAAGACCGGTCGCGCCGCGCGACCGGACCGCCGAGCCACACCGGTGACCGTGCCCTCCACGACCTCTCCGTCGGCCAGGGCGCGCAGCCCCCGCTCGAGGGACTCCGGTCCGCCGACGACGACCGCGCGTTCGGCGAACCGCGCGCGCGTCGTGGCCAGGGAGCGAGCGATGCTCTCCGGTGACGGGGCGTCACCGGCGACGCCGGTGAACCGAGCGGCGAGGCGCGCGGCCTGGTCCCGGAGCGCGGACTCGTCGCGCGCGGACAGCAGCCACGCGGTCCTCCCTTCGACCAGAGGCCGAGCGGCCTCCGGCTCAGGGGGGGCGGCGCCGTCGGTCCCGGAGACGGGGGCCGGGGCCTCCTCCAGGACGAGGTGGACGTTGGTCCCACTGATACCGAAGGCCGACACCCCCGCGCGGCGCACGCGCTCCCCACGCGGCCAATCCCGTGCCTCGGCCAGCGGCCGGACCCCGCCGGAGGCCCAGTCGACCAGAGACGTGGGCCGGTCGGCGTGGAGGGTCCTCGGCAGCCGTTCCCGGTTCAGGGCCAGCACCATCTTGACGACGCCGACCGCCCCCGCGGCCCCCTGGGTGTGTCCCACGTTCGACTTGACCGACCCCAGCCACAGGGGCTCGCCGCCGGTCCGGGCACCGAACACCTCCAGGAGGGCGTCGGACTCGATCGGGTCGCCCAGTTCGGTCCCGGTGCCGTGGGCCTCCACCGCGTCGATGTCGTCGGGCCCCACTCCGGCGTCGGAGAGCGCCGCGCGGATCACGCGGCTCTGCGCGGGGCCGCTCGGCGCGGTCAGTCCGCTGGAGGCGCCGTCCTGGTTGACCGCGCCGCCCCGGATGACCGCCAGGACGGGGTGACCGTGGCGTTCGGCGTCCGAGAGCCGTTCCAGTACGAGCGAGGCGGCCCCCTCCGCGAACCCGGTTCCGTCGGCCCCGTCGCCGAAGGCCCTGCACCGCCCGTCACGGGAGAGCACTCCCTGCTTGGCGGACTCCAGGAAGAGGGAAGGACCGGACATCACGGTCGCGCCTCCGGCCAGGGCCAGCGTGCACTCGCCCTGACGCAGGGAGCGCACGGCGAGCAGGACGGAGGCCAACGAGGAGGAACAGGCCGTGTCCACCGTCAACGCCGGGCCGCGAAGACCCAGCGTGTAGGCGATCCGACCCGAGGCCACGCTCGCGGCGGTGCCGGTCATCAGGTAGCCCTCGGCTCCCTCGGGGGTGGGGACCCGGCCCGAGGTCGTGACCCGGGCGTAGTCGGTGGTGCTGATCCCCGTGAAGACACCCGTGCTGGACTCGGCCAGAGAGTGGGGATCGATCCCCGCACGTTCCAGGGACTCCCACGTCACCTCCAGCATGAGCCGCTGCTGCGGATCCATCGCCTCGGCCTCACGTGGGGAGACACCGAAGAAGGCGGCGTCGAACCCGGCCACGTCCCGGATGAATCCGCCTCCCGAGGACATACCGGGGCGCCCCCGCAGATCCTCGATGTCCCAGCCCCGGTCCTCGGGCAGATCGCCGATGGCGTCGGCTTCCCGGTCCAACAGGTCCCAGAGCCCCTCGGGTCCGTCCACCCCTCCGGGCAGGCGGCACCCCATGCCCACCACGGCGATGGGCTCGGAGTCGCGCTCACGGCGTCGGTCGAGTTCCGCTCGGGTGCGGCGAAGGTCCGCCGTGACTCGTTTGAGGTAGTCGAGAACCTGTGCGTCGTCAGTCATGGTGGGGCCTTGCCGATTCGCGTCGCGGCGCTGGTGCCGGAATGGTCTGTGGTGGGTGGGGTCCGTCATCGGCCGTCCTCTGTGGCCGGGAACTGGCGGGCTCAGTCGGCCAGGGTCTCGTCGATGAGCGCGAAGAGCTCCTCTCGCGAGGTCGCCGCCACCGCGGAGCCGTCGGCGTCCCGCCCCGCCCGTTCCGCCGCCCCCGGTTCCAGGCGCCCCAGCAGGGCGCGGAGTCGTTCCGCGACACGTGAACCGTCGGTCTCCTCGTACTCGTCGAGCGCGGCCGCGAGGCCGTCGAGGCGCTCCAGGACGATCTGCTCCGCGCTGCCGAACACTCGTTCCTCGAGGTGACGGCCGAGCGCGTCACAGGTGGGGTGGTCGAAGGCGACGGCCGGGGAGAGGCGGGCTCCGGTCAGCGCGGTGAGCCGGTTGCGCAGCTCCACGGCGGTGACCGAGTCCATGCCCAGGTCCTTCAGTCCACGGTCCACCGGAACCACGTCGCCGGAGCCGTACCCGAGGACGGCCGCGACGTGGTGGCACACCTGATCGGTGAGCGCACGTACGCGGTCGGCGCGCCCGGCCCCGGCCAGTCGGGCCCTCAGATCCCCGAGCGGCTCGGACGCGGACCCGGCGCCCGGTCCGCGGGCGGGTGCGACGGTGCCACCGGAGGCACTCGGGGCGACGCCGGTGATCAACGCGCTGGGACGGTTCGCGGTGAAGGCCGGTCGGAAGCGCGGCCAGTCGATGTCGGCGACGGCCAACGCCGTGAGGTCGTGGTCCAGGACCCGGCGCAGCCCCTCCACCGCCGGGGAGGGCTTCATGGTGGGCAGTCCGTGCCTGCGCAGGAGCCCGGCCACGGCCTCCCGACCGGCCATCCCCGCACCTTCCCAGGCTCCCCACGCGATCGATGTCGCGGGCAGACCCAGGGACCTGCGGTGGTGGGCGAGGGACTCACAGAAGACGTTCGCGGGCGCGTAGTTGCCCTGCCCGCTCACGCCGAAGACCGCTCCCACCGAGGAGAACATGACGAACGCGGACAGATCATGCCCTTGCGAGAGCTCGTGCAGATGCACGGCTCCATCCGCCTTCGCGCGCAGGACACGGGCGATGCCCTCCGGATCGAGATCGGCCACGGGGGCGTCGTCGAGTTCCGCCGCCGTATGGAAGACCGCTGTCAGGGGCAGGTGCGCCGGTACGGCGTCCAGCGCCTCGGCGAGCCGCGCGCGGTCGCCGACGTCACAGGCGAGCAGGGTGACCTCGGCGCCGGCCGCGCGCAGTTCGGCGGTGAGCTCCTCGGCCCCGGGAGCGTCAGGACCCCTGCGGCTGAGCAACAGGAGGTGCTTCGCGCCCTGTTCGGCGAGCCACCGTGCGGTGTGCGCGCCGAGACCACCGGTCCCCCCGGTGACCAGCACGGTGCCGGCGGGCCGCCACTCGCGCGCGCCGTCAGTGTCGACGGTCACACGCGCGAGCCTCCTGGCAAGCACCCTGGACCCGTGCACCGCGAGTTGGTCCTCGCCGAAGGCGGCCTGGCCGCTCAGGACCGAGGCCAGCGCGTCCCCGCTGTGGGAGTCCTCCGGATCGGGGAGGTCGACCAGACCGCCCCAGCGATCAGTGTGTTCCTGGGCCGCCACGCGGCCGAAGCCCCACAGCAGCGCGGCGGCGGGGTCGCTCACACCCCGGCCGCTCTCGACGGCACCGCTGGTCAGGCACCACAGCGGCGCCGCGACACCCGTGTCGAGGAGGGCCTGGAGGAGGAGAACGGCGTCCCGGTGGGCGGGTGCGGCGGACGGAGGGCGGACCGCTCCGGGGCCAGCGCCCACGGAGGTGGCCAACAGGACTCCGGCGACGTCCCCGACACCCTCGCACGCGGCACCGACCATCGTGCTCACGGCATGCCGATCCGCGTCGTCCGGCAGGTCGAGAACACGGACGTGGTGGCCGCGCGACTCCAGGCTCCGCACGCACTCCTTGAGGGCGGGCCCGAGCCGGGTCCCGACCAGCAGCCAGGTGCCCCCGGCCGTGGGAGAGGGGGACGCGGCCGCCTCCGGGACGGCCACCCACTCCTCGCGGTAGGTCCAGCCGTCGGGCGGAGCGAGCGACGCGTCGGCCGCACCGGTGCCCCGCTCCGGGACCGAGCCGGGGCCCGGCCGCCAGTAGCGCTGGCGTTGGAAGGCGTACGTGGGCAGGGCGACCCGCGCGGCACCCTGGTCGAACAGCGGCGCCCAGTCGAGCTCGACCCCGTGGGAGTGCGCCTGCCCGAGGGATGTCAGGAACCGGACCGGTCCGCCCTCGTCCCGGCGCAGGGTCGCCAGCGCCACGGCGTCGCGTGCCCCGGCCTCCTCCAAGGTCTCCTGGACCGCCGGAGTCAGCACCGGATGCGGCCCCACCTCGACGAACACGTCGTGCCCGGCGTCGACCAGGGCACGGGTGGCCTCGGCGAAGCGCACGGGTTCGCGCAGACCCCGGAACCAGTACTCCGCGTCCAGGGGACGGTCGTCCACGGCCGCACCGGTCACGGTGGAGTAGAAGGGGATCATCGGACGTCCGGGGGTGACGCCCGCGAGTCCCGCCGTGACACGGTCCGCCAGGACGTCCACCGCGGCGGTGTGGGAGGCGTAGTCGACGGCGATCGTCCGGGCTCGGAGACCGTCGGCCTCGCACTCCTCGACCACCCGTGCCACGGCGTCGGGCGCACCCGCCACGACCGTGTTCGTCGGGCTGTTGACCGCCGCCACGGAGACCGGACCCCGCGAGGACGCCAGGCGGTCGCGCACGGCCCGCTCAGGACTGGCGATCGAAGCCATCGCGCCGGTACCGGCCAGGTCGAGCACGGCGGAGCTGCGCACCGCCACCACCTTCGCGGCGTCCTCCAGGGACAGGGCCCCGGCGATGTGCGCGGCGGCGACCTCCCCCTGTGAATGACCGACCACCGCGGCCGGGGTGAGTCCGTGCGCCATCCACAGGCGGGCCAGGGAGACCATGACCGCCCACAGAACGGGCTGGACGACGTCGACCCGGTCGAGGGAGGGAGCCCCCTCCCGGCGGCGCAGCACATCGGTGAGACTCCACCCGACGTGGGGTTCCAGGGCCTTCTCGCAGGCTGCGACGTGGTGGGCGAACTCGTCGGAGGAGTCGAGCAGGTCGACGGCCATGCCCTCCCACTGCCCGCCCTGCCCCGGGAAGACCAGCACGGGGCGGCGATCGGGTCGCGCCCGGCCGGTCGCCGTGCTCGCGCCCGGAGTCCCGGACTCCAGGGAGGCCAGCGCGGCCAGGAGCTCCGCTCGGTCGCGACCCACGACCACGGCCCGGTGTTCCAACGCCGATCGCGTGGTGGCCAGTGACCGGCCGACGTCGCTCGGCGCGAGCTCGGGACGCTCGCTGACGTGAACGCGGAGCCGGGCCGCCTGGGCGGTGAGCGCCTCGGGGCTCCGGGCGGAGAGGGGCCAGGCGGTGGCGCCGGTCACCGACGCACCGACCACGGGGGCGGGCTCCCCCGTCGCCGTCTCGACGGCCTGAGGCTCGGGGGCCTGTTCCAGGATCAGGTGGGCGTTGGTACCGCTCATGCCGAACGAGGAGACACCGGCACGGCGCGGCCCGCCGGTGTCCTCCCACGGGCGGGACTCGTGGAGCAGCCGGACCCCGCCGTCCCAGTCCACGTGCGTGCTGGGCGTCTCCGCGTGCAGGGTGGGCGGCATGACGCCGTGGCGCAGCGCCTCGACCGTCTTGACCACCGCGGCCACCCCGGCGGCGGCCTGGGGGTGCCCGATGTTGGACTTGAGCGATCCCAACCAGAGGGGCCGCCCCTCGGGACGACCACGACCGTAGGTGTCGATGAGCGCCTGCGCCTCGATCGGGTCACCCAGCGGCGTACCGGTGCCGTGCGCCTCGACCAGGTCGACGTCGGAGGTGGTCAGTCCCGCGTCGGCCAGCGCCCGGCCGATCACGCGGGCCTGTGACGGACCGTTCGGCGCGGTGAGCCCGTTGGAGGCGCCGTCCTGGTTCACCGCTCCGCCCCGGACCACGGCCAGGACCGGGTGCCCGTGGCGGCGTGCGTCGGAGAGGCGTTCCAGGACGACCATTCCTGCGCCCTCGGAGAAGGAGGCTCCGTCGGCGCCCCCGGAGAACGCCTTGCAGCGGCCGTCGGCCGCCACCCCTCGCAGGCGGGTGAACTCGGTGAGGGTGCCGGGCCCGGACATGACCGTGGCGCCACCGGCCAGCGCGAGCGAGCAGTCGCCGTCGCGCAGGGCGCGCACGGCCAGGTGGAGGGCGACCAGGGAGGAGGAGCACGCGGTGTCCACGGTCAGCGCGGGACCGACGAGCCCCAGGCAGTAGGAGATGCGACCGGAGGCGACACTCGCGGAGATACCGGTCAGGGTGACGCCGTCCGAGGTCACCCCGTGCACCGGGGGCCCGTACTCCTGGTAGGCGAGTCCGACGTAGACCCCGGTGTCGGTACCCGCCAGGGAGGTCGGGGCGATGCCCGCGCGTTCGAGCGTCTCCCAGGCCAGTTCGAGCAGGATCCGCTGCTGGGGGTCCATCGCCTCGGCCTCACGCGGCGAGATGCCGAAGAAGGCCGGGTCGAAGTCGAAGACGTCGCGCAGGAACGAGCCCCGGTCCATGGCGAGGCGCCGTTCGTCGTCCAGACCGTCCAGCAGCCCTGGAAGGTCCCATCCCCGGTCGTCCGGCAGGGGCCCCCGGGCCTCACGCCCCTGGGAGACCATGTCCCACAGCTGTTCGGGGGTGTCGACCCCGCCCGGGAGGCGGCAGCCGGTCGCCACGATCGCGATCGGCTCGGGTTCGGACCGCTGGTCCAGCTCGGCGCGAAGACGCGAGTTCTCCTTCATCGCGCTCCGGAGAGCCGTCACCAGACGTTCGTCTTCACTGCTCAACTCAAGCCTCCTCGTCATACACTCGGGCCTCGCAGAGCGAGGTTCACCAGTTCGTCGACGCCCATGGAGTCGATGGCGTCTCCGTCGCCGTCCGTGCCGGGAGGCGTGGTGGTCCGATCCTGGCCGGTCCGCCCCTCCGGCGCCGGGAGCTCCGGTGTGAGGAGTCCGGTGAGGAACCGCGCCAGCGCCCTGGGGTTGGGATGGTCGAAGACGGCCGTGGCCGGGACGCGCACACCCACCGCGGCGCTGAGCCTGTTCCGCAGTTCGACACTGGTGAGCGAGTCCGTGCCCTGTTCGGTGAAGGGCCGGTCCGGGTCGACCTCGGAGCCCGCTTCGGCCCGGTGGCCGAGCACCACGGCGGTGTGCTCGCGGACCTCGCGCAGCAGGGACCGGGAACGCTCCTCCGGGTCCATCGCCGCGAAACGCGCGGCCGGGTCGTGTTCCTCCCCGCCGCTCCCCGCCTCACCGGGTGCGCCCTTCCCCGTGACCGGGATCGGGGAGCGTTCCGAGTCGGGGTCGGGCAGGAGATCCCGGAGCACGCTGAGGCCGGGGACCGGGGAGAGCCACGCGGGCACCGCGTGCACCAGGTCCCGGGCCATGGCGGTGTCGAACAGGTCGAGGGCCGCCTCCGGCCGCATCGGCAGGAGCCCGCTCCGGCTGAGGGTGGCGAGGTCGTTCTCGTCCAGGTGGCCGGTCATGCCGCCGCCCTCCCACAGACCCCAGGACAGCGACGTGGCGGGCAGACCGGCGTCGCGCCTCACGTGCGCCAGGGCGTCACAGAAGACGTTGGCCGCGGCGTAGTTGGCCTGACCGGGGTTGCCCAGGACGCCCACGGCCGAGGAGAACAGGACGAAGGACGACAGGTCCTCGGTGAGTTCGTGCAGGTTCCAGGCTGCGTCCACCTTGGGCCGCAGCACCGCGCGCAGTTGTTCGGAGGTCAGGGCCGTGACGGTGGCGTCGTCGAGGGCCCCGGCGGCGTGCACCACGGCACGCAACGGCCGGTCAGCGGGGACCGCGTCCAGGACACGGGCCAGATCCTCGCGGTCGGCCGCGTCGCAGGAGACCACCTCCACCCGAGCTCCGAGCGCCTCCAGTTGGGCGGTGCGCTCGGCCTGCCCGGGCGTGTCGGGGCCTCGGCGCCCGAGCAACAGCAGGTTCCGGACTCCGTAGCCCGAGACCAGGTGGCGGGCCAGGCGATGGCCCAGCCCTCCGGTGCCTCCCGTGACCAGGACGGTTCCTTCCCGGGGGAAGGGAGCGGGGACACGAAGGACCAGCTTGCCGACGGTCTCACCGCGTTGAAGGGCGCGCAGGGCCGTCTGGGCCTCACTCGCGTCGTAGACGGTCGTGGGCAGTGGACGCAGGGCACCCTCCTCGAACAGCTCCATCACCCGAGCGAGCATGTGACCGATGCGTTCCGGATCCACGTCCGGCAGGCTGAACGCGGTGTAGGAGCAACCGGGGTGGTCGGCGGCCACGGTTTCGGCGTCGCGCACGTCGGTCTTGCCCATCTCCACGAACCGACCGCCCGGACCTCGGCCGTCACTGGGAGAGCGCAGCAGGCGCAGGGACGCGTCCACGAACTCGCCGGTCAGCGAGTTGAGGACCACGTCGACTCCCTCGCCACCGTTCGCCTCGCGCAACCTGCCCTCGAACTCCAGTGAGCGGGAGGACGCCATCCGATCCGGGGACAGGCCATGGTCCGTCAGCGCCGACCACTTGTGCGGGCTCGCGGTGCCGAACACCTTCGCGCCCATGTGGCGGGCAAGCTGGACGGCGGCGGTCCCGACCCCCCCTGCGGCCGCGTGCACCAGGACGCTCTCGCCGGGCCGCACGGCGGCCAGGTCGACCAGCCCGTGGTAAGCGCTCAGGAAGGCCACCGGGACGGCTGCCGCCTGCTCGAAACTCCAGCCCTCCGGCATGCGGGCCAACCGGGCCCGGTCGGCCACGGCGAAGGGGCCGAAGGCACCGTCGAACATGCCGACCACCCGGTCGCCGGGCGCCAGGTCCGACACTGACGAGCCGACGTCGAGAACGACTCCCGCCCCCTCGATACCGATCCCGGTCTCCCCGTCGACCAGCCCCAGGGCGACCACCACGTCCCGGAAGTTGACACCTGCGGCCCGTACGGACACGCGCACCTCCCGAGGAGCCAACGCGTCCTCCGCCTCCGGAGCGGACACCGCCTCCAGGGAGTCCAGGGAACCGGGGCTCCTCGTGTCCAGCCGCCACGACCGTGTGGAGGGGACCACCGACTCCGTCCCCGTGTCCGAGGACCGCCTCAGCCTGGGAACGAGGACGGCGCCCGAACGCAGGGCGATCTGTGGTTCGTCGAGACCGAGGGCCGCTGGCAGCATCCGATGGGACTCCTCGGAGCCGTCGGAGTCCACGAGCACCAGACGGTCGGGGAACTCGCGCTGAGCGGCTCGGAGCAGGCCCCAGACCGGAGCGGCGGCAGCACCGGGGAGCTGTTCACCGGGGAACGTGGCCACGGCCCTCCAGGTGACCAGAGCCAGGCGGGAGTCGGCGGTGCGCTCGTCCGCCAACCACGCGCGGACGGATTCCAGGCCGGACTCCAGCCCCTGGCGGACCGTGTCCGAAAGGGCGTCGCTTCCGGCGTAGACGACGTGCGCGGGCAGTTCGGTACAGACGAGCGCGGGAACCGGGGCCCCCGGTTCCAGATCCTCCAGTGAGGGCAGGGCGTGGGGACTCGGAACCTCCGCGGCCGAGCTCGACGTGGGCTCCACCCGATCCCACTGAAGCTCGTACAGTTCGGCGACCTCGCCCGGCTCCGCTTCGGGGAGGGTTTCCGCGGACAGGGGCCTCAGGGCCACCTCGTCGACGGACCAGAGCGTTCCCTCACCGTCAGGACCGGTGGCCAGCAACCGGTAGCGGTCGTCGCCCAACGGGGTGATCCGGGCCCTCAGTCGCCGGGGCGTCCGCTCGTCCTCGGCCCGAAGCAGCCGGACCCCGCTCCAGGCGAACGGCACCTGGGGCCCCCGGTGGCGCTCGGTCCCCTGGTTCCGCAGTGCGGCGTGCAGGACGGCGTCGGTCAGGGCGGGGTGGGGGCCGTGAAAGGCTTCGCTCCCGCGCACGGAGTCCGGAAGCTCGACCTCCAGGAAGAGTTCGTCCCCGTGCCGGTGCACCGACCTCAATCCGCGGAAGGCCGGACCGTAGTCGTAGCCCAGAGCCCGCAGGTGGGCGTAGTCGACCGGAATCCGCTCGGCTCCCTTCGGGGGAAGGGTACCGATGCCCGGGGCACCGTTCACCTCGGCCACTCCACCGGGGTTCGGTCCTGCGACGAGGCCGGAGGCGTACCGCACCCACGAGGCGTCGTCCGTCTCGCGGCGCGCGTACACGTTGACCTCGCTGTGTCCCTGGGGGTCGCGAGCACCGACGATGATCTGGATCTCGGCGGCTCCGGCCCACGCCAGGGTCAGGGGGGCCTCCAGCACCAGGTCGGTGACGGTGTCCGCGCCGACGGCCGCCCCCGCCCCGGAGACCAGGTCCACCACCGCCGTACCGGGGAGCATCACCCTTCCGAGCACGCGGTGGTCCGCCGCCCAGGGGTGAAGGGAGACGGAGACCCTGCCCCGGAACACCGTTCCCCCGTCGGCGAGGCTGAGGCCGTCGTCGAGCAGGGACTCCACCGATTCCACCGGAGGGGCCTCGGGCCCGCTCGGCAGCAGCCAGTGGCGGGAGCGTCGGAAGGGGTCGTCCGGCACCGTGACCGGGGCACCCTCGTCGGCCACCCCCTCAAGCACGACGTGCGCGTTGGTCCCGCTGATCCCGAAGGAGGACACCGCGGCCCGGCGGGGCCGCCCGGTGTCCGGCCACGCGACCTCCTCGGACAGCAGGCGTACGCCGCTGTCACGCCACACCACGCGGTCCGTGGGCTCCTCGGCGTGCAGGGTCCGGGGCAGGCGGCCGTGGCGGAGCGCCTCCACGGTCTTGATCACCCCGGCCACGCCCGCCGCCGCCTGGGCGTGGCCGATGTTGGACTTGAGGGAACCCAGCAGGAGGTCGTGTTCGCGTTCGCCGCCGTACACCGACATCAGCGCGGTGGCCTCGATGGGGTCTCCGAGGCGTGTTCCCGTGCCGTGTGCCTCGACCGCGTCCACCTCACCGGGGTCGAGTTCCGCGGCTGCGAGGGCCTGGCGGATCACCCGTTCCTGGGCCTCGGGGTTGGGTGCGGTCAGTCCGTTGGAGGCGCCGTCGGAGTTGACCGCACTGCCGCGCAGCAGCGCCAGCACCGGCCGACCGTTGCGACGCGCCTGGGAGGCCCGTTCCAGCAGGAGGACACCGGCCCCCTCGGCCCAGGCGGTCCCCTCGGCCCCGGCGCCGAACGCACGGCAGCGACCGTCCGCGGAGAGCCCGCGCTGGGCGGAGAACTCCAGGAACATGCCGGGGGTGGCCATGACGGTGGCGCCCCCGGCCAGGGCCATGGAGCACTCCCCCCGCCTCAGGGCGGAGGCCGCCTGGTGGAGGGCCACCAGCGAGCCCGAGCAGGCGGTGTCGATGGTCAGGGCGGGTCCGTGGAGACCGAGCACGTAGGCGATGCGGCCGGACGCCACACTCAGGGTGCTCCCTGTCAGTCGGTACCCACCGTCCGCGTTGTTGGCGGGATCGGCCAGACGGGCGCCGTACTCGGTGGGCATCGCGCCCACGAACACGCCCACCTGTTCTCCGCGCAGGCTGGCGGGATCCATTCCGGCCCGTTGGATGGCCTCCCACGAGGTCTCCAGCAGCAACCGCTGCTGCGGGTCCATGGCGTCGGCCTCACGGGGGCTGATCCCGAAGAAGCCGGGGTCGAAGAGGTCGGCGTCGTGGAGGAACCCGCCGTTGCGCGTGTAGGTGCGTCCCGGGGTTCCGGGTTCGGGGTCGTAGAGGGCGTCCAGGTCCCAGCCCCGGTTGTCCGGGAAGGGACCGATGGCGTCGGTGCCCTCCTCCACCAGTCGCCACAGCTGTTCCGGGGAGCGAACGCCGCCGGGCAGGCGGCAGGCCATCGCGGTGATGGCGATCGGATCGTCGTCGACCGTCCCGGGCACGAACGCGGAGACGGTCGCGGCCGGACGCGTCGTGGCTTCGGGGCGCGCGGCGACCGTGGGACTCTCGCCCAGTTCCTTCGCGACGTGCTCGGCCAGGGCCACCGCGGTGGGGAGCTCGAAGAGGACGGAGTCCTCCAACCGGACACCGGTCTCGTCCTCCACCAGATCAGCCAGTTCCAGCAGCATGATCGAGTCGAAGCCGAGGTCGCGGAAGGCCCGTCGTTCGTCAGCGGGCGTGAGCGTGTCCAGCTCCAGGACCCTGGCGCACAGCGAGGTCACCAGACCGACGGTCCCACCGCTCTCCGGGGCCTCTCCCCGGCCCTCGGCGGTCACCACGGCCTCCCGGGGCTCGACGGCGGGGACCGACTCCGGCCAGTACCTGGTCCGTTGGAAGGGATAGGTGGGCAGGTCGATCCGGTGGGCTCCCGCCCCCCGGAACAGGCTTCGCCAGTCCACGTCCAGGCCCGAGGTGAAGGCCTGAGCGGCGGCGGTGAGCAGTTGGGCCGTGTCCCCGTGGGCACGGCGCAGGGTCGCCAGGACCGAGCCCGGCGACTCGTGCGCGGCGAGCACACCCTCGATCCCGTGAGCCAGCACGGGGTGCGGACCGACTTCGATGAACGTCGTGTGGCCGTCGGCGACGGCCGCCGAGACGGTCTCGGCGAAGCGGACCGGGTGACGCAGACCCTCGTACCAGTACTGTCCGTCCATGATCGGGCCGTCAGTGCCGAGCTCCCCGCCGGTGAGGGTCGACAGCACCGGTGTCCGGGCCTCGCGTGGTGAGATCCCCTCCAACTGTTCCAGGAGGGTCTCGCGAACTCTCTCGACGTGCACCGAGTGCGAGGCGTAGTCGACGTCCACCAGGGCCGCGTGCACACCCGCGTCCACACAGTGGTCCACGGCGGCACGGACGGACGTCGGGGATCCCGAGACCACCACGGACTCGGGCCCGTTCACAGCGGCCAGGTGGAGGTCGGGCAGGTCCTCCAGGAGTTCCCCGGCCCGCTCCGGCGAGACGCCGAGCGAGGCCATGGCGCCGCTGCCGCCGAGGGTGACGAGCGCCTGGCTGCGCAGGGCCACGACCTTGGCGGCGTCGTCCAGGGTCAGGACCCCGGCCACATGGGCCGCCGCGATCTCCCCCTGGGAGTGGCCGATCACGGCGGCGGGGCGCACCCCCATGGCCTCCCACACCCGGGCCAGGGCGACCATGACCGCCCACAGGACCGGCTGCACCACGTCCACGCGCGCCCCGGGGCCGACGTAGCGCGGCGCCCCCGGCTCGCCGCGCAACACACGGCTGAGTGACCACTCCACATGGGGGTCCAGCGCGCGCTCGCACTCACGCAGCCGCCGACCGAAAATCCTCGCCAGACGGCCGTCGCCGTCCAGGAGCGAGCGCGCCATCCCCTCCCACTGTCCGCCCTGCCCCGGGAAGACCATGACCGGTCCACGTCCGTCCCGTACCGCCGTCGGAGCGCCGGAAGGACGGATCGACTCCAGTTCACGGGTGCCGCTGCCGCCAGCGGCCAGGATGACCGCCCTGTGGTCCATCACGGTGCGGGTGCTGACGAGGGAGTAGCCGACGTCCTCCGGGCGTAGACCGGGACGCTTCGACACGAAGGAGTGCAGGACCGACGCCTGGGCGCGCAGGGCACTCTCCGAGCTCGCGGACAGGACCCACGGCACGGGGTCCAGAGCCCCCTCCCCCGGCGACTGCCGCGGGGTGTCGGGGGAGCGCCGAGGCGGAGGCGGCGCCAGGACGAGGTGGCAGTTGGTGCCGCCCATGCCGAAGGAGGACACCCCGGCCAACGGGGTGTCGGTCGGCCAGGGCTCCCGCGCGGTCTGCGGCAGCAGCCCCAGGCCCTCCAGGTCGATCGCGGGGTTGGGTGCGGAGAAGTTCCGGGTGGGGGGCAGGAGTCCGTGGGAGAGGCTGAGCACCACCTTGAGCAGGCCCACGATTCCGGCCGCCCCCTCCAGGTGCCCGACGTTCGTCTTGGCCGAGCCCACCCGCACGGGTGCGGGGCGCCCGGCGAAGACCGAGCCGAGAGCGGCGGCCTCGACCGGGTCACCGGCCGGTGTGCCCGTGCCATGCAGCTCCACGTAGCCCACATGGGCGGGGTCGATCCCGGCCCGGCGGTGCGCCGCGCGCACGACCTCCGCCTGTCCCTCTGCCTCCGGTCGTGCGAGGAAGGCGGTGGAGCCGGAGTTGTTGACGGCCCCACCGGAGAGCACCGCGTGCACGTGGTCTCCGTCCGCCAGCGCCCGGTCGAACGGCTTGAGTGCGATGACGACGCCGCCCTCGCCCCGGACGTAACCATTGGCGCGGGAGTCGAAGGTGTAGCAGTGTCCGTCGGGCGAGAGCCCGCCGAACTGCTCCACGTACTCGGTGCTCTGGGGCAGGAGGATGAGGTTGACACCCCCGGCCAGCGCGAGGTCGCACTCACCGCTGCGGAGGCTCTCCATCGCCGCGTGCACGCTCACCAGGGACGAGGACTGCCCGCTGTCCACGGTCATGCTCGGCCCGCGCAGGCCGAGAGTGTAGGAGACACGGTTGGCGATCATGCCGCGCTGGCCGCCGGTGAGGCTGTGGTGCGAGGCGGGCACGTCGCGCAGGAGGTGCGCGTAGTCCGAGGAGATCGCTCCGGTGAACACGCCGGTCCGGGAGCCGTGCAGGCTGTCGGGGGCGGTGCGCGAGTTCTCGATCGCCTCCCAGCTCAGTTCGAGCATGAGCCGCTGCTGGGGGTCCATGGCCACGGCCTCGCGTGGGGAGACCCCGAAGAACGCGGCGTCGAAGTCCTCCGCGCGGTCCAGGTAGCCGCCCCAGTGGTGGTCCCGCTGGGAGGAGGTCCAGCCGAGGCGCTCGGGCGGCGGGGAGATGGCCTCCCGCCCCTCGCACAGCAACCGCCAGAAGGAGTCGGGGGTCGAGGCTCCGGGGAGGCGACAGGCCAGCCCCACCACGGCTATGGGCGCGCGGGAGACGTCGCCGCCGTCAGCATCCCTGGTCATCGCGTTCCTCCGGTCGAACTCGACGTCCTCACCCCGAACGGGTCCTGGCCCGGGGCATGTTACGGGGTCGACCCGCGGTCTCGCGTGGGTGGAGTCGCACCGCCGTGTCCGCGAAGGTCGGATCGGTGGGCCACCAGCACGAGTTCCCCGATCGGGCTCCGCGTTCGGGAACCCGGATGGCCGACCGAAGGGACGGGCAGGCCGCACACGGCTTCGTGAACGCCTGGAGCAGACGCCCCACATGCGCTTTTGAGCCATACGCAGAGGGGATCGTATCGACGATTCAGGACAGATGACAACGGAACACTTATTTTCGGTCATTTATTTGACCGAATTAAGAACATGACGAAAATGGGGACTTCGTGATCTTGTTACCAAAAGGAAATGCCCGATGTCCGCGGACATCGGGCACTGCGAGGCGGGCTCGTAACGGGTCAACCCCCGTTGCGCGCCCGGACCTCGGCCATGTACTTCTTGGACTCCTCCGGGTCGAGGAGCCAAGACGCGAAGTCAGGAGGATAGTCCCAGCCCTGGATCCAGCGGTCGGCGACCTCCGCGTGCGTCGAGGCCGTCTCGACCAGCTCATAGAAGTGGGCGGGCAGGTCACCCTGGTCCCACAACGTGGAATTCATCTCGGACCACATCTGGTTGTGCAGACCGAATTCCCAGAACCTGTCGAAGGTCCTCACCAGGAAGTCCTCGTCGAACTGGCGCTCACCGTGTTCGATGATGGCCTCCAGGTAGGCCTTCGCGCACCGAGTGGAATTGTTCCAGCTCTGACCCACGTAGGGGTCCATGGTGACGACGACGTCCGCCATCCCGAGGACCTTCCCACCGGACGGCAGCGTGCCCACGGGGTTGCGCACCTGCGGGGTCAGGTCCTCGATCAGGGTGCTGCGGCCACCCTCCACCAGCTGGGCGTCCTTGACCCGCTCGTAGTACTCCGGGGAGTACTGGCGAAGCAGGTCCTTCATGCGGCGCAGCTGCTCCTCGGGGCCCGGCCGGTCCGGCCAGGCGTCCATGGGGCCACCGCGCTTGTCCACCATGAGCAGGTTGTGGCACGGGCCGTCCTGGCTCAGCATGGGGATGAAGATGGTGTTCCCGGCCTCGCGGGCGGAGCAGGCCCAACCGACGTTGTCGTCGTCCTCGGAACTCGGCCAGACGTCGTAGATCTGGGCCTGCGCGATGGAGCGGGGGCGGGCTCCGGTGAACCGGCTCTCGTCGTAGTCGAAGAGCTGGCCGAGTTCCCCGTGGCCGACCGCGACGACGATGAGGTCGAACATGCGGGAGAAGTAGTCGAGATCCGTCACGGTGACACCGTGGATGACCACCTTGCCGCCACGGTCCTCGAAGAACTCCAGCCAGTCGGCCATCTTGACCCTGCGGTCCACGGCCACCATGTAGTCGTTGGCCTTGCCGGTCCGCCCCTTGAGGGAGAGCGTCGATCGGTCCGCCCCGGGATACAGGTGGATGCGCTGTTGCCGGATCTGGGGGCTGAGGGCGCTCCAGAGATCCAGTTCGTACTCGCGCTCGTAGTCCAGGGCGGTCGGGAAGGTGAACTGAGTGACTGACGGCCGCCCCGTCCGGATCTCCGTGGAGGACTGCCCCGTGATCACCGTGACGTCGTAGCCATGGGTCAGGAGACCGTGGGCCAGGTGCAGGCCGGCGTGGCCAGCGCCGACGATAAGGATCTTGCGCATTGTGTCGCTAACTTTCCTGGGAATCTACGGGGCCGCGGGGAGGATCGGTCAGGGGGAGACCGAACGCCCCCCGCCTGTCAGGCGACGGGCTCACTCGCTCGGTTGTGCTCCAGCGCGTACCGCAACAGGGTCTTGAGCACGTCGCCGCCGGACATCCTGTGTCGGGCGTCGAAGTCGATGATGGGCACCTCCGGGCTGACCTCCAGAGCCTCACGGACCTGCTCGGCGGTGTAGTCCAGGTGGCCCTCGAACTTGTTCAGCGCGACGATGTAGGGGATCCGCTTGTTGGTCTCGAAGTAGTCGACCGCGTCGAAGGAGTCCGCGAGCCTCCGGCAGTCGACCACGACGACGGCGCCCACGGCGCCGCGGACCAGATCGTCCCACATGAACCAGAACCGGGCCTGTCCCGGTGTGCCGAACATGTACATGACCAGTTCGTCGTCGATGGTGATGCGGCCGAAGTCCATCGCGACGGTGGTCGTCGTCTTGTCGGGTGTGACCGAGGTGTCGTCGTGTCCGACGCTGGCCTCGGTCATGATCGCTTCAGTCGTGACCGGCGGAATCTCCGACACCGAGCGCACCAAGGTCGTCTTGCCGGCACCGAAGCCACCGGCGATGACGATCTTGCTCGACATCTTCTTGCGATTCGACCTGTTGTCACTGGAAAAGTCGTTCGAGACCACGAAGAGCCCTCTCCAGAACCTGGTTTTCGGACGGACTGCTGCCGGTGATGGTCGGGTGGATGTAGACCAGGTCCTGCTCGGCCAGGTCACTGACCAGAACCTGTGTCACACCCAGGGGGATGTTCAACTCGGCCGACACCTCAGCGAGAGACCGCGTCTCCCGGCACAGTTTGTAGATACTGATCGACTCCGGCATGAGGGTGCCAGGAGGTTCCTGCCCGGGCTCGGACGTCGAGACCAGGGTCTGCACCATCAGCGGATGCCGTGACCGCGTCCGCCCACCCGTGAAGGTGAACGGGCGAACACGGTTACTCCTTCGCCTGCGGAAGCTCATAGCCGCGGCAACCTCATTCCTGCCGAACCGTTACGGGTCACCGTCGTCAGTTCTGGATGACCTCGCGCAGCTGCGAGCGCAACTGCGGAGTGAGCACGTGGGCGACGTTGTCCACGAGCTTCGCCATCTGGAAACCGACGATCTTCAGCTCGGTACCGGGTGCGGTGAGCACCGCCATGCAGGAACCGTCGCTGATGGCCATGATGAACAGGTGGCCGTGGTTGAAGCGCACCAGGAGCTGTTCGCACTCCCCCCGCTGGAACAGGCTGGCACCGCCGACCGCGAGGCTGTGCAACCCGCTCGCGATGGCGGCCAGCTGCTCGGCGTGCACCTCGGGGAAGTCACTGGAGTGGGTCAGGACCAGGCCGTCCGAGGACACCACGACGGCGTGCTCGACACCGCGCACGTCCCGGACGAACCGGTCGATGAGCCACGAGAAGTTCTCAACGCTGTCGTTCGTGGATTCAGTCATGGTTGTGCTCTACCTGCCTCGGCCGAAGGTCGTGTTCGCTGGGGGTCTGGGGTGTGGGAACCCGGACGGGACTCCCGGGCCCCCGATGGGAGGGTCATTCCTTGTCGTCCTCAAGCTCCTCGCCGTCGAGCGCGGCGCGTTCCCCGTCGAGGAAGTCACCGAGCTCGTCACGGATCTGCTCCGCACGGGCCTCGCCGGTGAGTCGGGGCGGTGTGTCGCCCCGGCCCTTCGGCGGGGGCGGCGGGTTCTCGGACAGTGCGTCCGGGTGCGGCAGCATCCGCAGCGGCGAACCGTGCGGGGTGGCGCTGCGCCGGGGCAGACCCGCCGAGGTGACCGCGGAGTTCCCTCCGGGAGCGGGCTTCGGCGGGGTCGTGGGGCCGCTGGTGCCCTTGACCGCACGGTTCTCGGAAGGCTGCTGAGGGATCGGGCCGGTCGAGGTCACGGGCGCGCTCGTGCTGGGAATCGTGGCGGTGCGGGGCTGCCCGGGCGTCCGGGGGGTGGCCACGCGCAGGAGTTCCTGGGGAACGATGGTGTAGGCGCTGACCCCTCGGAAGGAGCGGGACTCCAGCCTGGTCTCCAGGTTGTGCTTCCGCGCGATCCGGCTGGCCACGTAGAGGCCCATGTGCTTGGGCACCTCGTCGTCCAGGACGGGCTCGCCGTCCAGACGGCTGTTGAGTTCCCGCAGCTGGGCCTCGGGGATGCCCACGCCCTCGTCCTCGACGACGATCATGAGGCGGCCGTCGTCCAGTTCGCGGGCGCTGATCACCACCTGCGAGTGCTCGGGCGAGTTCGCGGTGGCGTTGTCCAGCAGCTCGGCCAGGAGGTGGCTGATGTCGTCGGCGGCCAGACCGGTGATGGAGGCCTGCGGGATCTTGCCCAGGCTGACCCTGGGGTAGTCCTTGATCTCCGAGGTCGCGGCGCGGGCGACGTCGAGCAGCGGCACGATCTCGTCGTGGGCGTCGGACTCGCCCCCGTCGTGCCCGGTCAGCACCAGGAAGTTCTCGCCGTTGCGTCGCATACGGGTCGCGAAGTTGTCGATCTGGAAGAGCTTGTCGAGCAGGTCCGGGTCCTGGGCGCCGGTCTCCAGGGCCTCGACCATCTCCAGCAGGGCGTCGACCAGGGAGAGGTCGCGCATGGCCAGACCTGCCAGCGCCTCGTTGAGGAGGTCTCCCCGGAGCCCGTCCTCGGTCGGGGCGACGGCCCCGACCGCCTCGGCGGGCGTGTCCTCGACGCTCTCCGTGGCGGGTGCGTCGGCGACGGCCGTGCCGCCCTGCTCCCGCGCGGGGGCCTCGGGCTCGGCCGACTCCTTGGCCGGTTCGGTGGCGGTGTCCGCGTCCGTCCCGGTCTCGGAGCGGGTGAGCGCCCGGTCCTGGCCGATCTCCGGGGAGACGGACGGCTCGGCGCGCTCGGAGAAGAGCGTGGCGGCCGACTCGGCGGTGATCACCTGCGGCTGCTGACCAGCGGCGAGCACGATCACGTGCTGGACCGGCTGGCCGTAGGGGTTCATCTGCCCGTAGGGCGGGAACTGGCCCGGGTAGACCACCGGCTGGCCCGGAAGGACGTAGCCGGGAGGCTGGTAGGGCAGCGGGTAGGCGCTCTGGTACGGCATCGGCGGCGGGTAGGGCGCGTAGTGCGGCGCGGGCGGCTGCGCGGCGTATCCGGCGTACGGGGCGGGCGGGTGGCTCTGGGCCTCGTGCGGCGGCTGGTAGCCGGGCGGCACGGCCTCCGGACGGCCGTAGCCGTATCCCGGGTATCCCTGGCCCTGGGGGCTCTGCTCGGGGTGACCGGGGCGCTCCTGGTAGCCGCCGTGGTCGCGACGGTAACGGGGCTCCTGGTAACCGTAGGGCTCCGGGTACCCCTGGGAGGGCTGGTGGTTCCGTGCCCCCGGGTGCTGGGGGTGGCCGCCGTGCTCCGGGTGGCCCTGGTAACCGTACGGGGCCTGGGGGTCCTGCGCGCTCGGACGGTACTCCTGTCCCTGCTCCGACCCCTGGGGGTGGGCGGGGGCGGGGCGACGCTGCTCGTAAGGCGCGGGCGCGGGGTCGCCCAGAGGGGCCGTCCACTGAGCACGGGGCTCAGCGGGGTCGTCCGCGGGCCGGCGCGCCTCGGCGGGTGCCGTGAAGCGCTGGGCGCTGGCGGACTCGGGCGCCCCTGACGTGCTTCGGGGAGGTTCCGTCCTCGCGGTCTCATGGGCGGCGCGCGGACCCGGCGTGTGCCGTGGCGCGGCCGTGGCGTCCGGCGTGGCCGGTGCCGTGGGTGACACAGGGGCCTCGGGCCGCTCTGTGTGCTCTGAAGGTGTGGGGCTGTCGGTCATGGTGTCCGTGGTGGCGGGGATGTGTGGGCTGCGCGGTTCCGGCTCGTTGAGCCCGACTCCGCGCCACTGGCCGACCTGGTTGGCACCGGTGTCGACGTCGTCGATCTCCAGGCTCCGGGTCGTGTAGGGGTTGGGGACGCTCACCCGCGAGGTGGGACGGTAACCGTTCTCGGCGGACGCGGAGAAGGGTCCGGTGGGGGGCTCCGTCGCGGCTGTCTCCTCGCCGTCCGACGTTCGGTCGGGGTTCTGCGAGTGCGGATGCACGGGCTGATGCACGGGATTTCCTTGCTCGGTCTCCGGTGACGGGGGTTCCTGGGACTTGACCATCCGGGAGATGGCTCGGCGGAACCTTCCTTCGCGCCTGGCTCCACGCCCCTCCTCCGTCGACATCATCTTGGCCAGGGAGTGGTCATCGCGTTCCTGCGGTGACGCCTGTGCCACAATCTCGTCTCCTCGCATCAGGTGGGCGGATGGCGGTGGCCCCGCACCACCGCCCTGACCAGGGAGGAAATCGCTTCTCGGTCCTTTCGGCCCGTGAGACGACCAGACGTCCCGAACGCCGGGGGGACGCCTCGACGGTTCTCGCGGGAGAGGGATCGTGGTGTGCGGCCGGGGTCGGCGGAGGGCGCCGATCCGGGGGACAAGTGTCCCCGCTCCGCACAATTCCCGTACTTCCACCGGGAACCGTCGTTCGGTTCGTCAGACTAACAAAGGACGCCCAGCTTGACAGAAGAATCGAAGATCCGACGAAGGGGCACCGAGCCCGACCCTGGTGACGTGCGAGAACACTCGAAAATACGCCACTCGGACCAGAGCAGAAGACGTGCTTTTGTCATGAAATGTCTGATTCTTGCCGGGTGTCACCTCCTTGGGAGGATACTCCGTGTCGACCCCGGGAGGGACGTCCGGATATCGATCCCGACCCCCGCCACACCTACCGTGAACAGCGACGACACACCTTTCCAGAAGGGTTGATCGCCGACAGAACTGATGTGCCGTAATGCCTCGTCGAGCGGTACGGTCTTGGTCACACCAGGGACGGGCTCGCTCCGGCCACCGCGTCGGTCACCACACGGTGCGGTCCGGGCACACCGGCGGGGGCGGGGCCCACAGGCACCCGCCCCCGCCCGGGACCGGCCCGGTCACCCCCGGCTCACCACCGGGGGTCGTCCGTCGCTCAGCCCTCGACCGGCTCCAGCTCGCCCTTGATCAGCGCCAGGATGACGTGGTTGTCCTGGTACTGCTCGTTCTGCGAGGTGGGGGTGTCCGTCGGGAACTCCTTCACGCGGATGCCCTCGACCGCCGGGGCGAGGTACTTGTAGGTCCAGATCGGGATGCGCGGCAGGAGCTCGTTGAAGACGATCGCGAGTGTCTTCAGGGCCTCCTTCTGCTCCTCCTCGGTCTCGGCCCGCTGGGCGGTGTCCACCAGCTCCTCGATGTCCACGTCACCCTGCGAGGGGCTCTCGACCTGGAGTTCGAACCCCTGGCCCGGGGAGTCCTCGGTCCGGGCGTTCTCGGTCAGGAAGTTCATCTGGAAGGCACCCCAGTAGTCGGGCTGCTCCGGGTTGCCCCAGTGGCGCACGGCCACCTCGAAGTCACCGGCTCCCCAGATGCCCCACGGGTTGTCCTCGGGGACGTTGCGCGCCTCGGTCTTGATGCCGAAGGCGTTCCAGGCCTCCTCGACCTGTGAGGCGGTCAGCTCGAAGTCACCCCAGCCCGCGACACCGATGACCTCGAAGCTGGCCTCCTCGCCGTCCGGGAGGAGCCACCTGCCGCCCTCCTTGGTCCAGCCCGCGTCCTCCAGCAGCTCCGTGGCCTTGTCCAGGTCCTGGTCGAAGGTCTCGAAGTCCGCCAGCTCCTCCGACGTGAGGATCTCCTCGGCCTGGATGTCGGCCAGACCCGCGTAGTGGGTGACGCGGCTGTAGCCCTCGCCCCGGGCCACCTGGCCGATCTGGTCGCCGTCGAGGACGTAGGCCAGCGCCTTGCGCACGCGCACGTCCTGGACCTCGGGCTTGGCCTTGTGGTTGAACATGATGCCGCAGCCGTCGTAGCCCGCGTGCTCGACCCAGCGGAAGCCCTCGACGCTCTGGAAGGCCTGCTGGTCGGCGGCGGAGGGGGCCAGGCTGGAGTAGTCCACCTCGCCCTGCTGGACCAGCAGCGCCGACTGCCGGTTGTCACCCTTGTGGACGACGACCTCGTCGAACCTCACCTCGGTGCCCTGGTAGCCGTTCTCGTTGCGCACCAGCGTGATGCGCGCGTCCGACATCTGCGCCTCGTCGAACATGTACGGGCCGCTGCACACGATCTCGTCCGGGTTGAACTCGATGAACCCGGAGTTCCACTCGGCGTGCTCGTCGTCGCCCTGCCGGACGCCGTCGTTGACCATCTCGACCGCCCGCTCACCGAAGTCCGCGTAGGTCACCTTCGAGACGATCCGGTGCTTGACGATGCTGCGCTCGATGTTGGGGAAGGGGTTCTCGAACCCGAGGCGCACGCTAAGGTCGTCCAGCTTCTCCAGGTCCTGGACCTGGGGGAAGCCGAAGCCCCACGGCGGGGCCTCCAGGACGCGCATGGCGTAGCTGCGGATCATGTCGTCCGCGTTCAGGTCGGTGCCGTCACTCCACTTCAGCCCGGAGCGCAGGGTCATGACGAGGTCCTCGCCGTCCCACTCGTGGCCCTCCAGCAGGAGGTAGTCCCACTCGTGGTCGGCCCAGTTGTAGACGCCGCCCGGACAGAGGAACAGGTCCTTGTAGACCGAGTTGAGCAGCAGCGCGCCGTCCTCGCGGTGGACGTTGCGCGTCATGGAGTCGAGGTCGTAGTCGAAGACCCCGGTGAACTGAGTGGCGTCGGAGTTCCCGCCGCCGTCGGCGGAACAGGCGGACAGCAGACCCGCGCCGGCCACCCCGACCGTGCTGAAACCGACGGCCTTGAGGAGCCGCCTTCTGCTCAGATCGTTCAGGATCGCGTTGCGCGAGGGGGTGGAGGTCATTCTTGACGCTTCCTTTCCAGAAGGACGGCGAGCAGACCGAGGGAGAGAACGGCCAGGCCGACACCGACGGTGACGACGCTGATGACGAACTCGGCTGTGCCGGGGGATGTGATGACGACCATGAGGGTGCAGGCGAGGGTGAGGAACGCTCCGACGAACAGGCCGAAGCGTCCGATGAGCAACAGCAGCTCAGCTCACCCCCGGGTCACGACGTGGCAGGCCAGCAACCGGTCGTGGCTGCGGACCAGCGGCGGCCGTTCGGTGTCGCAGCTGCCCTCCGCGTAGAGGGGGCAGCGCGGGTGGAAGTCGCACCCCGGGGGCAGGTCGGTGAGGTCGGGGATGTCCGAGCTGCGCAGCCGGACCCGCTCCTTGGTCCGCGCCAGGTCCGGGTCCGGTTCGCAGACCGCGGAGATGAGCGCCTGCGTGTAGGGGTGCCGGGGGTCGTTCACCACCTGCGGGGTGGGACCGTGCTCCACGACCTTGCCCAGGTACATGACCGCGATCTCGCCCCGCCAGGCGAAGTACTTGGCCACGGCGAGGTCGTGGGTGATGAACAGGAAGCTCACGCCGAGGTCGTCGCGGAGCCTTCCGAGGGTGTTGAGGAGACTGACGCGGATCGACACGTCCAGCATCGACGTGGACTCGTCCGCGATGATCACCTCGGGTTCCATCGCCAGGGCCCGGGCCACGGCGACGCGCTGGCGCTGGCCGCCGGACATCTGGTGGGGGTACTTGTCCAGGTAGTCCTCGGCCGGGGTGAGCTCGACCCGCTCCAGCAGCTCGATGGTGACCCGGCGGGCCTCGTGGCGGTCCTTCACCAGCTTGTGGCGGCGCAATCCGGCGGACACCGTGGAGAAGACGGTGCGCACGGGGTTCAGGGAGGCGTAGGGGTCCTGGTGGATGTACTGGACGGAGCGCCGGAAGGCCGCCCGCTCCCCGCGGTCCATCGTGGCCACGTCCCTGCCCCGGAACAGGACCTCCCCGGCGGTGGGGCTGGACAGGGCGGCGGCCATGCGCGCCGTGGTGGTCTTGCCGCAGCCGGACTCCCCCACCAGGCAGAGCACCTGGCCGGGCCGGACGTCGAGGTCGACCCCCGCGACGGCCGGGACGTCGCCCCGGGCCGTCCGGAAGACCTGTTGGGCTCCCCTGAGGGTCAGCACGGGGGGCTGGGCGCGCCGCTCGTCGGCCTCGACGGCCTCCGCCGCGCTGGCGGCGTCGAGCACGCTGCCGGGTGCCGGGCCGGTGGACGCGGGGGCTCCGGCGTGGCCGACGGTGCTGGCGGCACGCGGCGCGGTGTCGTCGGGGCGCGGTTCTGCGTGGGCGGGGTTGACGGTCCGGTCAATCACGGGAGACCCCCTCGGCGTGGAGTTCGGCGTCGGTGGAGCGCAGGCAGGCCGCGGTGTGGCTCAGGCCCGCGTCGCGGTGCTGGAGGACGTCGAGCGTGGGACGCGTGGTGGTGCAGACGTCCAGGGCGTGGGCGCAGCGGGGCGCGAAGGAGCAGCCCGGGGGCAGGGCGTTGAGGCTGGGCGGCCCGCCGGGCAGGGACTCGGGGACGTGCAGGTCGCCCACCACCGGCGGGACGGCGTTGATCAGCGCCGAGGTGTAGGGGTGCCGGGAGCGGTAGAAGATGTCGCGGGTGGTCCCGGTCTCGATGAGCCGTCCGGCGTACATGGTGCCCACCCGGTCCGCGAGTTCGGCGGCCAGACCGAGGTCGTGGGTGATGAAGACCATCGAGAACCGCAGTTCCTCGCGCAGCTCCGCGAGGCGTTCCACGATGGACCGCTGGGTGAGGATGTCCAGCGCCGTGGTGGGCTCGTCGAGGATGATCAGCTGGGGCCTGAGCGCGAGGGCCAGGGCGATGAGGCTGCGCTGGCGCATGCCGCCGGAGAGCTCGTGCGGGTAGCTGCCGAGGACGCGGGCCGGGTCGAGCCGCACCATCTCCAGCAGTTCGGCGGAGCGTTCGAGGATCTCCTTGCGGGGGCGGCGCCGCCCGGCGCGTTCGTGGGCCCGGAAGGTGTCGAGGAAGTGCTCCTCGATCCGCAGCACCGGGTTGAAGGCGTTCATGGCGCCCTGGAAGACCATGGCCGCCTCGTTCCAGCGGAAGCGGCGCAGCTTCTCCTTCTCCAGGGTGCGCACGTCCACGCGGGTGCCGTCCTTGCGGCGGAAGAGGATCTCGCCCTTGGGGACGACGCCGCTGCGCGGGAGCAGCCGCAACAGGCCGAGGCCGAGGGTGGTCTTGCCACAGCCGGACTCACCGACCAGGGCCATGGACTGGCCGGGGTGGAGGTCGAAGGAGACGTCGTGGACGGCGGTGACCTGGGTCCTGCGACCGGTCCGGTAGCCGACGTCGACGCCGCGGACGGACAGCAGGGGGCCGGGGTCGTCCGGGGTGGTGGGAAGGTCGTTCACGGGGCTCACCTGTCCCGGAGTCGTGGGTTGAGGGCCTGTTCCAGGGATCGGGTCATGGTGACCAGACCGATCTGGAAGAGCATGATCATCACCATCGGGGCGACCAGGAAGGGCGCCGCCTGCGGGAGGAGGAAGGCGTTGTTGTCCCAGGCCTGCTGGATCATCAGGCCCCAGTTCTCGGCGGTGCTGGGGAGCAGGCCGAGCAGGTACATGCCGACGACCGCGTAGATCGCGTTGGTGATGGCGATGATGAAGTTGATGAAGATGTAGCCCGCCATGTTGGGCAGCACCTCGACGCAGAGGATGCGGGCAGTGCCGAGGTCCTGGAGGCGCGCGGCCTCGATGAACTCGCGCTCCTTCAGGGTGAGTACCTGCGCGCGGATGGACCTCATCAGGTAGGGCCAGGTGACCAGACCGATGATGAGGGAGACGACCAGCGGGGAGGAGGTGCGGTAGAAGGAGGCGATGACCAGCATCAGCACGATGAACGGGATGGTCATCGTGATGTCGGTCAGCTGGAGCAGGAAGTGGTCGACCCGGCCCCGGACGTACCCGGCGACCGCGCCGAGGGCGACGGCGATGGCGACGGTGATGACGGCGGCCATGAGGCCGACCAGGATCGGTTCGCGCCCGCCGAGGATCAGCTGCGTGAGGGTGTCCTTGCCCTCGTGGTTGGTGCCGAGCCAGTGCTCGGAGCTCATCGGACCCCAGATCCTGCTGACGTCCGTGGGGTTGTGGTGGTCGATCAGGAGCGGGCCCACGAAGGAGAACAGCAGGACGCTGAGGACCAGGCAGAGTCCGATGAAGCCGCTGGTGCTCCGGGTGAGGCCCTGCCAGATGGTGCCCCAGACGCCCGCGGACGCTGGTGCGGTGGTGACGGCCATGCGTGCGTCCCCCTACTTCCGGATGCGCGGGTCGAGCCTGCTGTACAGCAGGTCCGCGACGAGGTTGGCGATCACCACGCACGAGGTGATGATGATGAGCAGCCCCTGGAGGAGCGGGTAGTCGCGGTAGTTGACCGCGTCGAGGAGCAGACCGCCCACGCCCTTGTAGACGAGAACCTGTTCGACGAAGATCGCGCCGCCGACGAGGGTGCCGAAGGAGATCGCGATCTGGGCGACCAGCGGCAGGACGGCGTTGCGGCCGACGTAGGCGGTGGCGATGCGGCCGTCGCGCAGTCCCCGGGCCCGGGCCACGGTCACGTAGTCCTCGCCGAGCACCTCGGTGGTGGAGGCCTTCATGACGAGCATCCAGGTGCCGATGATGGCCAGGACGTAGGTGCCGATCGGCAGGGCGGCGTGGAAGAACGCGTCACCGACGAACCTGAGCGTGAACTCGGGTTGGACACCGGGGCTGAGCGTGCCGCGCAGTTCGATGGGGTTGAACCAGCCCAGGTACATGCCGCCGCCGACGACCAGCACCATCGCGATGAGGTAGTTCGGGATGGCGCCGAGGACCGAGGCCACGACGCTGAGCACGTGGTCGAGGACCTGGTTGCGGCGGTAGGCCATGATCATGCCCAGGGCGAGGCCGAGGGCGATCGCCACGAGGGTGCCGACCCCGATGCTGAAGAGCGTCCAGGGGAGGTAGGCGCCGATGGCGTCGGTGACGCTGAAGCCGGGGCGGTTGATGGTGCCGCCGAGGTCGAGCGTGAACAGCCCGGAGATGAACTCCCACCACTGCCGGAAGAGGGGCGCGTCCGGGTCGTAGGCCAGCGAGTGGATCGCGATGGCCCGCGCCTCGTTCATCGACATGCCGCCCTGGGTGAGGCGGCCCGCCATGACGTCGATGGGGTCGCCCGGCATGGCGCGGCCGAGGAAGAACGTCACGTTGGCCACCACGAAGACCACGACGAAGGCCTTGCGTAGCTTCACGAAGACGTAGTTGCGCCAGATCCGGTTCAGGAGGCGTTGGGTCGTCCGGGGGGCGGCGGGCCCGGGGTCACCCGTGTCCGGAGGTGGTGGGGAGGCCGCGATTTCGGTGGCCACGAGGCTCCTTCGAGCAGGGGGCACGGCGGTGGGGGGAAGGGGGGTGGGGGCAGGCACGTATTAATTAGGAAACTTTCCTAATAGAACAGCACGGTAACGCCACCGGTGTGGCTCACGCCACCCTCGTGACCAAACGGCGTCTTTTGTGCGACAGGATCGGCATCACAAAAAGAACAAAAGATGACATAGGGCTACAAATAGCCAACTCACCCATGGCCGCATCCGGCCACTCTTCCGAAGACGCCAGAAGACGCTACTTTTGATGGTTTTGCCGCCCCATGGGCGCTTCGTACTGTCACGGGACACCACTCACGCCTGCCGGAACGGGCCCGCTCCCCCACCCGGCGGCAGGACATCGGAGGGAACCCCCCGTGCCCCGAGCACGCAACACCATCCGCGCCGTCGCGGTGGCCACCGCCACCGGACTGGCCCTGTCCCTGGCGGCGACGCTCCCGGCCGCGGCCGACCCCGTCACCGCTCCCCTCTCCCCCGGCTCTCCGCCGGACTCCGCCCTGGCCGCCTTCCATGACCAGGAGATCCTCTGGGCCGAGTGCCCCGAGGCCGAACTCGCCGGTCTGGAGTGCACCGAGTTCGAGGTCCCGCTCGACTACGCGGACCCCGACGGTGCCAGGCTGACCGTCGCCGCCAGCCGCGCCGCCGCCACCGACCCCGAGGAGCGCCGCGGCATCCTCATGATCAACCCCGGAGGCCCCGGCGGCGCTGCCCGCCTCATGCCGCTGGTGCTGGCCGGAACGCCCGCGCACGGTGCCTACGACCTCATCGGCATGGACCCGCGCGGCACCGGGGCCTCCTCACCGCTCGACTGCGGTGTCGAGTTCCCGATGATCCGCTTCCGCGCCAGCGACGCGCAGATCGCGGCGGACACGCGCGAGAAGATCCGCTACTCCCGGGCCTGCGACGCCGCCGAGGGCGACCGGTTCCCGCACATGACCTCAGCCAACACCGCGCGCGACATGGACGTGTTCCGCGCGGCGACGGGCGAAGACACCGTCAACTACCTCGGCTACTCCTACGGCAGCTACCTGGGCCCGGTGTACGGCTCCCTGTTCCCGGAGCGGCTCGACCGCAGTGTCCTGGACTCGTCCGTGCACCCGGACGAGATCTGGCGGGACGTGTTCCTGGGCCAGGCCCCGGCCGGAACGGCCAACCTGGAGCGCTACACCGCCTGGCTCGCGGAGCGCGACGACGTGTACGGGTTCGGGACCGACCCCGAGGAGATCGTCGCCCTCTTCGACGAGACCTCGGCCCGGCTCGACGAGGAACCGCGTGACGACGTCCCCAACGTCGAGCTGCTCGACGGGGCCGCCTTCGACAGCCTGGTCTTCGGCGCCTCACGCGCCCAGGGCTACTGGGACGCCAACGCCTGGTTCCTCCAGCTGCTGGTCGAGGGTGAACCGGTCCCGGGCGAGGAGGTGGAGCAGCCCGAGCTCGACCCCGTCTTCGACACGAACATGGACCTGTTCTCCGCCGTGGTCTGCGAGGCCGAGTGGCCCGACCGGCTCGGCCTGTACCACCAGCAGTCGCGTGAGTACCGGGACGCGCACCCGTACAGCACGGGAGCCCTGTGGACCGCCCCGCAGGCGTGCACCTTCACCCGGAACGCGCCGACCGAGAAGGCGGTCGAGCTGGAGCGGGACGGCTACCCCGAGGCGCTGGTGATCGCCGCGGACCACGACGCCAACACGCACTACGCGGGCGGGCCGGCCATGGCCGAGCGACTGGAGAGCCCCCTGCTCACCGTCACGGACGAGGGCGGCCACGGGTTCTATCTCCTGCCCGATCCGTACACCGGCGAGCTGGGCTATCCCTGCGTGAACGACGTCGTGGACGCCTACCTGCTCGACGGCGCGGTTCCGGAGGACACCGAGTGCGGTGGCATCCCCCGCCCGGCCGAACCGGAGGTGTCGGCCCTCGACGAGGACCCGCCGGTCGTCCTGACCGACGTCGAGCGCCCGAAGGAGTGGCTGCTGCCGATCGCCCTGGGGTAGGAGGCCCCGCCGACCCGACCCACCGCGGCACGAAGGCCCGCGCCGTTCGCACGGCGCGGGCCTTTCCGTACGGAGGGGCCGGTGACGGGTCAGCGGCTGGCGCCCGCGAGGCTCTCGGTGACGGCCTCGTCGGAGATGACGTAGCAGACGATCTCGCGGTCGTCGATCAGTTCCCAGGTGTCGGAGGTCGGGCTGAGACCGCCGACGTAGATCTCCGAATCCGCGTAGTCGACACCGATGAAGTCCGCGAAGGCGGTACCGGTGCAGATGTCGTCCATGGAGGACTGCACGGACCCGTCGCCCGGGAAGTCACCGTCCGGCAGCTCCTCGACGTGGAAGACCTCGGCGTCGTGCGACTCGGAGCAGTCGACGAGGGGGATGTCCTCGACCTCTCCGCTGCCCATGGCCGTCTGCATCTCGCTCTCGGTGAAGCAGTCGCCGACCCCGATCTCCATCACGTTGCCCCCTCCCATGACGGAGTTGAGCACGCCACAGGCGGACAGGCTGACGACGGCACCGGCGGAGACGACCGCGAGGGCGGCTCCACGGACGGCGGGGGAGAGAGAAGACATGAGGGAACTCCGGGGATTCTTGCTTGTGGATTCTCGTCGGCACGGTGGTGGCGAGGATGAAAGAATTCACCAGGTGGCGCACGATGTCAATCTGGTTTTCCGGCGAACACGAAAGCGTGGCACTCGCATACTCCAGGTAACCGACCATGGGCAACGCGACACTCCTGACCTGGCATGTCACGGCCATCAGCACGCCACTGAGGGCCCTTTTCCCACCGGGTGAGACGGGACCGAGGGAGGCAGCGGAAACGAAAGGAACCGTCGGGTGACGACGATTCCCGGATTTCCCGCGATGGAAAGGAACAGGACCCGAACTGATCATCTCGCGGGGTGGTGACATTCGGGGAGGGCGTGGCGGAGCGCTCGCGCGGGGCGACCTCCGGTACCGCCCGGCGGACAAGGCCCGCGCCTTCGCGCGGCACGGGCCTCGTTCAGGTTCCGGGGCCGACGCGGTCAGGGCCGGGCGTCCGAGTGCCGCCTACAGGTGGGATTGGGCGAGGGTGCCGGTGGTCTGGGATCCGTCCATCTGACTGATCAGGCAGAGGTACTCGCGGTCACCCATCTCCCAGCCCTCCTCCATCGGGAAGAGGGTCTGGAAGACCAGGGCCGAATCCTCGTAGGCGGTGCCGACGAAGGTCTGGAAGGTGTCGAGGCACTGCTCGTCGACCATCTCGATGAGCTCCTCGCGGCCCGGGTAGTCGAGAGCGCTGTCCAGGAAGCCACCGTGGTAGACCTCCATGTCGTGGGGCTCGGAGCAGTCGATGACGGGCGCCGTACTGACGGAGTCGTCGATCTCGGCCGACATCTCGTTCAGGCAGTCGCCCACGGCGAGCTCGTTGACGTCCTGGTCCTCAGCCCCGACCGGCACGTCCAGATCGGTCTCGGTCTCCTCCGCGTACTCGGTCTCCTCGGCCGCCTCCGGGTCGTACTCCTCGACCGGCTCGTCGCTGCCCCCGGTGAGGGCGGGCGGCAGCAGCGGCAGACCGCACCCGGACAGGGACAGGGCGGCACCGGTGGCCACGGCCACGAGGGCCATTCGACCAAGCAGGGGGCGGTGCGCTTCGGACAACATGACGACTCCACGGGGTATCTGGTTGCTCACCGACTCGGGAGGGGTATCGGCGTACCTATCCAGACGCGCCCCGGAGCGAGAAGGTTTCGACCGATTCGTGAGCTCGCTCCTGCGGGTCAGTCCTGACCAGGGCGAACCGGGCCCCGGGCACACGGAAAAGGGCCCCGGCGGACGGAGACGAACTCCACCCACCAGGGCCCTTCGCTGTGCGTCATCAGGGACTCGAACCCCGGACCCGCTGATTAAGAGTCAGCTGCTCTAACCAACTGAGCTAATGACGCCGGTCTCCGCTTCGCGCCTTCCGGCTCTCTGCGGCAACGAGTTAACTCTACCCGAACTCCGGAGCGCCCGAGGCCGGAAACGGGCCGATGTGCCCCAGAACACGAAGGAGACCCCCACCCGGAGGCCCCGGGCACACGGAAAAGGGCCCTGGCCGACGGAGACGAACTCCACCCACCAGGGCCCTTCGCTGTGCGTCATCAGGGACTCGAACCCCGGACCCGCTGATTAAGAGTCAGCTGCTCTAACCAACTGAGCTAATGACGCCGGTCTCCGCTTCGCGCCTTCCGGCTCTCTGCGGCAACGAGTTAACTCTAGCAGGACCACGGGGTGGCCGCGAACCGGTTCGGATCCGACCACGCGTCGGCCCCGTCACATCGCCGCCCTGGCCCGGAAGGGGTGAACCCGCCGGGCACGGCTCGTACCGCTCCGACTAGAAGAAGGCCACGAACAGGGCGACGATGATGCCGACGGTCAGGGCGACACCGACGCCGGCGAGCACCAGCGGCAGGATCGGGCGGCGCGGAGCCTCCTCGGGCTCGGGGTTCTCGTCGACGAAACGGCGGAAGTGCTGCGTGGTTCCCGCCGGGTCCATGCTGGGATCGTTGTTCTGCGTCATGGCCTTGACACTAGCGACTCATCCGACCGCTGAGCACCCCTGGGGAAGGATTCGGTCGATCTCACAACCCTCTGTTGGTCTGACCAATACCCGGACTTTCCGGAAGTCCCAGGTCACCTCACGGCTCCGGCTCCCACCGGCCCGGCCACGCCGCACACGAGGACTTCGCCTGGATGAAAGCCGACCGTAAGACGGATCCCGGAGACTCAGGCCCGGGGTTCCGGACCCGGTCGGTACTTCCCTGCGACCGTGCCCGCCCCCAGGGGCCCGGCGCGCAGGACCGCGGCCATCCTGGCCGTGGGCGAGACGCCGTGCGCCGGGTCCTCACGCTCCACCAGACCCACCAGCTCCGAGGCGGGCCGCTCCGGGTGGGCGTCCAGCCAGGCCACCGCCATCCGCAGGGACAGCGGCAGGCAGCCCGCCAGCTCGGCCACGCGCCGCAGCGCCTCGGGCGGACAGCGGTCCGGGCCCAGCAGTGTGCGCAGCAGGGTGACCGCGTGCTCCTCCGACAGAGCGCCCACCGGCACGGCCCGCAGCCCGTCCCTGACCAACAGGTCGGTCAGCCAGGTGCGGCTGGCCACCACGGCGCAACTTCCCTGGCCGCCCGGCAGCAGGGGCCGCACCTGGTGCGCCGTGGCGGCGTTGTCCAGCACGATCAGCACCCGGCGTCCCGCCAACAGGGATCGGACCCGGGCCGCCACCTCGTCGGGTTCGGTCGGCGGACCGTCCGGGTCCCCCGCGTCCACGACCCCGGCGGAGAGCGAGCGGACCAGGCGCCGCAGCACCTCCCCCGGATGACGCGGGCCGCCGTCGGGGCCGCGCAGGTTCACGTACAGCTGACCGTCCGGGAAGTGCGCGGCCACCGAGTGCGCCCATCGCACGGCCAGGGCGCTGCTCCCCGCACCGGCCGGCCCCCGGACCAGGACGCTGCCCGGCACCGGAGAGCAGGGGTCCACGAGGCGGTCGAGCTCGGCCAGGGCCTCGGCGCGACCGACCAGCGCGCGGGGCGCGGACGGGAGCTCGGCGGGCACGAGGCCCCTGCCCGGCCGGGTCGTCGCGCGGCGCGCGGCGCAGGGACGGGTCTCGTTGTGGGTACGCGGGCGCGGCACGAGGGTGCTCGTGGGTGGAGTCGCCTTGGCCGGACCGGCCCCGATCCGGGAGTCGAGGTCGCCGCGCAGGACGCCGTGGAAGGTCTCCTGGAGTTCGCGTCCGGGATCGGCCCCCAGACGCTCCGCGAGCACCGTCCGGGTCCTGGCGTAGACGCGCAGTGCCTCGCTCTGGCGGCCCGAACGGTAGAGGGCGATCATCTGGGCCCGGATGAGGGGTTCGTGTTCGGGGTGGTCGGCGACGAGGGGGCCGATACGGGCGGCGACGCGCTGGTGCTCGCCCCGGGCCAGGGCCGCGTCGAACCCCCGCTCGGCCACGCGGAGGAGCTCCTCGTTCAGCCGCGCCACGTCCCGGGCGTGCAGTACGGGAGCGGTGACGTCGGCCAGTACGGGGCCTCGCCACAGGCTCAGGGCCCGGTACAGCAGGTCGGCGTGGTCGTCGGTCTCCCCCCGGGCCGCCGCGCGCTCGGCCCGTTCGGCCAGGGAACGGAAGAGCAGGAGGTCGGAGCGGTGAGCGTCGAGGTCGATCCGGTAGCCGCCGTCCGCGCCCTGGATGAGCGGCTCCCCCAGGTGCCGTTCGAGGAGGGCCCGCGCACGGGCCACGTGGACCTGGAGGGCGCCCCTGGCGGCCTGGCCCGGTGTGTCCCAGACGCGTTCGATGAGTTCGTCGGTGGAGACCGTCCGACCCGCGTTGAGCGTCAGGGTGGCCAGGAGCGCGCGGCGGCGGTCGCCGCGCAGGCTCAGCGGGACGCCGTCGACCTGGACCCCGAAGCGGCCGAGGAGGCCGACGTGGAGTCCCTGGGAGGCCGTCACGGCAGCGTCGACGGGCGCCGCGCCCCGAACCTCTGGCGGGTCGTACAGCGGCAAGGCTCCATCCCCCCTGTGAGGCGGACACGGGTGTGTTGGGTGGGAACGTGCCGCCTCGGCTCCAAGGGTGCCGCCTGAGCTGGGATATCGCAATCAGAACAGGGGCACTTGCCGCACGGGCCGTCCCTTGAAATCCTTGAATCTCCCGGTTTTTCCCTTCAGTGCGTTGACTCTGCACCACGACCGAAAGAAACTTTCCTCCATGGCGCAAATCCCGAAGCCGTCTGGCGGCCGTGGCGACGTCCCTCCACCGCCGGTCCCCACGACGGTCCTGCGGATCAGGTCGTTACTCCCCTCGCTGGCCCCGGCGGAACAGCGCGTGGCCCAGCGGGTCGTCGACGACCCCGAACGCGCCGCCGCCTCCTCGATCACCCAGCTCGCCAAGGACTGCGCGACCTCCGAGGCCACGGTCATCCGGTTCTGCCGCACGATCGACTTCAGCGGCTACCGCGAACTGCGCCTGGCGCTGGCCACCGAGGCCGGTCAGGCCCGGGGCGCGCGCGGTGACACGACCGAGCTGGCCAGCGACATCAACCCCGACGACACCCTCGTCACCGTCGTGCAGAAGATCGCCTACACCGACGCCCGCGCCGTCGAGGAGACTGGCGCCGCCATGGACGTGGAGGTGCTGCGCGCGGTCATCGACGCCATGTCGAACGCGCGACGCGTCGACGTCTACGGGGTGGGGGCGAGCGCCTTCGTCGGCGCCGACCTCCAGCAGAAGCTGCACCGGATCGGGCTGACCTCGTTCGCGTGGTCGGACGCGCACGTGATGCTGACCAGCGCCGCCCTCCTCGACGAGAGCGACGTCGCCATCGGCATCTCGCACAGCGGCACCACCATCGACACCGTGCAGGCGCTGACCGAGGCGGGCCGACGCGGCGCGCGCACGGTGGCGATCACCAACTTCCCCCGGTCCCCGATAGGTTTCGCCGACCACGTGCTGACCACGGCGGCGCGGGAGACCATGTTCCGCTCAGGTGCCACGGCCTCCCGGTTGGCCCAGCTGACCGTGGTCGACTGCCTGTTCGTCGGGTTGGCGCAGATCCGCTACACGGACAGCAGGACCGCTCTGGAGACCACCTACGAGGCGGTCCGTGGTCTCCGTCTGAGCGACGACCGCAGACGACGGCGGAACGAGGCGTCCGCCGCGAGGAACACCCCCGCCGGAAACGACGACTGACCCGCCCGCCGGGCGCGGCCGAGCGGAAGGACGAGGGTGCGGACCGAACAGGAGATCGCAGTGCACGGTGGCACGGAGCAGGACGGAAACGGATCAGACGGGCGAGCGGCCGACGGTGGGGCCGTGATCGTGCGGGCGCCCACGGAGGCCCGCAACTCGGGCACCTACGACATCGACCTCCTCCCCGCGCTGGACGTGCTGCGGCAGATCAACGCCGAGGACACCACGGTCGCGGCGGCGGTGGCCGCGGTGCTTCCGGAGCTGGCACGGGCGGTGGAGCTGGGTGTGGCGGCGCTGGAGAGCGGCGCGGGCATCCACTACTTCGGGGCGGGCACCTCCGGACGGATCGCGGCTCTGGACGCGGCCGAACTGCCGCCGACCTACGGCGTCCCCCCGGAGTGGGTGGTGGCCCACCACGCGGGCGGCGGTGAGGCCCTGGTCCGCGCGGTCGAGGGGATCGAGGACGACTGGGAGTCCGGCCGGATCGACGCCGCCGCCGTGCGTCCGGGGGCCCTGGTGGTCGGTCTGGCCGCCAGCGGCCGCACCCCGTACGTGGGCGGTGCCCTGGAGGCCGCCCGTGAGAGGTCGGCCGCCACGGTGCTGATCAGCGCGAACCCCGACGCCCCGCTGGCCTCCGGCGCCGACGTGCACGTGGGTGTGTCCACGGGGGCGGAGGTCATCGCCGGTTCCACCCGGATGAAGGCGGGCACGGCACAGAAGCTGCTGCTGAACGCCTTCTCGACCGCCGTGATGGTGCGGATCGGACGGACCTACTCGAACCTGATGGTGGGCGTGGACGCCACCAACGGCAAACTGCGCGGGCGCGTGGTGACCATCCTGGTGGAGGCCACGGGCCTCACCGAGGAGGTCTGCGCCGAGGCGCTCTCCGAGGCCGAGGGCGACACCCGGGTGGCCCTGGTGTCGCTGCTGGCCGAGGTGGACGCCGTCACGGCCGCGAGGTCCCTGGAGAAGGCCCGTGGCCGCGTGCGGACCGCGCTGGCCGACCTGGGCCTGCCCGGTCAGGAGACCCCCGGTTCCTAGGGCACCCCGACGGGTGAGGGCCCGTGGTCACCGCGCCGGTGTCCACGGGCCCCGCCGGTCCGGGACCCCGGCAGGTCAGCCGTCCAGGGCCGCGCCGATCAGGCCCAGGGGCGGCGATCCCAGGTGGAGCAGCGCACGGTGGAAGCGCGGCAGTGAGAAGGCACTCCCCCACTGTTCCCTGGCGCGCTCGCGGAGCTCCAGGATCTCCAGCTTGCCCCAGGTGTAGCGACCGTACGTGGGGTCGAAGGTGGCGCGCCTGGCCTCGGAGAGCGCCGCCGGCCCCTGCAACGGGGTGTCCTCGGCGAAGCGCGCCGCCGCCTGCTCCACGGTCATCGTGCCGGTGTGCACGCCGATGGCCACGGACAGCCGGGTCACCCGGATGAGCGCCTCCAGCCACACGCCGATCTCGTAGTGGTCGGCGGTCCAGTCGGGATCGCCCAGGCGCTCGGCGGCGTAGGCGCCGAACCCCTCCTCCAGGCACATCTCCTCGGCGTAGTGGGCCCACCCCTCGGCGAAGGTCATGGAGTGCAGGGCCCGGCGCACCGCGCTCGGTGCCCGGCGCAGGGCGCGGCCGTGGGAGAAGTGGCCGGGGGCCACCTCGTGGACGCTCACCGCCGGGAGGGTGGTGTGGCTGAACTGCTCCAACCACTCGGCGGCCTCCCGGTCCGACAGCGCTGGGTCGGGCGGGGTGACGTAGTAGAAGGACGGGTTGTCCGCCTCCCAGGGGCCGGACCAGGCCATCATCGCGGTGGCCCAGCGCAGCGCGGGCGGCGGGACGTCCACCCGGCACTCCCCGTCGTTGAAGGGGGCCAGGCCGCGCTCCTCGGTGAAGTCGAGCGCGATCCGGGTCCACGTGCGTGCCGCGTCGAGGACGCCCTCGGAGTCGGGGTGCCGACGGGTGAGTTCCCGGCTGAACTCCATCGGGTCGCGACCGGGGGCCAGCCGCCCAGTGGCCGAGGCGAGCCCGGCGCGCAGGCGGTCGCGCTCGGCGTCGGCGCGTGCCGCCAGGGCGTCGAGGTCCACCTCCATGGCCTCTCCGGTGCCCATCAGGCGGCTCAGCGCCTCGGCACCCAGCGCGGCGCTCTCCGGGCCGTGTTCGGCGGCGTGCTCGACGTGGGCGAGCAGGCGCGCGTGCGCGGCCAGGGCGTCGCGGCGCACGGCGTCGGGGAGGTCGTCGGGGAGCCCTTCCCCGAGGCCGCGTACAGCGCCCAGAAGCGACCGGGCGACGGGTGCGCTGAGCCGGTCCAGCGCGGCGACCGCGTGGTCCGCGAGGGTCGGCCAGAGCCGCAGGTGCTCGATCCGTGCGGCGGCGCGCTCGGCCTCGGGGGCGTAGGCGCGTTCGTAGCTGGACACGTCCATCTCGCCCACGTGGTGGAGCGGGTTGGTCCGATGCGTCTCCAGCTCACCCAGCTCGTAGCGGAGCCCGTTCTCGAAGGCGGTCAGGTGGGCCTCGTCGTGAGGGTCGTCCAGGGGATCGCCGCCCAGGCCGGCCAGGGCGGCGCGCACCCCCTCCGGGGAGAGGTCGGCGGCCCTGCCGTCGTACTCGTGCATTCCCGCGCCCTCGCGCAGGGAGCCCGGCATGAGGTCGGCGATGGCCCTCAGCCTCGGGGGGAGTTCGTCGTGGGAGGACGGTGCGGGATCGTGGGGCTGTGCAGACATGAGCCGACCCTAGCCCGTGTTTTGTGGATCATTCCGCGCTCGCGTTGCCAGGCTGCCTCTCACTGCGCCGATGAAGCTCGGACAGCCAACCCCGGGCTGGCCTTCGCTCCTCGTCTTGCGAGAGATGGCCTGGCGGCCGCTCGCATCGATGGCGGCTCCGCCAGCCACCGGCGAAAGCATCCACAAAAACACGGCCTGGCCCGTGGGACCCGGGTCACACAGGTGGGTTTCCCGGGGTCGGACGCCCGACCGGCGCGGAACTCCGGTCGTTCCCCGTGCGTCTCCCCTGGTGTGACGACCTCAGCGACTCCGCTCCCCGGTGAGGAACCCGATCCCGGGTCCGACGCCACCGACGGCCCCGATGACGACGCGCCCCGGCGACGCTGGACACGGCGGCGTCTGGCCCTGCTGACCGTGGCCGTGGTGCTCCTGGGGTGCCTGCCGTTCGTGTGGGTGCTGACCTCCACCGGCGGCCAGCGGCACACCGTGGACTCCGTTCCCGACCGGCCGGTGGCCATCGTCCTGGGGGCCGGGGTCCGCCCCGACGGTCTGCCCAGCTACCTGCTGGCCCAGAGGCTGGACCTGGCGGTGGAGCTCTACGAGGCCGGAAGCGTCCAGGCGGTCCTGGTCACCGGTGACAACGGGGCCGAGCACTACAACGAGACCGACACGATGCGCGACTACGTGGTGGCGGCCGGGGTGCCGGAGGAGAGGGTGGTGGGAGACCACGCCGGATTCTCCACCTGGGACTCCTGTGCGCGGGCCAACGAGGTGTTCGGCGTGGCGGAGGCCACCGTCGTCACCCAGGAGTTCCACCTGCCGCGCGCGGTGCGTCTGTGTCGGGCGGCGGGGATCGACACGGTCGGGGTGGGCGGGGCGAGCATGGACCAGCGCGCCGTCGCCACGGTCTACGGCTGGGTCCGAGAGGTCCCGGCGGCGGTGGCGGCGCTGGGCACCGTGGTGTTCCGGCCCGATCCGCGCTTCCTGGGCGACTACGAGACCGGCGTGGACGACGCCCTCGCCGCCGCCCGCACCCCCTGACGCGAACCCGCTCCGGGCCTCGGCGCCCGGGAGCGGGTTCGGCGGCGGGGTCGGGTCAGCGGCCTCCTCCGAAGAGACGGCCGAACAGACCGGCGGGCGCCTCCTGGGGCTGCTGCGGCGCGGTCTCCTGCGGCTCCTCCGCCTCCGGCTCGGGCTCCACACCGACCAGGGCGCAGTACTCCTCGGCGTCGTCCGGCAGCGCCCAGGCCCGCAGGGTCTCCCTGAACTCCTCGTCCTCCCACGCGGAGGCAGGCAGTTCGGCGATGGCCCACAGGACCTTCAGCGTCTCCTCGTCGTAGTCGGCCTGGGCGTGCTCCTCGGCGGTGTGCCCCTTGGACCGGGGGCCCAGGACCATCTCCAGACCGGCGCCGGTGACCAGGGCGCGTGAGTCGTCCTCGCCCTTGATCAGCCCGGGCAGGATGTCCAGACGCAGGCGGCGGGCGCGGTCACCGGCGCGGCCCAGCGCCAGGAAGCCGAGGACCTGCGGGGAACGCTGTCCGCAGTGCGGCCAGGACTCGTTGAACAGACCCTCGTAGCCCACGGTGGTGCCGCCGCCGCGACCGATCCGGCGCAGCCCCTCGCGCGGGGTGTTCTCCCCGTGGATCAGCACCAGCGCCACCGAGGCGGCGAAGGAGTTGTAGAGGTTTCCCCCTGCCATCTGGTGGGTGAGGCCGATGGTGGTGTCGACGTCCCGGGGGTCCGCGACCTGGCCGAGGGCGAACAGCTCGGCGGGCAGCGGTTCGCCGCTGTCCAGGCCCTGGGTCATGATCTCGCGCATGGAGGTGGGGGCCTTGGGGGCGGAGCGCAGGTCCTTGGCGAGGAGCACCTGGGAGGCCCCGGTGATCTCGGAGGCGATCCGCTCGGCGTCGGCGGGCAGGAACCCGAGCAGGTAGCTGACCCATTCACCGGCGCGGTCGAGGCCGCCGCGGTTGGCGCCGCCCTGGAGGAGGGTGACCAGGTCGGGGACGCGGGCCAGGACCGCCTCGTAGGTGTCCAGCTCGGCCTGGAGCAGCTCGGCGCCGTCGTCGGCCTCCATCACGGCCAGGCGGTTGCGCATTCGGTGGAAGTGCTGTTCGTCGGGGGCCTCCTCCATCCAGGCGCGGTACTGCTCGCGGACCTTCTCCGCGTCGGTGGAGACGGCCCAGGCCACCTCGTCGCGCCACTGGTCGAGGTCGCGGTGCTGGGGGAAGCGGTCCTCGGCGTGGGCGCTGACCAGTTCGAGGAGAAGGCTCAGGGGGCGCCAGCGGTCGGTGGGCAGGGTCTCCTCGGCGATGGCGACGTCGACCAGGTGGTCCACGGCCCTGGGAGCGGCCCGGTGGCCGGGGGCGGGGAAGTGGATGAGCTCGTGGAGGTCGGACAGGGCGCTGTCGCTGGCCGCGACCTGTTCGAGCAGCTCGGGGACGCGCTCACCGCCCTCGGGGACCAGGGCCGCCCAGTCCGTGTCCGCCGCGTTGTCGTGTGGTTCGTTTCCCGTGGTCGCGTTCATGTGCCGATTATCCCGGCTCGGCGGCCGCGCGCGAATCGGCGCCGGGCGTCGGGCTTCTCACCGGCGACGGAACACGCCCTAGGACTCCGAGTCGGTGAGTTCCCCTCGGAGGGGCTCGGGGCGCAGGACTGCGTCCTTGAGGGCCTTGGCCGCGGCGCCGACCTCACGCGCGTAGCCGATGAGGGTGGAACGGCGGCGCGCCCCCAGGCTGGGGTCGCCCACGCCCACCGCGTCGATCCCCGCGGCGCGTGCCAGGGAGACGGTGCGCGGCAGGTGGAAGGACTGCGTGACCATGGTCGCGGCGTCCACTCCGTAGAGTCCGCGCACACGGACGCAGGTGTCCCAGGTGCGGTAGCCGAACGGGTCCGCCGTCACCAGGTCGGCGGGGACGCCGCGAGCCACCAGGTAGTCGGTCATCGTGTCGGTCTCCCGACGGGAGACCTCACGGTTGTCCCCGGAGACGATGACGCGGTCGACCCTGCCGGTCTCGACCAGCTGGACCGCGAGGTCGAGGCGGCGGGCGAGCAGCGGGGAGGGGCCGTCGTGCCAGGCGGCGGCGCCGAGCACCACGGCGACGGGCCGGTGGGGCACGGACGCGACGGTGCCGCGACGGCGCGCGCTGGCGAGGTAGGTCCAGGCGAAGGGGGCCAGCGCGAGGGCGCACACACCCGCGAGGGTCGTCGCGATCCAGATACCCACAGCCCGAGTCCTCCCACTCCCCGTGCGGCCCCTGCCGCGCGGCCACACCATCATGGCGCACGGCGGGGGCGGGCGAACCGGGCCTCGGGCCGCCGGATCACCCGAAGAGGTCGGACCAGCCGCCTGACCTCTTGTGACGCACCTTGAGGCTGCCACCCTGGTTCTTGCCGGTGATGACGAAGTGCGGGGCGTCGTGACGGGCGATGGAGTCCACGTCCGAACGCTGACTGCCGAACCAGGAGGTCTCGAGGTTGACCTCGGCGGTGGCTCCCTCGGGGATGATCAGGTCGCCCGAGCCCCAGGAGACGTCCAGCCAGACCTCCGTGACCGGGGCGGTCAGGCGGGCCTCGCGGAAGTCGAGTTTGACCTCCCCGAACCGCGCGTTCACCTCGACGCGCTGCGGGACGGTCCACTCCTTCTTGCGCACGACGGAGTCGCCCTGGCCGGTCAGGTACAGCGTCTGCCCTCCGGAGGGGACCGGGCTGGGGACCTGGGGTGTGAGCCCGCCGGGGCGGTGCGTTCCGGCGGGTGCGGAGCCGCCGAAGCCCCCCGCACCCGCGGGGAGGTCGGCCACGATGGGCTGGATGTCGGCGTAGGTCTTGGCGGCGTAGACGGCGCCGAGGCGTTCGTCCAGCTCGTCGAGGTCCAGTCGGCCCTCTCCCGCGGCCTCGCGCAGGATCTCCGCGACCTGGTCGCGTTCGGTGTCCGAGATACGCAGTTGGTTCTTGTCGTTGGGGGCCACGTGCTCGTCCCGCTCCTTCCGCCCGGTTTGTCGTGACCAACGTTAGAGCATGACCCCCGCTCCGCGCCGCCCCGTGGGACGGGCGTTCGGGCCCGCGACCACGGTGGTCACGCGCCGGGGCCGGATTGTCACACCCGCGCGGCAGAGTACGTGTCAGAGACCGACGGCCCGGGGTCGTGCCCGGTCCGTCCGAAGACGGGGAGGGGTTGCCGTGCGGTGCTGAGGGGAGGGTGGGGCCGCGACGGACCTCCGCGGCACGGGAGCCACGGCGGATGAGGAGACGGATCGGCATGGAAGGGGGAACACGACGCCACGGCGAAGGGAGCACGGGCGGCGACCGGGTTCGTCGCCACGTCGGGCGAACCCCTCGACGGAGCGGGGCTTTCGGCGGCCTCCGGGCTTTGGGGAGGGCGGGGACGGGGTACCGCTTCTCTAGGGTGGTCGGGTCCCCTCACACCGGAGCGGTCGACGGCCGCACTCGGTGCGCGTGCCGACGACCGTGTCCTCCGGGTGGTTGAGGACTCTGCCGGGGTAGGACGGACCCCGGCAGAGTCCTGAACCACGCGTCATGCGCCCCGGGTTCGTACACGATCTCGCACCGCACGGCCCTCCGCACAGAGCGTGTCCGAAACTGGCCAGAGTGTGAGCCCGGCCCGGGTGACCTCTCATGTTCAGGCTCCTCCCACGCTCCGCACCCACCTCGGATTTCGGTCACCCCTTTCCCACGGGCCTTCCCCCTCTCCCCCCCCGCACTCCCCAGCGAGAACAGTGAAGCGCGCACGTGGACCACGGGTTTCGGGCCACTACAGAACCCCATTTGTGGCTATCGCCCCCCGCCAGGAAACCGCAGGTCGGACGAGACCGGCTGGAGGACCCCGAGGAAGTTCCGGAACGCGGTCGAACTCCCTTACGTAAGGACCATCCTGACCTGCACCAACAGGGACGAGGCACCACTCCCGAAAGCCGCCCCGAATCCACCCGTTGGCGGCGTTTGCCCAAATTCCGCCGCGAGCATGTCTCAGGTGAGAGCGGAGCCCACCGACTCCCTCCCACGACACATCCGATCCGACCGTCCACCAGAGCCAGCACCAGGTCGAAGACCGGAGGAACACACCACGTGTCAGCCCTTGCGATCGCCCCGACTTTCCTCAGCGACTTCAGCCGCCTCACGCCGGAGGTCCAGCTCGACACCCTGGCCGTGATGCGGGCCTACCAGGCCGGTGACCACCCGGGAGCGGAGTCCGTCGAGGGCGCCGCCGACCCCCGGGTCCGGGTCGTCAGCATCGCCCCCGACTGGTCCGGCGTCATCGTCCCCGACCCCGACGCCGAACCGGCCGCCGACTCCGACGACACGCACTACCGGCTGCTCACCGTGCGCCCGCGCGACGAGGCGCTCCGCTACGCACGGAGCCTGCGCCCGCGCACCTCCGCCACCCTCACCGACGCCGGGTCCGAGAGCGTCGACCCCACCCCCGTCGGTCCGCCCGAGCTCTCCGGCGCGCTCAGCGCGCCCTTCTCCCAGTGGCGGATCACCCTGCACCCGGACCAGCACCGGGTCGTCAGCACGTCCTTCAGGGGATCGGCGCAGGTCACCGGTGGCCCCGGGACCGGCAAGACCGTGATGGCCCTGTACCGCGCCGCCCACCTGGCCGAGCTGGACGCCGCCGAGGACCCGGGCGGGCACCGCGAGTCCATCCTCCTGACCTCCTACAACCGCGCCCTGGCCCAGTCCCTGTCCGAGCGCCTCGACCAGCTGCTCCCCGACCCGGACACCCGCTCCCGGGTCCGGGTGGCCACCGTCGACGGCATCGCCCGGTCGGTCGTGCAGTCCCACACCAGCGTCGCCCCGCGCATGGTGAGCAGGGACGAGCTGGCCCAGCGCTGGCGCGCGGTCGCGCTCGCGGACGGCCTGCCCTTCTCCGGCCGCTTCCTCGTGGACGAGTGGGAACAGGTGATCCTGGCCAAGGGCCTGGAGCTGCTGCCCGACTACATCCGCTGCGAGCGCAGCGGCCGCGTCCAGCACCTGGCACCCGAGCACCGGCGACAGGTGTGGGAGACGGTCCGGCGCTACGTGGGCGCGATGCGGGTGGAGGGGCTGTGGTCCCACCCGCAGCTGGCTGGTGAGGCCGCGCGACTGCTGGGCCGCACCGGCCCGCCGTTCCGGCACGTGGTGGTCGACGAGGCCCAGGACCTGCACCCGGCGCAGTGGCGGATGCTGCGCGCCGCCGTCGCGGAGGGCCCCGACGACCTGTTCGTCGTGGGCGACCCGAACCAGCGGGTGTCCGACAACCGGGTGTCGCTGGCCTCACTGGGCATCAACGTGCGCGGCCGGGGCCACCGGCTGCGGGTCAGCTACCGGGTGACCCAGGAGATCCTGGACTGGAGCATGCCGATCCTGGGGCGCGGGTCGGCCCTCGGGATGGACGACGACGCCGACACCCTGGCCGGCTACCGTTCGCTGCTGCGCGGCCCCGCCCCGGTGGTACGTGGCTGCGACAGCCGCGCCGAGGAGTTCCACGCTCTGGGCGAGTGGGTCCGGGTGTGGCTGGAGGCCGGGGTGAATCCGGCCGAGATCGCGGTGGCCGGGCGCAACCACTGGGTGGTGCGCGGCGTGGCCAAGGAACTGGAGGCCCGGGGTGTGCGGACCACCCCCCTGGAGGGCGCCACGGACCCCGACGCGGTCCGGGTCGGCACCATGCACAGCATGAAGGGCCAGGAGTTCCGCTGCGTGGCGCTGGTCGGTGTGAGTGACCACCTGCTGCCGCCCAAGGCCGCGCTGGAGGCGGCCGACGGGGACCAGGTGGCCCTGGAGCACGCGCGTCAGCAGGAGCGGACGCTGCTGTTCGTGGCCTGCACCCGTGCCCGCGACGCCCTGTACGTGTCGCACGTGGGACAGCCCAGCCGTCTGATCGCGGAGAGCCGGTGATCCGGGCCCGCTGACGCGGGCGACTGCGAGGCGGCTGACCGGGCGGGCACCCCGAGTGGGTGCCCGCCCACGGCCTAGCCGCCGTACCGGCCGTTGAGGTCCGGGATGGTCATCGAGTCCGTGTACGCCATCGGGCTGTCGACGTCCACGTCGGTGAGGTACATGATCGGGAGCAGGAGCGGCGGCGGGAAGTCCGGTGTGAAGGTCAGCGGAATCCCGAGCAGCCGGACGTGCATGCGGGTCACGTGCATCTCCACGTCACCGGTCATGTTCATGGTGGGCAGTCCGAGGCTCCGCCGGGTGCCGAGGTCGTCGAACCACAGTTCGCCGCCCCGGACGTCGCCGCTGCTCATGGTGAGGCGGATGTAGCGCTGGGGGCCGTCCTCGGTGGGGCACTCCACGACGCCCCGGTAGCGGGCGCCGTACATGGCGAGGCTGTCGGCGGTGAGGCCGGACTCGCGGACCGAGCCCCGGAAGCAGTCGTAGTCGGAGTCGACCACGACCTCCGGGTACTGTCCCTCGTCCTGGGCGGCCTGGCAGGCCAGGACCGCCGCGAGGAGTTCCTCCTCGTCCTCGACCAGGGCGTCCTCGCCGACACGAGGGTCGCAGTCCTCGGCGTCGCCCTCGTCCGGCTCGGTCTCCTCTTCTTCCTCTTCCTCCTCCGGTTCCTCCTCTTCCTCCGGGTCCTCGTCGACCGGGTCCTCCGTGGGGTCGTCTCCGGGGTCGGTGCCGCCGGGCCGTTCGGTGGGCTCGTCCGAGGGCTCCTCGGAGGGCTGTTCCTCGTTCTGTTCCCTGTCGTCGCCGGGGATCAGCCAGTCCCAGGGCCAGCCCAGGGTGGGAGCGGGCGCCGAGGCGAGGGCGACCGCGGCCGCGAGCGGCAGGGCGAGGGCCGCCAGGTGGCGGGGCGGGTCGCGCGGCACGGGCGGCTCGACGGCCACGGTCGGGGCGTCCTCCCGGCCGGACGTCTCGGACGGGCTCCCGGTCTCCTCCGGCTCGGCGTCCCCCTGGACGGGCCCGGGCTCCTCGTCGTCACCCGCGTCGGACTCCCCACCGGGCGTCCGGGCACCGCGAGCACGACGGGGCCGACGCCGTACCCGAGGTGACCACGCGAACACGAGGGATCCGCCGACGATGCCGAGCAGCATGCCGATGACGAACCCGCCGAAGTTGGAGGTCGGGAAGGACACGAGCGCGAGCATGAGCCCGACCAGGCCGAAGAACACGTGCTGCGCGGGCTGGAGCCAGCTCAGCACGCCGAGGGAGATCATCAGGAGCGCGATGAGGGGCCCGTAGACCCCCGCGATGCCCGCGTAGATGACCAGGTCGATCGGCAGGATGAGGCTCTGCGCGGCGGGTGCGACCAGCAGCTCGATCCCGGCCGCGACGAGGAGGAGTCCGCCCCAGAACGGCCGGTTCCGTCGCCAGTCACGGAACCACGTCCACCCCGAGCGGATCGGTGTCAGTGCGTGCGCCATGGGCTCAGAAGCACTCGTGGTTGCCCGGCTTGATCGCCAGGTTGAGCCCGCTCAGGCGCAGCGAGCCCGAGGTCACCGCCCAGGTGGTCATCTCCATTTCGGAGACGGTGATCGTGTCGGCCTGGAGACCGAAACCACCGGCGGGGCCCTGGCCGCCCTCGGCCTTGTCCAGGGTGCTGGCGTCACGGCCGATCTCGATGGCGCCGAACTCGGCGTTGCCCTGGAGCTGCTCGATGTCGATGACGAGGTTGGTGCCCTCGACAGGGCTGCTGGCCCCGGCGTTGATGACGAGGGTGGCCTCACCGATGGGGAGGTCCCACAGGGAGGACATGCACAGGTTCTCCAGCTCGGCGTTGTTCACGGTGGACAGGCCGACCGCGCGGGCGGAGCCGTCGACCGAGTTGGCGACGTCGCCGTACTGGCTGAATCCCGTTCCGGAGAGCGAGTCCGCGGACATCTTGAAGCTGTCCCCGGAGACCGCGAAGGACGCGGCGAGCAGACCCTGCGTGGTCATGGCGCCGAGCACTCCGGCCGCCAGGAACCCGGGCACCGCCACGAGTGCGAACCTGCGCCAGCGCGTTCCGCCACCGCCTTCGTGCTGCTCAGGCGCGTCCTGCGGCGCCTCGGGCACCTCTTCGGGGGCCTTGGGCATGTGAACCTCCAGTGGTCCGCCGCTGGGGGGAGCGGCGAGGGGGAGCGAAACTTGCGCCGAAGCACGCCTCGTGTGTTATATGGAACACACCTTACTCGGCGGTAGTGACGAACATTACAATATCGAATGTCACATTTCTAGATGGCGCATTCATCGTTGCGGACTCGTTTCCGGCGCACGACGAGCACCGCATCCGACCTGGAGAGAGACCACACCATGTCCCCTCAGCGCACGGAAGACCCCGCCGAAGGTCCGAACCCCACGAACGACCCCTTCGACTACGACGTGGTAGTGATCGGCTCCGGCTTCGGCGGTTCGGTCAGCGCCCTACGCCTCACGGAGAAGGGTTACCGCGTCGGCGTCCTGGAAGCGGGGCGGCGTTTCACACCCGAGACCCTGCCGTCATCATCCTGGGACGTGCGGAACTTCCTCTGGGCCCCGGGTGCCGGGCTGTACGGCATCCAGCGCATCCACCTCCTGCGGGACGTGATGATCCTGGCCGGAGCCGGCGTCGGCGGCGGTTCGCTCAACTACGCGAACACGCTCTACCACCCCATGGACGCCTTCTTCGAGGACCCGCAGTGGAGCCACATCACCGACTGGAAGTCGGAACTGGCGCCCTTCTACGACCAGGCCCGCCGCATGCTCGGTGTCCGTACCAACCCCACCGTCACCCCCTCGGACGTCCATCTCAGGGCCGTGGCCGACGAGATGGGGGTCGGTGACACCTTCCGTCTCACCCCGGTCGGGGTGTGCTTCGGCGACGGTCAGGACGGCGACGGTTCCAAGGCGGCCCCGGGGGCGTCGGTCGGGGATCCCTACTTCGGCGGCGCGGGCCCGGAGCGCCGGGCCTGCACGGAGTGCGGCGAGTGCATGACGGGCTGCCGCCACGGCGCCAAGAACACCCTCACCGAGAACTACCTCCACTTCGCCGAGCGCGGAGGCGCCGACGTGCACCCGCTGACCACGGTCGAGCGGCTGCGGGAACGCCCCGAGTCCCAGGGCGGCGGCTTCGCGGTGGACACCCTGCGCACCGACGCCCCCCGCCGCCGCTCCAACGCCCGCACGTTCACCGCCCGGCAGGTCGTGGTCGCCGCCGGGACCTACAACACCCAGACCCTGCTGCACCGGATGCGCTCCGACGGGCTGCTGCCCCGCCTGTCCGAGAAGCTGGGGACCCTGACCCGGACCAACTCCGAGGCGCTGGTGGGCGCCATGAGCAAGCAGGTCCCGCCGCCGGAGAACCTGACCCACGGTGTGGCGATCACGTCGTCCATCCACCCGGACGAGAACACCCACATCGAACCCGTCCGCTACGGCAAGGGCTCCAACGCGATGGGCCTGCTCACCGCGATCCAGGTCCCGGGCGGCGGCTCGATCCCGCGTTGGCTGCGCTTCCTGGGACTGGCCGCACGCCACCCGACCGTGTTCCTGCGCAGCTTCTCCAACCGGCGCTGGTCCGAGCGGATCATCATCGGGCTGGTCATGCAGTCCCTGGACAACTCGCTGACCACCTCGGTGAAGCGGGGACTGCTGGGCGGCAGGAAGAAGCTCACCTCCCGACAGGGGCACGGTGAACCCAACCCCACCTGGATCCCCGCGGGCCAGGAGGTGGCCACGCGGCTGGCCAAGCGCATCGACGGCTACGCGGGCGGCACGGTCGGTGACATCTTCAACATCCCGATGACCGCCCACTTCCTGGGCGGATGCCCGATCGGTGACAGTGCCGAGACCGGCGTGATCGACCCCTACCACCGTCTGTACGGCTACCCCGGCCTGCACGTGGTGGACGGCTCGGCGGTCTCCGCGAACCTGGGCGTCAACCCGTCCCTGACCATCACCGCGCAGGCCGAACGGGCGATGTCCCTGTGGCCGAACAAGGGCGGGGAGGACACCCGCCCGGCACCGGGTGAGGCCTACCGGAGCGTCCGGCCGGTCTTCCCCGAGTCCCCGGCGGTGCCGCGCGGCGCCTTCGCGGAGCTGCGCTTCACGACGTCGCTGCCGCTGACCGTGGTCGACGGCACGACCGCTCCCGCGCCCGAGGGGGCGAGGGTCGACGACTGACCGGCCGCGGCGACGGACGGGCCCGGACACCCGCGCTGGGGTCCGGGCCCGTGGTCCGTGTCGAGGGGTGGGGGTTCGGGGTTCGGGTGGGGGTCCCGGGGGTGGGGGATGGGGTCGGGTCCGGGGGCCGGAGAGCGGGTCCGGCGAGTGCGACGGTCCGGTTCGTCTCAGGGTCCGTGGGGACCGTCCGTGTCCTGGGTCGCCTGGTCCTCGTTCCTCAGGTGCTCCATGGCGTCCGCGAAGTGGTCGCCCATGACGTTGGTGAGGTGGTGGGCCATCTCCTGGGCCAGGACAGCGTCCACCGCCTGCTGCGCGAGGGGGCGCACCCGACGGATGAGCTCCGCGATCTGCGCGACCTCCTCGCTCTGGATCACGGTGCCGGGGGCGTGCTCCGCGATGATGTGGTCGGAGACCTGGCGGACCATGTGCTCGGCGACGTCACCGATCCTGTCCCGCAGGTTCTCCGCGATGTCCAGTACGGCGCCCACGCTCATCCCCAGCTTGACCAGCTCGACCCCGGCGTGCAGCAGGCGCGGGCTGGGGACCCGGAAGCGCAGCCCGTCGCGCTCCAGGACACCGAGGTCCAGGGCGCGCTTTATGGTCTTGGGGGTCACCCCCTTGCCGAACAGGTCCTTGAGGTCGCCCATGCCGAGGTAGTCGGCGATCTCGTCGCTCCAGGCGTCCCCGACCGCGGACTCGAAGCCGAGGATCTCGGACAGGTCGCCGCCGCGCTCCCACACCTGGAACATCTCACCGATGTTCGCGAAGGTGTAGCCGCGCCGGAGGAGCTGGCCGATCAGCCGCAGACGCGCCAGATGCGCTTCGGAGTAGATGCCCACCCGGCCCTGGCGCCGGGGCGGGGCGAGGAGTCCTCGGTCCTGGTACACCCGGACGTTGCGCACCGTGGTTTCGGCGAGCCGGGCGAGTTCGTCAATACGGTATTCCGCCATGGAACCCAGCCTAGAGACCCCGTCGTGCCGTACTCATCAGTAAATCCGCTCCCCTGACGCCGTTGAACGATGACAACGGAGATTGTAACGTTCTAGGTGATCGGAGTGAACGGGGTCACACCACTCGAACCTCCCGTTCGGCGCGCCTCCGGCACGGAACCCCCTGGAGGTCCACATGTCCGTGGGAAACGCGCCGACACCGAAGCTCACCGACCGCGAGGACATCGCGAAGCGCCTCTTGCGGGGCTCCGCCAAGGCCTCCTTCGACCCCCTGGTCGAGATCGACTGGGAGGCCCCCCTGGAGGACCTGTGGGGGATGCGCCCCGAGCGGGTCTCCCTCTACGGCACCCACCTGTGGGAGCGCCTCAGCGAGGACGAGCGCCGCGAGCTGTCCCGACTGGAGATGGCCAGCACCATGGCCACGGGCATCTGGTTCGAGACGATCCTCATGCAGATGCTGGTCCGGCACGTCTACCACAACGACCCCACCACGCTCCACGTCCAGTACGCCTACACCGAGATCGCCGACGAGTGCCGCCACACGGTCATGTTCGCGAGGGCCATCGAGAAGCTGGGCTCCACCGCCCACCGCCTGGACCCGGTGGCGCACGTGCTGGGCAACCTCTTCAAGGCGATCGCGCACGGGCCGCTGATCTTCGCGGGAGCGCTCTTCGTCGAGGAGATCCTCGACCAGCTCCAGCGGGAGATGATCAGCGACGAGAGCATCGAACCGGTCGTGCGGGCCACCTCTCGCATCCACGTCATCGAGGAGGCGCGCCACATCCGCTACGCCCGCGAGGAGTTCCACCGCGACTGGGTGCGGCGCGGCCCCCTGGACCGGGCCTACTCGCGGCTCGTGCTGGGCCTGGTCACCTACTACGCGACGACCCGGCTGATCCACGCGAAGGTCTACGAGCGGATCGGCCTCGACCCCCGCGAGGCCCAGCGGGCGGCCCGTCGTAACACGCACTTCATCGACAGCAAGACCGAACTGTCCCGCAAGGTGGTCAGGACGCTGGACACCGCCGGGGCCATCTCCGGCCTGGGCCGGTACTTCTGGCGGAGGGCGGGGCTGCTCGGGCGGGGGTAGGACCCGCCCCCACACCGACGGGGCCGCGCCCGTGCGCGGCCCCGTCCGTGCGCCCACACCTCCGTAACAGCCCTGGCACACGAACCTTACTCGCGAGTAAATTTCCGGGTTCTACCCATTGCATTGTGACAATGCTCGTTGTAACGTTCCCGCAATGACTGTGGAGGAGATCACATGACGGCCCCCCTGCCTCGCCACCTGAGCCGCCTGCCCGGCCAGAACGCCATCGTGACCGGCGCCTCCGGTGCGTTCGGCGGTGCCACGGTGGCGGTCCTGCGTCACCTCGGCGTCAACGTCGTCGGGATCGACCGCAAACCCGCCCCCGGCGTCATCGCCTGCGACGTCACCGACGACGAGCAGGTGCGCACGGGAGTCGCCCAGGCGATCGACCAGCTCGGCGGACGCCTGGACCTGCTCATCCACTACGCCGGGGTCGGGCCCTCCGTGGACATCGGTCACCTGCCCGACTCCCACGCCCACCAGGCGCTGGAGGTCAACCTCCTCGGCACCTGGCGCGTCACCGCCGCCGCGATGCCCGCGCTGCTCCGGAGCCGCGGCCGCGTGATCGTCACCGCCTCGCTCCTGGCCAACCTCCAGCTCCCGCTCGCCGGGGCCTACACGGTCTCGAAGCGCGCGGTGACCGCCTACGCGGACAGCCTGCGCGCCGAGTACGGCACGCATGTCGGTGTGACCACCGTCTACCCCGGCTACGTGGACACCCCCATCCACGAGAGCTCCCGTGCCACCGGCGCCTCGCTCGACGGCCTGGTGCCCGCCGAGAGCGAGCGCGACACCGTGATGACGGTCGTCCGCGCCGCCGGTGCCCGGCGCGCCCCCCGCGACGTCGCCTGCACGGCGTTCGGAACGGCCGCCCTGCACCTGACCAAGCACTTCCCCGGAACCACCGAACAGATCGTGTCGCTCCAGCTCGGCCTGCTCCTCACCGACGGAGCCTTCGCGGACGCCGAGATCGCCCGGGGGCTCCACGCGCGCCACGGTTCCCCGCACGCCCAGACCAGCGCCTCCTGAGGAGGAACGAGATGACCGCCGACGTCGTCGCCAAGCCGAAGCTCACCGACCGCGAGGACATCGCCAAGCGCCTCCTGCGCGGCTCCGCGAAGGCCTCCTTCGACCCCCTGGTCGAGATCGACTGGGACGCCCCCGTCGATCCCGACATGTGGGCGATCCGCCCCGAGCGGATCTCCCTCTACGGCACCCACCTGTGGGACCAGCTCAGCGACGAGAAGCGCAAGGAGCTGTCCCGGCTGGAGGTCGCCAGTGTCGCCACCATCGGCATCTGGTTCGAGACGATCCTCATGCAGATGCTGGTCCGGCACGCCTACCACAACGACCCGACGACCCTCCATGTCCAGTACGCCTACACCGAGATCGCCGACGAGTGCCGCCACACGGTCATGTTCGCGAAGATGGTGCGGAAACTGGGCTGGGAGGCGCACCGGCTGGACCCGGTCACCTTCCACCTCGGCCGCGTGTTCAAGGCGATCGCGCACGGTCCGCTGATCTTCGCGGGCGCGCTCTTCGTCGAGGAGGTCCTGGACCAGCTCCAGCGCGAGGCCGTCCCGGACGAGCAGATCCTCCCGCTGGTGCGCGCCGTGGCCCGCATCCACGTGACCGAGGAGGCGCGCCACATGCGCTACGCCCGCGAGGAGTTCCAACGGGACTGGCCCGAGCGCGGCGCCCTCAACAAGGCCTACAGCCGGATCGTGCTGGGCCTGGTCACCTACTACTCCGCGACCCGGCTCATCAACCCGAAGGTCTACGCACAGGTCGGGCTGGACCCGAAGGAGGCCCAGCGGGTCGCCAGGGCCAACCCGCACTGGGTGGAGACCAAGACCTGGGCCGCCCGCAAGGTCGTCAACACGCTGGACACCGCGGGTGCGATCACGGGCCTGGGCCGGTACTTCTGGAAGAAGGCCGGACTGCTCGGCCGCTAGGCCACCGATAGGAACACCTCTCCCCGGAACCCCGCCGTCGGAAGGCGCAACGCGCCACGTCTTCCGACGGCGGCCCAGACGTCGGGGGCCGAGAGCGAACGCGCCACGCGCTCGGCCCCCGACACCCCCTCCCCCGGGGAACGTCACGCGCCACGTTTCCCGGGGGCCCATACTTACCGGTCGGTACGCGAGCGCCCGCCGCACCGGGCCCGTACGAAGGGAACAGCATCGTGACCGAAGAAGTGCCGCACCACCGGGTCGCCATCATCGGCTCCGGGTTCGCCGGGATCGGCATGGCTGTGCGCCTCACCCAGGCCGGGCTCCGGGACTTCGTCATCCTCGAACGGGCCGACGGGATCGGCGGGACCTGGCGCGACAACTCGTATCCGGGCGCAGCCTGCGACGTCCCCTCGCACCTGTACTCGTTCTCCTTCGCGCTCAACCCCGGCTGGAGTCGGACCTTCTCCCCGCAGCCGGAGATCTGGGAGTACATGAAACGGGTCGCCGGTGAGCACGGCGTGGACCGGCACGTCCGGTACGACAGCGACGTCCGGGCCGCTCACTGGGAGCCGGAGCAGAACCGGTGGCGGATCGAGACCACCAGCGGTACCGTCACCGCACAGTTCCTGGTCAGCGGCGCCGGTCCGCTGGCCGACCCGACCTATCCGGACATCAAGGGGCTCGACTCCTTCGAGGGCAGGCTCTTCCACTCCGCCGAGTGGGACCACGACCACGACCTCACCGGCCGCAGGGTGGCGGTGATCGGCACCGGCGCCTCCGCGATCCAGTTCGTGCCCCGGATCCAACCCCTGGTGGAGAAGCTGACGCTGTTCCAGCGCACCGCGCCGTGGGTGATGTTCCGCCACGACCGGGACATCACCCGGGCCGAGAGGTGGCTCTACCGGAACGTCCCGGGCGCCCAGCAGGTCGCCCGCAAGAGCATCTACTGGGGTCGCGAGACCTACGTCCTCGGGTTCGCGAAGAACCCCGGACTGCTCGGCGTCGTGGAACGGCTCGGCCGGGCCAACATCAACCGCAGCGTCAGGGACCCCGAACTCCGGCGCAAGCTCACCCCCACCTTCCGCGCCGGGTGCAAGCGCATCCTGATGTCCAACGACTACTACCCGGCGCTGGCCCGTCCCAACGCGGACGTGGTCACCGACGGCATCGTGGAGGTCCGGGCGAACTCCGTGGTCACGAGGGACTCCTCCGGCGCGGGGACCGAGCACGAGGTGGACACGATCATCCTCGGCACGGGCTTCCAGGTCTCCGACCCGCCCATCGCGCACCGCGTGTACGACGCCTCGGGGCGCTCCCTCGCGGAGCACTGGGGGGACGACGTCCAGGCCTTCCGGGGCACCACCGTGAACGGATTCCCCAACGCGTTCGTGCTCGCCGGGCCCAACACCGGCCTGGGGCACACCTCGCAGGTGTTCATGATCGAGGCGCAGATCCGCTACACCATGCAGGCGTTGAAGTTCGCCTGCCGCAACAGGGTGGACCGCCTGGAGCCCCGCCCCGAGGCCCAACGCGCCTACACCGAGATGGTCCACAGGTCCATGAAGGGCACCGTGTGGGTGACCGGGGGCTGCGACAGCTGGTACCTGAACGCGCAGGGCCGCAACACCACGCTGTGGCCCACCTTCACCTGGAACTACGCACTGCGCACCCGGTGGTTCGACCCGCACAACTACGACCTGCGCCGCGCCCCCAGCGGCCGGCGCCCCGTCCCGATCGGAGGAGAGAGCGCGTGAGCGGGTTCGACGACGAGGAAGAGGAGTACCGGGGACCCGTGACGGTCCAGCCGCACTCCGAGGGCTCGGAACCGGCGGAGAGCTTCGAGGTCCGGGCGCACTTCGCCGGGCACTTCTCGCCGCTCACCGGCGACTACCGCTGGAAGGGGCGCCTGGCCCCGGAGCCCGGGCTCACCAGGGCCTACGAACAGGGGGCGCGTACGGTGACCGTGCGCACCCCCGACGGCCACGAGGGGGTCGGTGAACTCGACGGCCCCAACCTGTGGGGAGGGCTCCCGGTGAACGGGTCGGGCACACCGCCCTTCGCCGTCCCCCGCATCGACCTCGACGACTGAGAGGCAGACCCCCATGGCGACACGACACGTGGGAGCGGCACGGGAACTCCGGGTCCGCTCCGCCGACGGCACCCAGCTGCACGTCGAGGTGCGCGGGCCCTCGGACGGACCGACCGTGGTGTTCTCCCACTGCTGGTCCACGTCCCTGGCCTCCTGGGGCCCCGTGGTCCGCGACCTCGACCCGGACCTCCGGGTGGTCCTCTACGACCAGCGCGGCCACGGCCGCAGCCAGACCCCCCTGACCCGGGCGGGCTACGGGACGGAGAAGCTCGCGGACGACCTGTGCGCCGTCCTGGAGGCGACCCTGCCCGCCGGGCGGAAGGCCGTGGTCGCCGGACACAGCATGGGCGGGATGACCATCATGGCCTCGGGGCCGCGGGCGACCTTCAAGGAGAAGGTGGCGGCGGTGCTCCTGACCAACACCGGGTGCACGGAGCTGCCCGACCGGTCCACCGCGATCCCCCTGCCCGGCCCGCTCGGCAAGGTGGGGGCGAAGGTCTTCCTGACCGCGCCGCTGCCCCTGGGCCCGGCCAACGCCGGAAGCGCCAGCGTGCTCCGGTACCTGGTCATGGGCAAGGGGAGCAGCCCGGCCGCGAAGCGCCTGTGCGCCCGGTTGGTGCACGAGTGCGGCGGAGTCGCCCGTGGCGAGTGGGGCCGGGTCATGACCAGGCTGCACCTGGACGACGCGGTGCGGGAGATCGCGGTGCCCACCGTCGTCGTCGGCGGTGACGAGGACAAGCTGACTCCTCCCTGGCACGCCCACCACATCGGCGGGCTGGTCCAGGACCCCGTCGAGGTCCGGGTGATCCCAGGCATCGGCCACATGGGCCCCCTGGAGGCCCCCGCGACCCTGGCCGAACTGGTCGGGAAGCTGGCCGCCAACCACATCACCGAGGACACGACGGCCTAGCGCCGACATACCGAGGGGCGCGGTGCGGAGCCGGCACCGCGCCCCTCCGTGTGACCGGGGACCGGACACCGTCCCGCGAGCGGACGGACACCGACGGCGGACGGGTCGAGCGAGCCGCTAGGCGTCGCGGGTCGCGGTGGGGATCACGTGCTCGGACACCTCGGAGTGGACCTGGTGGAGGCGGGCCTGGACGGACCGGCGCAGTTTGGCCAGGCACTCCACCAGCGTGATGTCGTCGCCCACCAGTCCGCCCTTGGCGACGACGGGCGTGCCGTCGAGCGGACCGCCGCTGAGGTGCCCGTGCACGGCCAGCGGGACGATCTCACCGCCCACGTCGAAGGCGTGCACGTCGAGTTCGTCCAGCAGGCTCGCGGTCAGGTCTCCCCCGGTCAGGTAGAGGCCGCTGGGCAGCGCCTGGGGGCCCACCGAGTCCGCCAGGTCGTTGACCACGTCGGCCACCAGACGGGCGACGCGGCCGGGCAGCTCGGCCCGGGCCTGGGCGGGCAGCTCACGGACGCGCGCGGCCGTGGTCACCACCCGCAGCACGCAGATCTCGGGGAAGCCCGAGGACGAGAGGTGGTCGGTGAGTTCACGCGCCACCTGGTCGGGGTGGTCGCTGTCGGGGTCGCTGAGGGCCACCGCGTCCAGGTCCACGAACCGGACCGCGCCGGTGCGGGCGACCGTGGCGAGCTGGCGGCGGGTGAGGTCGGTCGTACTTCCCGCCACCGCGAGGAGGGGCCCGCGGGAACCGGCCTGGCCGCGCAGGCGCAGCGCGTAGGCGAGCAGTGCCCCGGTGGGGCCGGGGTCCACGGCCACCCAGACGATGCCCTCGGCGTGGTGGGCGGCGGCAGCGGCCTCGGCGATGTCGGTGAGGTGCTGCTCGGTGCTGGCGTCGCAGAGCACGACGGGCTCGTCACCCGCGAGCAGTTCGGCGGTGAGCATCTCCTGGGTGATCCGCCGCAGGGGCACGTGTCTGACGGCGAGGTCGCTCTGGGCCGCGAGGATCTCCGAGACCAGGCTGGTGGTCATCGGGCACAGCGGGTCGTTGGCGAGCTCGCTGCGTTCCAGCGGCACCCCGTCGAGCAGCTGCACACCGTCCTCGGTGATGCGACCGGAACCGGGGAAGGCCGGGGCGAACAGCACCCGGACGCGGGTTCCGGCGGGCAGGCGCTCACGGACGGCGTCGTAGGTGGCCTCGATCTCGGCGCCGACGTTCCCGCGCAGCGTGGTGTCGGTGCGCTTGACCACCAGCCCGACCGGCCAGACGGCCTCGACGACGTCGGTGACCAGGTCGGCGGCCTGCTCGGCCGGGACGTGTCTGCTGTCCAGGTTGGCGACCACCACGTCGTAGTCCCCGGCGACCCGGCTCACGTGCTCGGGGGTCACCGTGGCCACACGCATACCGGTGCGGGCGAACCGCGCGCCCGTGGCGTTGGCTCCGGTGAGGTCGTCGGCGACCACGAGGACCTGGGCCACGGTGCTGCTCCTTCGGCGTTGGAATCCCTGCACTGACCTGTGTCCAACATAGGGCCAAGGCGGGGGTTCGGGAGCCGGTCAGCGCAGGCGGACGACCTCGTCGGCGCGGGCGGAGCGGCGGGCCGCCTCGATGACCTCCAGGCCGTGGATCACCTCGTGCGGATCCACCGGCAGGGGCTCGCCCTCCCCCACGGCGTCCCGGACCCCCGCGTAGAACTCCGGGTAGGCGCCGCGCACGCTGGGCACCGGCGTGGACACCCCGTCGGCGCCGAGCATCCCCCACTCCCCTTCCGGGACCACGCCCCAGTCAGCGGCGTCGGGGCGCTCACCCCCGGTCAGGCGCGCCTCCTGGCCGTCCAGTCCGAAACTGGTGAAGGCGGCCCGGTCACCGAGGACCCGGAACCGGGGCCCGTTCTGGGCGCTGAGGGCGCTCATCCACAAGTGGGAGCGGGTGCCCCGCGCGTGCCCGAGGGACAGGAACACGTCGTCGTCGGCGTTCACCCCCTCGCGGCGGGCGTCGATCTCCGCGTAGACGGTGGCCACCGGGCCGAACAGGTTGACCGCCTGGTCGATCAGGTGCGGGCCGAGGTCGTACAGCAGCCCGGCTCCTGCGTCGACGCCTCCGGTCTCCCGCCAGGTCCCCTTGGGCTGGGGCCGCCAGCGCTCGAACCGCGACTCGAAGCGGTGCACCCGCCCCAGGGCGCCCTCCTCGATCAGCTGCCACAGGGTGAGGAAGTCCGCGTCCCAGCGACGGTTCTGGTAGACGGTGAGCACGTGCCCGAGATCGTCGGCCAGGTCGGTGAGTTCCCGGGCCTGGTGGGCGGTGAGCGCGAACGGCTTGTCCACGACCACGGCCAGACCGGACTCCAGCGCGGCCCGCGCGAGCGGCGCGTGGGTGTCGTTGGGCGTGCTGACCACGGCGATCTCGTACCGCCCGGCGTCGGCCCACAGTTCCGCGACGGTCGGGTACACGGTGACCCACGGGTAGCGCTCACGTGCGGCCCGCGCGCGTTCCGGGGACGCGGTGACCACGGCGGACAGGCGCAGCCCCGGGACGGCGTCGATGAGGGGCGCGTGGAAGACCTCCCCGCCCTTGCCGTAGCCGACCAGGGCCACGTGCAGCTCGGGTCCTTCGTGTGGGCCCTGACCAGGGCTGGGTGCGTCAGCCATCCCCCCAATGTACGGCCACGTCGGAACCGCCGGGCTGTCGGCGCACCCGCCCCCGGGAACGGAGGGGGCGACGGGACTCCGGGCAGCTTGACAAAGGCGCAGCGCACACGGTTGTCCTGCAATATTTCGGATCGTTACGCAAGAAATTGCGTGAGCTATGGACATTCGCCTCGGAGGGGACTTACATCGGAAAGCGCATGACATGGATCACACCCCCGCCCCCGGTGGGTGTGCGTGCCGAAGGAGTGAGACCCCCCATGCCGAGTTCGGTCACCCGACACGCCCTGGCCGCCGGAGGCGTGTTGCTCCTCGTCTCCGGTTGCTCCTACCTCAGCGGAGGCGACGGCGGCGCCGCCGACACCTCCGGCATCGACTGCTCCCCCTACGAACAGTGGGAGGGCACCGGCGGCACCGTCTCCGTCTACGCCTCCATCCGCGACGAGGAGGGCGACCGCCTGGAACAGTCCTGGGCGGACTTCGCGGCCTGCACGGGCATCACCATCCAGTACGAGGGCAGCGGCGAGTTCGAGGCCCAGCTCCCCGTGCGCCTCGACGGCGGCAACGCACCCGACCTGGCCTTCATCCCCCAGCCCGGCCTGTTGGAGCGCGCCGCCTCGGACGGCCACGCCGTCCCCGTCGCGGACGGGGTGCGGAGCAACGTCGAGTCCGGCTGGAGCGAGGACTGGCGGGGCTACGCCACCGTCGACGGAGAGCTGTACGGCTCCCCGCTCGGCGCCAACATGAAGTCGATGGTCTGGTACTCCCCCTCCTTCTTCGCCGAGAACGGGCACGAGATCCCCGAGACCTGGGACGACATGATCGAGCTCAGCGACACCATCGCCGCCGACGGCACCAGGCCCTGGTGCGTGGGCTTCGAGTCCGGGGACGCGACCGGCTGGCCCGGTACCGACTGGATCGAGAACGCCCTCCTGCGCACCTCGGGCACGGACGTCTACCACGACTGGATCGCCCACGACATCCCCTTCGACGCCCCCGAGGTCGAGGAGGCCTTCGACCTCGCGGACGGCGTCATCCGCAACGAGGACTACGTCAACGGCACCTTCGGCGGCGTGGACAGCATCGCCGTCACCTCCTTCCAGGAGGCCGGGGCCCCGCTGCTGGACGGCGGCTGCGCCATGTACCTGATGGGTTCCTTCTACGGAGCCCAGTTCGAGGACGACGTGGAGATCGGTGAGGACGGCGACGTCTACGGCTTCGTGCTGCCTCCGCTGGAGGCCGACTCCGAGGTCCCGATCATGGGCGGCGGGGAGTTCGTCGTCGCCTTCGACGACCGCGACGAGGTGGTCGCCGTCCACGAGTACCTGTCCTCCGGCGGGTACGCCAACCAGCGCGCCTCCCTCGGCTCCTGGGTCTCCGCCCACCAGGACCTGGACCCGTCCGTGCTGTCCGACCCCACCGACCAGTTCACCGCCGAGGTCCTCAACGACCCCGACACCGTCTTCCACTTCGACGGCAGCGACGCCATGCCCTCCTCCGTGGGCACCAACGTCTTCTGGAGCGGCATGATCGACTGGGTCACCGGGACCGACACGGCGACGGTCCTGGAGAGCGTGGAGTCGGCCTGGCCGTGATCCTCGAGGCCCGCGCTCCGCTTCGGCCCGGGGTTCGGCGCCCGCGCCTGACACCCCCTCGGGTCTGACGTACGCGGTCGGCCCTCCGGCCGGGGCTCCGGGAGCCCCGGCCGGTCCACCCCCCACACATCCAGGCACCACCAGGGGTCTTCCATGGAGTTCTCCTTCCTGGACGAGCTGCCCAAGCTCGTCTGGATGCTCATCGGGATCGCCGCGTTCCTCGGCGTCATCGGCCTGATGCTCGTCCTGCTCGACGCCCCCCGGAGCAGGAGGGACCGCTGGCAGGCGGCCTTCTTCCTCGGACCGGCCGTCCTCCTGCTCCTGGGCGGGCTGGTCCACCCCGTCGTCCGCACCACCGTGCTGTCCTTCCACGACCGCTCGGGGGACGCGTTCGTGGGGCTGGCCAACTACCAGTGGATGTTCCAGCGGCCGGAGATCCTCCAGGTCCTGTCCAACACCCTGCTGTGGGTGCTGTTCGCCCCAGCCCTGGCCACCGCCGTCGGTCTGCTCTACGCGGTGCTCATCGACCGCTCCCGGTTCGAGTCCCTGGCCAAGTCGATGGTGTTCATGCCGATGGCGATCTCCTTCGTCGGCGCCAGCATCATCTGGCGGTTCGTGTACGCCTACCGGCCCGCCGACCAGGAGCAGTACGGCCTGCTCAACCAGATCGTCGTGTGGTTCGGCGGCGAACCCCGGCTCTGGCTCCTCGAACAGCCCCTCAACACGTTCCTGCTGATCCTGGTCCTGATCTGGGTCCAGGCCGGGTTCGCCATGGTGGTCATGTCCGCCGCGATCAAGGCCGTCCCCACGGAGACGGTGGAGGCGGCCCGCATCGACGGTGCCGGGGCCTGGCAGCTGTTCGCCCGCATCACCCTGCCGTCCGTGTGGCCCACCCTCGTGGTCGTGCTCATCACGATCTCCGTACAGACCCTCAAGATCTTCGACATCGTCCGCACCATGACCGGCGGCAACTACGGCACCAGCGTGATCGCCAACGAGATGTACAGCCAGGCGTTCTCCCAGGGCCAGGTGGGTCAGGGATCCGCGCTGGCGGTGGTCCTCTTCGTCCTGGTCGTCCCGCTGGTGGTCCTCCAGATCCGGCGCAACCGCAAGGCCAGGGAGTTGGCATGAGCATCGATCACGTCGAGCGGAACCGAAGCGCCGCCGCCCGGGTGCGCGGACGGCTCAGCGGGCGCGCGGCCAGCCTCGCGGCGCTGGTCATCGCCGTGCTGTGGACGCTCCCCACCGCCGGACTGTTCGTCTCGTCGTTCCGGCCCGCCGACCAGATCCGTGCCAGCGGCTGGTGGACGTTCTTCGGCTCTCCCGAGGTGACCCTGGACAACTACCGGGACGTGCTCTTCGGCAGCGCCAACGACGGCCGTCTGGCCAGCCACTTCGTGAACTCCTTCGTGATCACCCTGCCCTCCACGGTGTTCGTCCTGGGCCTGGCCGCGCTGGCGGCCTACGCGCTGGCCTGGATCGACTTCCGGGGCCGCGACTGGGTGTTCCTGGGGATCTTCGCCCTCCAGGTCGTGCCGATCCAGATGTCCCTGGTGCCGCTGCTGCGCTTCTTCTCGCAGGGGGTGTCGCTGGGAGGGGTCCAACTGCTGCCCGCGTGGGAGCTCACCGGGGCGATGGCGTTCACCAACGTGTGGGTGGCGCACACCATCTTCGGTCTTCCGCTGGGGATCTTCCTGATGCACAACTTCCTGTCCCAGCTGCCGAGGTCGCTCTTCGAGGCCGCCCGGGTGGACGGGGCCGGGCACGGGACCATCTTCCGGAAGGTGGCGCTGCCGCTGATCGCGCCCGCCCTGGTCTCCCTGGGCATCTTCCAGTTCCTCTGGGTGTGGAACGACCTGCTGGTGGCGCTGATCTTCGCCGGGGGCGACACCTCCACCGCGCCGCTCACGGTACGGCTGGCCGAGCTGGCCGGAACCCGGGGCGAGGCCTGGCACCGGCTCACCGCGGGGGCGTTCGTGTCCATCGTCGTCCCGCTGCTCGTGTTCTTCCTGCTCCAGCGCTACTTCGTGCGCGGACTCCTCGCGGGCAGCGTCAAGGGGTGACTCAGGTGGCGCGGAACGCGGTCCGCGCGGCCTCCAGCGCGGTGGTCCGGTAGGCGGCGCCGAACAGGCACACGTGGACGAGGAGCGGGTGCAGCTGGTGCAGCGCCACCCGGCCGCGCCAACCGGCGGAGAGCGGCGCGACCTCGTTGTAGGCGTCGCGGACCCGGTCCAGGTGGGGCAGCCCGAACAGCGCCAGCATCGCCAGGTCCGCCTCCCGGTGGCCGCCGTGCGCCGCCGGGTCGATGAGGACGGCGTCCCGGGAGCGCCAGAGCACGTTGCCGCTCCACAGGTCCCCGTGGATACGGGCGGGCGGTTCGGGTTCCCCCGCCAGCTCGTCGACGGCGTCCACCACCCGCTCGATCGCCCGCGCGTCGGTGGGGGTGAGCGCCCCCTGGTCCAGTGCTTGGCGCAGGTAGGGCCGCAGCCGCTGTTCGGCGTAGAAGCGCGGCCAGTGCCGCGCGGGGGTGTTGTCCATCGGCAGCGGCCCGATGTAGCCGGGCCAGTCCGCGCCGAAGGCGTCCGCACCGGTCAGGTGGGTTCCGGCCAGCTGTCTCCCGAGCCGTTCGGCGGCGGCGGGTGTGGGTTCGTCCTGCTCCACCAGGGGCAGCACGAGCAGGCGCTCGTCCCAGCCCAGGGGTTGGAGCACCGGGGAGCCGAAGCACCGGCCGAGCCACTCCAGACCGCGCGCCTCCGCCGACAGGGCCCCGGCCGGTTCGGCTCCGCGTGTCTGGGACTTCACGAACAGCCGGGTGCCGTCGGCCAGTTCCACGTAGGACAGGGTCCAGTCGTGGCTGGTCCCGGCCTTGGCGGCGCGTCGGACCTCGGTGTCCAGCAGCGCCTCGACCCGGTCCGCGAGGGTGCCGGTCTGCGGGTCTCGGCCCGGTCTGCCCGGTCCGTCACCGGTGCCCCCGAAGGACCGCACGATCGGCTCCCTGTCCACGCGACTAGCCCCGCAACCGGGTGACGAGTTCCCCGGTGAGGCCCTTGGAGGCGGCCTCGACCATGTTCAGGACGGCGGTGAACCCGTCGTCCCCGCCGTAGTAGGGGTCGGGGACCTCCGGGTTGGGCCCCCCGCCCGGCGCGAAGGAGCGGAACAGGAGCAGCCGGGAGGGGTCGAAGCCGAGCTCCGGACCGCGTTCGTCGACGACCCGGCTCAGGTCGTCGAGGTTGTCCAGGTCCATGGCCAGGACGAGGTCACGGGTGGCCAGGTCCTCGGGATGGAACTGGCGGGCGGTGTGGTGGGTGAGGTACCCGTGCACGCGCAGGGTGGCGGCGGCTCGGGTGTCCATCCCGTCCCCGATGTGCCAGTCGCCCGTGCCGGAGCTGTCGACCCTGACGAGGCCGTTCATTCCGGCGCGTTCGAGGTCGGCGGTGAGCACCTTCTCGGCCATGGGCGACCGGCAGATGTTGCCCAGGCACACGACACTGACGCGGTAGGGACCAGTGGGTTCACGCGGTTCCGGCAGGCTCATGCCCCTTACCGTAACGAAAAACCGCCACACCCACCCGATCCGGCGCGGTGAGTGACGGTTCCGTCCCCGGTCGGTTCACGGATCAGCCCTTGGGCAGCCTGACCACCGTCACGAAGAAGTCGTCGATCTGCCGCACGACCCTGATGAACTGCTCGAAGTCCACGGGCTTGGGGACGTAGGCGTTGGCGTGCAGGCGGTAGCTGCGCAGCACGTCCTCCTCCGCCTCCGAGGTCGTGAGCACGACGACGGGGATGTGCGCCAGGTCGTCGTCGTTCTTGACCTCCTCCAGGACCTCCCGGCCGTCCTTGCGCGGCAGGTTGAGGTCGAGAAGGATCAGGTGGGGCCGGGGCGCGTCGGCGAACTCGCCCTCGCGACGCAGGAAGCGGAGCGCCTCGACGCCGTCCGAGACCACGTGCAGCCGGTTGCCCAGCTTGTGTTCCTCGAACGCCTCCTTGGTCATCAGGACGTCACCGGGATCGTCCTCGACCAGCAGCACCTCAATGGGATGCACCAACATGACCTCGCTCAAGCTTCCAGACCCCTATACGGGTCCCGCCCCGTGACCGGGTGGAACCGTACCGCCAGCGCCGCCGGGCAGGGGACTCGACTCCCCCTCGGCGTCACTGCCCGTGGGGGTCTCGGTCTCCGGCTCGGTGCCGCCGGACTCTCGTGTGGCCGTCGGTGCCTCGTCCGTGGGGGCGGGCTCGGCGACCTCGGTGCCCTCGTCACCACTATCGACGTCGTCGGTCGGTTCGGTTCCCTCCAGGGCAACCGGCTCTTCCTTCTCCGCCTCGGTGTCTACGGGCAGGGTCCAGCATATGCGGGTTCCGGTCCGCCCGGAGTCCGTGCCGTCGGTGGTTTCGGCCCCTTCGGCGTTCTCCGGGCCCGTGTCGAGCCACATGCGGCCGCCGTGGAACTCCACGATCTTCTTGCACATGGCCAGGCCGATGCCGGTTCCGGTGTACTTCTCCCTGGTGTGCAGGCGCTGGAAGATGACGAAGATGCGCTCGGCGTACTGCGGTTCGATACCGATGCCGTTGTCCGAGCAGCAGAACACCCACTCGTCGCCCTGGCGTTCGACGCTCAGGCGCACCTCGGGCGCGTCCTCGCCACGGAACTTGACGGCGTTGCCGACCAGGTTGAAGAAGACCTGGGTGAGCAGCGTGCGGTCGCCCTGGACCGTGGGCAGGGTGTCGCCGGAGATCTCGGCGCCCGCCTCCTCCAGACGCGTCTCCAGACTGCTCAGGGCGTCGTCCAGGGCCACGTTGAGGTCGACCGGCGCGAAGTTCTTCGTCCTCCCGACCCGGGAGAAGGCCAGCAGGTCGTTGATGAGGGTCTGCATGCGCTTGGCGCCCTCGACCGCGAAGTCGATGTAGGAGTCGGCGCGCTCGTCCAGCTGACCGTGGTAGCGGCGCTGGAGGAGCTGGCAGAAGCTGGCGACCTTGCGCAGCGGCTCCTGGAGGTCGTGCGAGGCGACGTAGGCGAACTGCTCCAGCTCCAGGTTGGACCGGCGCAGTTCCTCGGTCTGGTGCTCCAGCAGGGTGGACTGCTCCTGGAGTTTGCGGCGCGCGGAGGCGACCTCGTCCAGGTCCTGCACGATGCGCTCGCGCATGGCGTCCACGTCGTGGCCGAGCTGGACGATCTCGGGCGGCCCGTGCAGCGAGATGCGGTGGGCGTAGTAGCCCTCGGAGACCTGGCGCATGTGCCCGGCCAGCTCCTCCAGGGGGCGCAGCACCCACTGCTGGAGCATGACCCACAGGAACACCGACAGGAACACCACGACCAGGCCGACGAGCACCAGCAGGGCCACGACCTGCTGGGTGGCCAGGGTGAGACCGCTCTGGGCCTCCTGGATCTCGTTGGTGAGGTGGTTGGTGGTGGCGTCGGCGGCCCTGTTGAGTTCCAGGAAGAGCACGCGTCCGCGCTGGAGGTCCTCCTGGGTGGGGGTCTCGCCGCTGCGGACCTCCTCCAGGACGGGTTCGGCGAACTGCTCGCTCCAGACGTCCCCGGCGTCGATGAGCTCGTTGACCTTGGGCGCGATGTCCGGGTTCTCCTCGGCGAGCGTGGCCAGCGCGCTCCGGTGCTCCGCGAGCGACATGCGCTGCTCGACGAAGGGCTGGAGGAAGTCGCGGTCGCCGGTGAGGATGTACCCGCGCAGGGCGTGGTCCTGGCTGAGGTAGGCCGAGCGGGTCTGCTCGACGGTGCTCAGGCCGGGGGTCAGGGAGTCGACCTGGAGCACCAGGGAGTCCCTGGCCTGGAAGGCCGCCAGGGTGATGACGGAGACGGCCACCACGAGGACGACGGCGACCACCGTCAGCAGGCTGGTGACCCTGCGGCGCAGGCTCCAGGAGTGGCGGCTGGAGTGGACGCGCTCGTGCGGGGAGGCGTTCACGAAGGGGGCGCCGCCGACGGAGGTCCGGCCCCCCTCGTCCGGTTCACCGTCGTGGGTGTCTCCGGTCCGGGAGTCGGTCTCCATGGTGCGGTCCTCCTCCCCGGAGGGGTTCACTGCGGCTCTCCGTGGTTGATGAGCAGCATCGCCACGTCGTCCTGGAGCGGGCCGCCGTTGCTGCGCTCGGCCTCGTCCACCAGGTGTTCGGGCAGGTTGTACAGAGCCACGCCCTGGCTGAGGACACCGTTCACCATCCGGCGCAGGCCCGCGACCTCCAGGCGCGCGGGCGGACCACCGTCGTAGGCGTCGACCAGGCCGTCGGTGTAGAAGAGCATGCTGGAACCCTCGGGCAGAACTACCTCGGTCGACTCGTCCTGGTCGACCGGGAAGACCCCCAGGGGCGGCTGCGGGACGGCCTGGATCTCCTCGGCGACCCCGTCCCTGACGATCATGGGCGGGGGGTGTCCGAGCACGCGCACCCGGGCGCGGTCGCTGCCGGTGTCCAGGCTGATCATGCACAGCGTCGCGTACATCTCCTCCTGGGCGCGCTCGCTCACCAGGAGGTCCTCCAGGTTGGGGAGGACGCGCTCCTCGGCGACCCCGCTCATGACCAGCGTGCGCCAGGCGATCCGCAGGCTGACGCCGAGGGCGGCCTCGTCGGGGCCGTGGCCGCTGACGTCACCGATGATGACGTGGGTGGTGCCATCCTTCTCGACCGCGTCGTAGAAGTCGCCGCCGACCAGGGCGCGCTTGCGGCCGGGGCGGTAGTAGGCGCGGTGGCTCAGGGGCGAGCTGTCGAGCAGGACCTGGGGCAGCAGGCCGCGTTCCAGGCGCATGTTCTCGCGGGCGCGCATGCGGGCCTCGCGCAGCTGGCGGGCGTTCTCGTCGGCGCGGCGCCGCTCCAGGGAGTAGCGCAGGCTGCGGGCCAGCAGCGAGCCGTCCACCTGGCCCTTGACCAGGTAGTCCTGGGCTCCGGCGGCGACCGCGGCGATGCCCTCGTGTTCGTCGTCGAGGCCGGTGAAGACGACCACCGCGGCGGAGGGCGCGCCTTCGAGGACCTCGCGCAGGAGGTCGAGCCCGTGCCCGTCCGGGAGGTTGAGGTCCAGCAGGACGCAGCCGCGGAAACCGGTGAGGTGCTCACGGGCGGCCTTCAGGGTGGAGACCCAGGTGATCCTGGTGGTCAGCGCGGTGTCCGCGAGGAGCTCCTCCGCGAGGAAGGCGTCGCCGGGATCGTCTTCGATCAGCAGGACGTCAACTGATTCGACGGTAGCCTCCACCCGGTCGTCCAGAACGGTGTCGTCACCCAGGGCGGCGCTGCCGTGTGTCGCAGCGCCGTCGGCGGCTCGGGCCGCGTCGTCGCCGATCACTGTCAGGTGATCGTGCCCTGTTCTCCTGGTATCCACTCATCGCCTCAAGGTCCACGGGGCCGTGGGAGTCCGTCACGCCGCGTACCCGAGGCGCACGCCTCGGATCCCGGCGGTGGTTCGGACCGCACGACACCCAAACGATAATCGCCCCGGCGACCAGTTGACCAGCGGACGAGACGAGACACATCCAACCCCGGGAGGCGGAACCACCGGGTTCGGGGGTGTCGGAGGAACCGCGCGGGCGAGGCGGCCCGGCGTCGCGGAGGGGTCGCGCAGGTGGTCAGCGCGTGCAGGTGCCCGTGCGAAAGCACGTGAACACAGTGACACAGGACACGTCGAGTGGGCGTTGTGTCACGTTTTTTCTGACACTGTGTCGCATCCATCTTGACAACCAGAACCACCTAAATGACATCATGTCATAAAGATTCCGGAAAGAGAGGTGAAGGTGACCATGAGCGCCACGGCCGAAGCCCCCACCGCGGTCGACCCCACGGCCGAACCGTTCTCCGCGCGGCTGAAGGCCGCCACCTGGAACGACCACGCGGCCGCCGAGCACCACGGCTTCACCAGGGCCCTCACCGAGGGCGAGCTCCCCCTGGACGGCTACACCGCGATGGTCGCCCAGCACTACTTCGCGTACGTCGCCCTGGAGCGCGTCGGCCGCCAGCTCATCGAGGACCCCGTCGCCGGCCGCTTCCACTACCCCGAACTGGAACGCGTCCCCGCTCTGGAGACCGACCTCGCCCACCTGCTCGGCGCCGACTGGCGCGACCACGTCTCCCCCACCCCGGCCACCCGGACCTACGTCGCGCGCATCGAACAGATGGCCGACCACCCCGCGGGGTTCGTCGCGCACCACTACACCCGTTACCTGGGCGACGTCTCCGGCGGGCAGTTCATCCGGCGGATCGCGGCCGGAGCGTACGGCCTCTCGGACGACGCCGGCGTGGCCTTCTACGTCTTCGACGCCCTGGGCAGCCTCCCGAAGTTCCGGGCCGGGTACCGGGCGCGCCTCGACTCCCTGGACCTCGACGAGCGCACCGCCGACCTCCTCGTCCGGGAGACCCGGCTGGCCTACCAACTCAACACCGAGGTGCTCGCGGACCTCGGCAGGCGGCACGCCTGAACCGGACCCGCGCCCCCGGCCGCGCCCGGGGGAACATCCGGCACTCCCCTGGCGTGCCACCATAGGAGTCATGCCCAAGATCACGGCTCCGACCATCGCCGCTCACCGTGCCCGCACACGGGAGCGCATCATGGACGCCGTCGAGCAGCTGACCAGGTCACAGGGGATCGACCGCATCTCCATGACCGACGTGGCCAACGCGGCGGGCATCACCCGCACCGCGCTGTACAACTACTTCCCGGACAAGCCCGCGCTGCTCCTCGCCTTCACCGAGCAGGTCAGCAGCGCGTTCGTCGAGCGCTACAAGCGCGAGCTCCCCTCAGGGGTCTCCGCCGCCCGCCGACTGTCGGCCTTCGTCCGCCTCCAGCTGGAAGGCATCGTCGCGCACCCGCACCCGCCCGCCGCCGAGCTGGGCGCCAGCCTGGGGCCCGACGCCTACCAGGCGCTGGCCGCGCACGTGGCCCCGATGCAGCGCCTGCTCACCGAGATCCTGGAGGAGGGCGCCGCCGCCGGGGAGTTCGACCGCATGCCCGCCGAACGCGTCGCGGGGCTGACCCTGTCCATGGTGGGCTCGCAGCGGCTGCCCCTGGTCAACGGTGAGGTCGACATCGACGGCACCCACTCCCTGGTGACCCGTTTCGTGCTCCGCGCCCTCGGTGTGAGGACCGAAACGGTGGACACGATCCTCCCCTCGAACCATCAGATGGACACACAGAGTTCCGACTGAATCACCCTCAGTCATAAGGGTCAGGTTCTAACTGAAGGGTGGCCGTGAGCGGCCATGGCCCGGCGGCATGAAGCCCTCGGAAGCGGGAACGACCGGCACTGCCCGACCCCCACCCGGGCGTACCCGTCCGACCGCCGCCGAGTTCAGTTAGGCCCTCCTCCTCGTGTCCCTCACGCTGATCGCCTTCGGCGCCGCTTTGGTGTCGCTCGCCCTCTTCAACAAGGTGCCCCGTTTCGTGCCCGGTCGCCTGCCCGATCCACGCTCCGCCGGTGGGGTCGCCACCGCGCAACGCACCGGCACGCCCCCACGGGTGTGCCTGGTCTCCGCGCGGCTGACCGAACAGGGGCGCGCGCTGTTCACCGCGGTGGGCGGGAGCGCGCTGATCGTGGCGTTCTTCCTCAGCCTGTCCGGTCTCTGACCGCACCGGCCCGAAGCGGCCGGTTCAGCGCGCGCGGCCCCGGTGGCCGCCGTGCACTCCGGCCAGACGCAGCAGCAGCCCGCCCGCGGCGGTGGCCGCGATCCTTCCGGTCACCGCCGCTGCCGCGGCCACCCGGCGCCGCAGCCGGGCCCCGCGCCGCGCGGCCGACTCCGCGACCTCCCTGTCGGTGTCACGGAAGGCGCCCCCGCACAGCGCCGCGTCCAGCTCGCTCCGGCGCCAGCGCGCGTTCCAGGTGTTCAGGGGAGCCAGGCCACCGGTCAGAGGCGTGGTCCGGGGCTTCCAGCGCACCGGCTCGTCCGGTGCGTCCTCCGCCGACGACCCGACGGCCCGGAGCAGGCGCGGCTCCGGCCCCGTGTAGCGCAGCTCGCCGGGGGCGTTCGCGATCATCTCCACGAGCAGCCTGGCGCAGGCGCGCGCGTCACCGAGCGCCGTGTGCTGACCGGTGGGCCACTCCCCGCTGAGCAGGTGGGTGGCGCGCGGCAGCGAGTAGCGCGGCAGGTCCAGCTGCGACCGCAGGGCACGCAGCGTGCACAGCCCCGACAGCCCGCGCGGCAGCCCCGCGGGCACCAGCTCCGCGGTGAGGAAGCGTTCCTCGAAGTCCAGGTTGTGACAGACCACCACGGCGCCGGAGAGCAGCTGGGAGACGCGGGGCACGATCGTCTCCACTCGCGGGGCGCCGACGACGTCGCCCTCCCCGATCTCGTGGAACTCCTGTCCCCTGACGGGGGCCCGGGGGTCCACCAGGGTGCTGAACTCCTCCACGAGGGTGCCGTCCCCGCGCACCCTCACCACCGCGATCTCGACCAACCGCGCGCCCTCGCGCGGATCCAGCCCGGTCGTCTCGACGTCGAGTACCGCGTACTCCAGGTCCGCCGCCCGCGTGCCGACCCTTCTCCGGGTCAGTGCGCCCGTCCGCAGCGTTCCCATCGTCTGTCCCTACTCCCTGTGGTCGATCAACGTCGGCTCACGACCCTACTGCCCGTGCCCGACACCGGCCGCCGCACGGGGCGAGGGCCCCACGGACGGCACACCGCCGATCGGGAAGAAGGAGGGGTGTGTGTACGTTTTGACGCGTGCCCGGGAGCAACGGGCACGAACCGCACAGCCTCAACGGCGAGGAGAAGCCGCATGAACCAGTCACCGCTGCCCAGCTACGCCCCCCTGGCCGAGGTCGTCCGGTCCGGGATGCGCGAGGGCGTGCACTACGGAGCGGTGATCGGTCTCTCCGCCGAGGGTGAGATCGCCTTCGCGCGCGGCCCCGTGCACGACCCCATGTTCCCCCGTTCCTCCGCAAAGCCCTTCCAGGCGCTCGCCATGCTGCGTGCGGGCGCCCTGCTGGAGGGCCCCTCCCTGGCGATCGCCGCGGGCAGCCACGGGGGCGAGGAGTTCCACGCCGCCGAGGCGGAGCGCGTCCTGGCCTCCGTGGGACTCACCGCCGACGCCCTCCAGTGCCCGCCCGCCGTCCCCGGCGCGCCCACCGCCCGTCGGGCGTTCGTCGCCGCCGGGCGCGCACCCGAGTCCCGGTACATGAACTGTTCCGGCAAGCACGCGGGCATGCTCGCCGCCTGCGTCGCGCAGGGGTGGAGCACGGACGACTACCTCGACCCCGAGCACCCCCTCCAGCTGCTCGTCCGCGAGGCCACCGAGGACATGTGCGGGGAGAGCGTGGCCCACACCGCCGTCGACGGCTGCGGCGCCCCCCAGCTCGCCGTCACCCTCACCGGCCTGGCCCGGGGCGTCCAGGGGATGCGCCTGTCCCCCGAGGGCACCCACGAGCGCCGGATCATCGAGGCGATGAGCACGCACCCCGAGTACGTCTCCGGCCCCGAACGCGTCGACACCGACCTCATGACGCGGATGCCCGGGCTGGTCTCCAAGATCGGGGCGGACGGCGTCCTCGTGCTCAACGCCCCCACCGGCGAGACCGTCGCGGTCAAGATCAGCGACGGAGACGCGGAGGAGCGATCCCGAGTCGTGGTCGGCCTGACCGCCCTGCGCGCCCTGGGCGTGGACGTCGGCCCGGTGAGCGACCGCCTGACCACACCGGTGAACGGCGGCGGGGCGCGTGTGGGCGAGGTCCGGGCCCTGTAGTTCTGTTTTCTTTGGGCCTCCGCTTCGCTTCGGCCCGTGTTCGGCGGTACCCCTTGGGGCCTCCGCTTCGCTTCGGCCCGTGTTCGGGCGCCCAAGAAGCCAGCTGTTCTTCATCCTCGTCCACGCCTGGCTCGTTCCTCGCTGGCGGCTTGACTCGTCTTGCAGAACCCTGGCGGCGCCCGAACGAGCACCCCCCTTGCGGCAGAGGTGGACGGGCGGGACTCACGGCTGGGGCCAGGACCCGAAGCGGGATTCACGGCTGGCGGCCGGGATCTGATCGACGTGAATGTGACTAGTCTCCGTGACGACGGGACGACTGTAAGGAGAGATCGGTGTCGGACACCCTGAACGAGATCGTCATCGCCGGTGCGGGAATGGCGGGTCTGCATGCCGCCGAGGCCCTGCGGGAGCGGGGGTTCGAGGGGCGTCTGACCCTGGTCGGTGAGGAGGCCCACCGGCCCTACTCGCGGCCTCCGCTGTCCAAGGAGGCCCTGACCGGCGTCGGTCTGGACCCGGCCCACGGCGGCCCCGGCTGGTTGGCCGGGCATCGTGGGCTCCAGTTGCGTGAGGACTCCGTCATCGACGGCCTCGACCTGGACTTCCGCCTCGATACCCGAGTCGTGGGGTTGGACCCGGCGGCACGGGAGGTACGCGTCCAGGGACCCGGCGAGGAGGGTTCGCTGCGCTACGACGGACTGATCGTGGCCACCGGCGCGCGGGCCCGGCGTCCGGACACCGACCTGGCGGGGGTGCACGTCCTGCGCACCCTGGACGACGCCGAGGCGGTCCGGGCGGCCTTCGACTCCGCCGGGCACCTGGTGGTGGTCGGAGCGGGGTTCGTCGGCGCGGAGGTGGCCGCGAGCGCCCGCGCCGTGGGCATGGAGGTCACGCTGATCGAGGCGGCGACCACCCCGCTGACCCGGGTGGTCGACCCCCGGATCGGCGGGATCCTCACCGACCTGCACCGGGAGAACGGCGTGGACGTGCGCCTCGGTGTGGGCGTGAGCGCGTTCGAGGGGCCGGGCCGGGTGGAGCGGGTCCGGTTGGCGGACGGCTCCGCGATCGACGCCTCCCTGGTGGTGGCCGGTGTGGGCGTGCACCTGAACACCGAGTGGTTGCGCGGTTCGGGCGTCGCGTTGTTCGAGGACGGGTCGGTGGTGTGCGACCGGTACTCCGAGACCTCCGTACCGAACGTGTACGCGGTCGGGGATCTCGCCAACTGGCCGCACCCGCGCTACGGCGGCCGGATCCGGCTGGAGCACTGGACCAACGCCAGCGAACAGGGGGAGGCGGCCGCCCGCAACCTGCTCGCCGGATCGGGGCGGACGCCGTTCACCCCGGTGCCCTATTTCTGGTCCGACCAGTACCGGAAGAAGATCCAGCTCCTGGGCCAGGGCGCGCCCGCCGATGAGGTCGCCTTCGTGCACGGGTCACCGGAGGACCGAAAGTTCGTCGCGTTCCTGGGGCGTGGGGGGATGCTCACCGGTGTGCTCGGGCTGCGCTCCACCCCACGCACCATGCGTTACCGCGGCCTGTTGGAGAAGCCCACCACCTGGGACGAGGCCCTCGCCGTGGCGGGGGTCACCCCGTCACGGTGACGGCCTGCTTGGGGCAGGTCCGCTGCGCCCTGAGGACCTTCTCGCGGAGCTCCTCGCCCGGCTCCTCGGTCAGGAGGTACAGGAAGTCGTCGTCCCTGACCTCGAACACCTCGGGGGCGGCGGCCATGCACAGGGCGTTGCTCTCGCACCGGTCGTAGTCGACCTCTACTCGCATCTGGTCCTTCTCTCCTGGGCCGTGGGCCCGTGGGGGTCTGCGGGTGGCAACACCCTAACCACGAACCCACCGGGCGCGACCGCCGTCACGCCCGACGGCACCACCAGTGCCGAACCGCCGCCGAGGGGTCGCGCCCGGGCGGGCGCGACCCCGTCCGCTACTCGGCGAAGCGGTCGGTGGCCTCGATGAGGAGGTCGAGGATGCCGGGCTCGCTGAAGGCGTGCCCCGCGTCGTCGACGATGTGGAAGTCCGCCTCCGGCCAGGCACGGTGCAGGTCATAGGCAGTGCGCACCGGGGTGCACACGTCGTAGCGCCCCTGGATGATCACGCCGGGGATGTGCCGGATGCTCTCGGCGCCCTCGATGAGCTGCTCGGGGGTGAAGAACCCCTTGTTGTGGAAGTAGTGGTTCTCGATCCGGGCGAAGGCCAGGGCGTAGTCCTCGTCCGCGTGGTGTTCGCGCAGCACCGGGTTGGGACGCAGCGTGATCGTCGAGCCCTCCCACACGCTCCACGCGCGGGCCGCCGCCAGGCGCACCTCCCGGTCCGGGGACTCCAGTCGGCGCGCGTAGGCGCTGATCAGGTCGTCCCGCTCCTCCTCCGGGATGGGCTCCAGGTAGGACTCCCACAGGTCCGGGAAGAGGTTCGAGGCGCCCTCCTGGTAGAACCAGCGCAGTTCCTGGTCCCGCAGGGTGAAGATGCCGCGCACGATCAGCTCGGTGACGCGGTCGGGGTGCTTCTGCGCGTAGGCGAGCGCCAGACAGCTGCCCCAGGAGCCACCGAAGACCTGCCAGGCCTCCACACCGATCATCTCGCGCAGGCGCTCGATGTCCTCGACCAACGCCCACGTGGTGTTGGTGGCCAGGTCGGCGTCCATGCGGCTGGCGTGCGGGGTGGACCGTCCGCAGTTGCGCTGGTCGAACAGGAGGATCCGGTACTTCTCCGGGTCGAAGAGCCGTCGGTGGTCGGGGGTGCATCCGCCGCCCGGGCCGCCGTGCAGGAACACCACCGGCTTGCCCGCCGGGTTTCCGCACAGCTCCCAGTAGACGCGGTGTCCGTCACCGACGTCGAGCATGCCCGAGTCGTACGGCTCGATGGGCGGGTACAGGGTGCGCACAGGGTGGCCCTTTCGTGGTGGTGGCTGGGAGTCAGAGCCGGTCGAGGAGCTCGGCCTTCTTGCTGCTGAACTCGCTGTCGGTCAGCAGCCCCTCGGCGTGGAGGCTGCCGAGCTCGCGGATCTTCGCGAAGATCTCGTCGCTGCCCTCGGCCGGGGGCGCCGCCGCCAGTTCGGGGGCGCCCCCCGACGGTTCGTCGGCGTCCTCCTCACCGGCCAGGGCGATGTGGGTGTTGACGGTGGCGGCCATCAACAGGCTCTCCTCGCTGCCCTTGAGGCCGTGGGAGGCCAGCGTGAAGAAGTCGTTCTCCAGACCGGAGGCCTCGGGCATGGTCACCCCGCGCAGCACCACCCGGAGGAAGCCCTCGTCGAAGTCGCGCTGGGGGAACCACTGGAGGGAGTCGATCTCGGAGACGGCGAACTCGCGCGACTTCTCCTGGCCCTTGGCGGTGCTGGCCATCCAGCCGTCCCACACCAGCCGCACCCGTTCGCCGTCGAAGGACGCCGAGCCCTCTCCGGTGCGCGCCTGATAGGGCAGCCCCGCCACCAGGGCCCTGGCGACCTGGGCGAGATCGATCGGGGAGGAGCGGGCCTCCCGGGCGTAACGGGCCGACTCGGTGATGCGGTCGGCGCAGTACTCCGCGACCAGCTCGCGTTCGTGCGGGCCGGTCAGGACCAGGGGCGTGGAGGCCCCGCCGCTGCCGCCGGTCTCCAGCGGGGCGTAGGGGTCGGCTCCCTCCACCAGGCGCAGCCGGAGCCGCCAGCCCTGCTTGCGGTCACCCGGGTCGAACTCCACGTCGTGTACGGCGCTCAGCGGCACGGAGCAGTGGCCCAACGCCTTGAACAGGGCGGGGACCTTACGACCGGTACCGAAACCGATCCGCACCGTCTCCTCGTCGAAGCGCCAGATGGCGTGGTGTCCGTGCAGTTCCTCCATGGCAGACCATCCTAGAGGGGCCGGTGCTGGACGGACATCCCGGATTCCGCGCCCCGGGGCTCCCGATCAGTACCGGGACCGACGCGACCGATGGGTCGGGATGTCCGGTTCCGGGTAGAACCGGGGCACACCTCGTCTGGCCACCCGTCCGGTGGCCGGGAGCCCGTGAGCGGCGCGCTCCGCGTGCCGCCCCCGAACCGGAGGCCTTCGATGTCGCACGAGATGTCCGAGGGGGCACGGGAGTTCCGCGCCGCGCGGGACCTGCTCCTACAGCACCGGGAGGACCAGGAGACGGCCCACCGGGAGTTCACGTGGCCCCGGCCGGAACGGTTCAACTGGGCGCTGGACCACTTCGACCACGTGGCCGCCACCCGCCCCGACCGCACCGCGCTGTGGCTGGTGGAGGCGGACGGCACCGAGACGCACCACACGTACCGCCAGATGTCCGAGCGCTCCAACCAGGTGGCGAACTGGCTGATCGGCCAGGGGGTGCACCCCGGCGACCGGATCATGCTCATGCTCGGCAACCAGGTGGAGCTGTGGGAGACCCTGCTCGCCGCCGTCAAGCTGGGCGCGGTGGTCACGCCGACCGCCACCAACCTGTCCGACGCCGACCTGGTGGACCGGCTGGACCGGGGCGAGGTCGCGCACGTGATCTGCTCGCCCGAGCACACCGAGCGTTTCGAGCTCCTGCGCGGCCACTGGACCCGGATCTGCGTGGGCTACATGGACGGGTGGCTCAGCTACCCGGACTCTGAGCACTCGGGGTTGGACTTCACCCAGCCCCATCCCACCGAACCGGACGACCCCCTGCTGCTGTACTTCACGTCCGGCACCACGGCCCGCCCCAAGCTGGTCACCCACACCCAGAGCTCCTACCCGGTGGGGCACCTGTCCACCATGTACTGGCTGGGGGTACGGCCCGGCGACGTGCACCTGAACGTGTCCGCCCCCGGCTGGGCCAAGCACGCCTACAGCAGCGTGTTCGCGCCGTGGAACGCCGAGGCGACGGTGCTGGTGGTCAACCAGGAGCGGTTCGACCCGGCGACCCTGCTGGACGCGGCGGTACGGTGCGGCGCGCACACGATGTGCGCGCCCCCCACGGTGTGGCGGATGCTGGTCCAGGCCGACCTGGGGGCCTGGAAGGTGCCGCTGCGGGAGGTGGTGGCGGCGGGGGAACCGCTCAACCCGCAGATCGTGGAGTACGTGCGCCAGGCGTGGGGACTCACGGTGCGCGACGGTTTCGGGCAGACCGAGACCACCCTGCTGGTCGGCAACGGGCCCGGCCAGGAGGTGGTCCCGGGATCCATGGGGCGCCCCATGCCCGGCTACGACGTCGTCCTGCTCGACACGGAGACGGAGGAGCCCTCGGACACGGGCGAGATCTGCGTGGACCTGGCCGACCGCCCCGTGGGGGTGATGCGCGGCTACGCCGACGCCTCCGGCTCCACGCGGGACGTGACGCGGCGCGGACTGTACCGCACCGGTGACATCGCCACGCGGGATTCACTCGGTTCCCTTACCTATATCGGCCGAACCGACGACGTGTTCAAGGCCTCGGATTACCGCATCTCACCATTCGAGCTGGAAAGCGTGCTGATCGAGCACGAATACGTGGCCGAGGCCGCCGTGGTGCCCTCACCGGACCCGCTGCGGCTGTCGGTCGCCAAGGCGTACGTGACGCTGGCCGAGGGTGTGGCGGCCGACGCCCTGACCGCCCGCGCCATCCTCGAGTACGCCCGGGAGCGCCTCTCACCCCACAAGAGGGTCCGCCGCCTGGAGTTCACCGACCTGCCCAGGACCTCATCGGGCAAGATCCGCCGGGTCCGCCTGCGCCGTGCCGAGGCCGAGCGCGGCACGGTCGCGGACGGGGTGCGCAACCCGCACGAGTACTGGGAGGAGGACCTCCCGGGCCTGAAGGACTGACGACGCGGGGCCGGTGGTGCCCCCCGCGGAAATGGCGGACGAGCCATTGTGTCTCGCGGGTTGGGACGCCTTCCCGGGAAAGCACCGGTGTGGCCTTTCCCATCCCCGGATTCACCGCCGAATTCCCACCGCGACCGTGTCAGCCCCGTCGGACCGCGCTACGGTCGTGGTGCGGCACGGGCATCTGCCGCCAGGCGATCGACGCGATGGGACCAGGGGAAACGATGACGAGCACCAACGACACACGGGTGGCGAGCTACAAACCGCTCATCGCCCCCCAGGACCTGCTCGCTGAGCTCCCCATGAGCGAGGAGAGCACCGCCCTCGTGGAGAGCTCGCGCGCCGAGGTCAAGCGCGTCCTGGACGGCGGGGACGACCGCCTCCTCGTGGTCGTCGGCCCCTGCTCGGTGCACGACACCGAGTCGGCGCTCGACTACGCGCGTCGCCTGCGCGACCTCGTGCCGTCCGTGAGCGGCGAGCTGTGCGTGGTCATGCGCGTGTACTTCGAGAAGCCGCGCACCACGGTGGGCTGGAAGGGCCTGATCAACGACCCCGGTCTGGACGACACCTACGACGTGCACCGGGGCCTGCGCACCGCGCGTCAGCTCCTGATCGACATCAACGCCCTGGGTCTGCCCGCCGGGACCGAGTTCCTCGACCCGATCACCCCGCAGTACATCGCCGACGTGGTCTCCTGGGGCGCGATCGGCGCCCGCACCACCGAGAGCCAGGTGCACCGCCAGCTCAGCAGCGGTCTGAGCACCCCCGTCGGCTTCAAGAACGGCACCGACGGCGACGTGCAGGTGGCGGTGGACGCCGTGGGCGCGGCCGCCGCCTCCCACACGTTCTTCGGTGTGGACCCGGCCGGCGCCGGTTCGGTCGTGGTCACCGACGGCAACCCGGACTGCCACGTGATCCTGCGCGGTGGACGTGGCGGCCCCAACCACGACCCCGCGTCGGTCGCCTCGGCCCTGGACGTGCTGGAGGGCTCCAAGCTGCCGCGTCGCCTGATGATCGACGCCAGCCACGCCAACAGCGGCAAGGACCACATCCGCCAGGCGGGTGTGGCCCGGGTGATCGCCGCGCAGGTGGCCGAGGGCCAGAGGGGCATCGTCGGCGTCATGCTGGAGAGCTTCATCGAGGAGGGCGCCCAGAAGCTGGGTGACCCGTCCCAGCTCACCTACGGCCAGTCCATCACCGACAAGTGCATGAGCTGGGAGACCACGGAGGGCGTGCTGGAGAACCTGGCCGAGGCGGTCCGCCAGCGCCGCAAGAACGCCGCCTGAGTCCCGGCGCACGCGGGGCCCGGCACGAGGACGGCGTGCCGGGCCCTTGACGTCGGCCCGGGTTCCCCGACCGTGTCGGGGGACCCGGGCCGGACGGGAACCCGGGGGTCAGCCCCGGGTGTCCTTGACGACCTCACCGCCCTGGACGACCAGCACCACGCGGGAGCGGTCGCCCAACAGCGCGACGTCGGCGAGGGGGTCGCCCTCGCACACCACGAGGTCGGCGAGCTTGCCGGCCTCGACCGTGCCGGTCCGGTCGGCGGTGCCCACGAGTTCGGCGGCGTTGCGCGTACCCGCCTGGATCGCCTCCATCGGTGACAGCCCCACGGACACCAGCTGGGCGAGTTCGCGCAGGTTGCGGCCGTGCTCGGAGATGCCCGCGTCGGTACCCATCGCGACCCGCACCCCCCGGCTGACCGCGTGGGAGATCCTGCGGTAGGTCTCCTCCGCCAGCGCCCGCTTCGTGTCGACCGCCTTCCGGGTCATCAGGTGGACCCGGTCCTCGAAGTCGAACGTGGTCAGGGTCGGCACGAGGAAGGTGCCGCGTTCCAGCATGAGGTCGATGCCCTCGTCGTCGATCAGGTAGCCGTGCTCGACGCTGGCGACCCCGCCGCGCACCGCGTTCCTGATCCCCGCCGCGCCCTGGGCGTGCGCCGCGACCGGACGTCCGCCGTGCCTGGCGGTCTCGGCCACGATCACGGCGATCTCCTCCTCCGTGATCCCCTCGTCGGTGGGCCCGTCCGAGGGGCTGGAGAGCCCGCCGGTGGCACACACCTTGATGACGTCCGCACCGTCCCGGACCAGCCTGCGGGTGGCCACCCGGACCTCCTGTGGGGAGTCCGCGATCTCGGCGGCGGTGTGCTCGCAGTCGTGCGGGTTGGCGCCGGAGGGCAGTGTGAAGTCGGCGTGCCCGCCGGTGTGGCTCATCAGGCGCAGCGCCATGCTCAGGCGCGGTCCGCGGATCAGGCCGCGTTCCTGCGCGACACGGAATCCGGCGTCGGCTCCGCCGAGGTCCCGGGCTCCGGTGACGCCCGCCTCCAGGGTGATCCGCATCCGCTCGACGGACTCGAGGGCGTGCAGGCTGCGGGAGACGGACGCGTTGTTGGTGGCCAGCGCGCGACCGTCGGAGAACCCGAAGTGCACGTGGGTGTCGATGAACCCGGGGAGCAGGGTGCGGCCGCCCAGGTGTTCCACGGTCTCCCCGGGGCGGGGCGCGGGGGCGTCGGCGGCGGGTCCGGCGTAGGCGATCAGTCCGTCCTCGACCACGACGGCGGCGTCGGTGACGGGCGCGGCCCCGGTGCCGTCGATGAGGGTGAGGTCCCGGTAGAGGGTCCTGGCACGGGTCATGGCGGTCTCCTTGCGTCGGTGTGCGTGCGGGGGCGGGCCCGTCCCGGGCCCGCGGACTACAGCTGCGGGTACATGCCGGGGCCGATCGGCAGGCCCCCGAAGAAGAACACGGCGAAGACGGCGACCCACATGACCAGGAAGACCAGGGAGAAGGGCAGGCAGCGCGCGATCACGGTGCCGATGCCCGCCCTGGGCTCGTAGGACTTGAGGAAGCCGAGGACGATGATCACGTACGGGTTGAGCGGCGAGAGCACGCTGGAGGTGGAGTCACCGATCCGGTAGGCCGCCTGGACGAACCCGGGCTCGTAGCCGAGCAGGGCGAACATCGGGACGAAGACCACCGCGAACAGGGCCCACTGCGCGGAGCCGGAGATGATGAAGAAGTTGATCAGCCAGGCCAGCAGGATGAAGCAGAGGACGGCCCCGAACCCGGTGAACCCGGTGGACTCCAGGGCCTCCGCGCCCTTGATCGCGATCCACGTGGACAGGCCGGTCCAGTTGAACAGCTCCAGGAACTGCGCCATCACGAAGGCCAGGACGATGAAGCCGGACATCTCCTTGACGGTGTGCCCCATCATCCGCGCCACGTCGGCCCCGCCCCGGATCGCCCGGGTGGCCACGCCGTAGGCCACGCCGGGCACGGCCAGGGTCAGGAAGACGAGGAAGACCACGGAGCTGAGCAGCGGGGACTCGGGCAGGAACGTGCCGTCCCCGTTGCGCATGGGTGCCCCCGGCGGAAGGGTGACCAGCAGGACCGCGACGACCGTGAGCACCAGGGCGGCCCCGGCCCAGCGCAGCCCGCCGCGCTCGCTCGGGGTGAGCTCGGCGTCCATCTTGAGGTCGGGGCGCTCCTCGGCGGTCCCGTTCGCGATGGTCCCGTCCTCCGTGCCGGTCTGCTCGCGGCTGACCCCGCGCCGTTCGAGGGCGGGTTCGAGGACGCGGTCGATGAGAAGACCGGCCACGACGCTGAGCACGATCGCGATCGTGAAGGTGAGGAAGTGGTTGGAGATCGGGCTGACGTGGGTGGTGCCCAGGCCCTCGACCGACGCGGCGGCGGTGTTGGTGATGCCGGACAGCAGCGCGTCGGTGCTGGTGATGAAGGGGCTGCAGCTGAACGCGGCCATGGCGGCGGCGAAGGAGCCGAGCAGACCGGCGACGGGATGGCGTCCGGCCGCCTTGAAGACCATCGCGGCCAGCGGCGGGATGACCACCATCGCGGCGTCGCTCATGATGCTGCCGGAGACCGCGACCAGGGCGGCCACGTACGGCAGCAGCCACTGCGGGGCCCCGCTGAAGGCCCGGCGGACGAGGGTGTTGAGCAGCCCGGTCCGCTGGGCGATGCCGACGCCCAGGAGGATGGTCAGCACCACGCCCAGGGGCGGGAACCCGATGAAGTTGGGGACGAGGTTGGTGGTGAGCCAGGTGAGTCCCTCAGTGGTGAAGAAGCCCTGGACCCGCTGGGCGCCGTCCTCGCTGCCGGGCACCTCGTAGGTGGCGCCCAGCGCGGACAGGACGGAGGACGCGACGGCGACGAACGCGAAGAGCAGCAGGAAGAGGACGAACGGGTCGGGGATCCTGTTGCCGAGGCGCTCGATGCCGTCGAGGGAGCGGGTGAGGAAGCCGGGGCGCGTCTCGACGGCGCCGCCCCGCTGGGAGCGTGGGGTGCTCATGGGTCACCTCTGGGATGAAGGGGTCGGGGAGGGTCCCGGGGTCAGTTCGCCGTGCCCGGCCGCGTGCCGGTGGTGTCCTTGTGGACCGCGCCGTCCTTGATGACCACGGTGACGTTGTCGGGGTCACCGGGCAGGCTGATGTCCGCGAGGGGGTCGCCGGAGCAGACGACGACGTCGGCGCGCTTGCCGGGTTCGAGGGTGCCGATCTCCTCGCTCAGGCCGAGGAGGTCGGCGGCGTCGCGGGTACCGGCGAGCAGGGCGCCCATGGGGCTCATGCCGTGCTCCACCAGAAGGGCGAGTTCGCGCAGGTTGCGGCCGTGCGGGCAGATACCTGAGTCCGTGCCGAGGGCCACGCGGACCCCGGCCCGGACGGCGGCGGTGATGTTCTCGCCGAGGTGTTCCTGGAGCCTGAGCTTCTTGGCGACCGCGTAGTCGGCCGACTTCGCGGGGTCGGGCGGGGTGGTGGCGGTGGACAGGGTGGGCACCAGGTAGGCGCCGTTCTCCAGCATGAGTTCGATGCCGAGCTCGTCGATCTCGTAGCCGTGCTCCACACTGGTGACCCCGGCGGTGAGGGCGTTGCGGATACTGCGGGCGCTCTGCGCGTGCGCGGCCACGGGGATGTCGTGGCTGGCGGCCTCGCGCACGATCGCGGACATCTCCTCGACGTTGAGGCCGTCGTGCCAGGGGGTGTCCTGGGGGCTCCACACACCGCCGCTGGCCATCACCTTGATGACCCCGGCACCCTTGCGCATCACCTCGCGGGTGGCGCGCAGGGCCTCGGCGGGGCCGTCGGTGTTGATCGAGACGGCCCCGTCCGGGCCCAGGACCGTGCCGTAGTCGAAGCCGCAGCACGTGCGGAAGTCGCCGTGGCCGCCGGTGGGGCCGAGCGCCCGGTAGGCGGTCGTGACGCGCGGCCCGGCGACGATGCCCTCCTCGACCGCGCGGACCACGGCCTGGTCGAGTCCGGCCAGGTCGCGGACGCTGGTGACCCCCGCGTCGAGGGTGGCCCGCAGGCGCGGGATGGCGGTGAAGTAGCCGTAGTGCGGGGGCTGGTCGATCAGGTCGGCGGGGTTCATGCCGTCGCCGGACATGGTCATGTGCACGTGGGTGTCGACGAAGCCGGGCAGGATCGTGCCCCCGGCCGCGTCGACCTCCTCGTGGGGTTCGCCGACGTGCGGCGCCTGGTCGGCGGGGCCGATCCAGTCGATCCGTCCGTCACGCAGGACCAGCGCCCAGTCGTGGCGGGGGCCCTCTCCGGTCCCGTCGATCACGGTTCCGTTGCGGACCACGAGGGTCCTGACAGCCGAGGTCATCGACGCCACCTTTCTCCCCGCACCCGCTCCCGGCGCCGCGACGCGGCCGCCCGGACGCGACGGTGCGCACCCAACCGAGGACTCGCAGCTCAGGGCCGCGCTTCTGATCTTGCGGAAACCTACGTGGATGCTCCGGTAGCCTGCGGAAATCGCCGGATACCGCTATCGAGGAGGTGGATCCTGCCGGAATCGAGCATGCCCAACGAGTTCGACCTGACCCTGATCAACGCGCTCCAGCTCGCCCCCAGAGCCACCTGGGCGGAGCTGGGACCGGTGCTGGACGCGGACCCCACCACGCTCGCCCGACGCTGGAGGAGGTTGGAGGAGGAGGGTCTGGCCCGTATAGCCGCGTTCCCCCGTCGCCGGGTGATGGCACGGCGGCACCTCAGCTACGTGGAGCTGAGCTGCCGCAACGGATCGGTCGAACGGGTCGCGGCGGCGCTGGCCGAGGACCGCGACACCCTGAGCATCCAGTTCGTGGCCGGTTCCCACCAGCTCATGCTCACCGTGGTGCCCGGCGCGGGTCTGGCGGACTACCTGCTCAACTGGGTGGGCGGCATCCCGGACGTGGTCTCCTACCGGGTGCACGTCGTCACGGAGGTCCCTCGGGAGGCCTACCTGTGGCAGGTCCGCGCCCTGTCGCCCGCGCAACGTCGTCGGCTGCGCGCCCTCGCCCCCACCCTGCGTGACCCTGTGGGCGACGAACGCGTCACCGAGCTCGACCAGGAGATCGTGGACCTGCTGTGCCGGGACGCCCGGCTGGGCTACCAGGCCATCGCGGACCGGCTGGACGTCGCGCCCACCACCGCCGCACGGCGGATCAACCGGCTCCTGCGCGACGGCCTCCTCGGGCTGCGCTGCGACATCTCCCGAGCGCACATGGGGTGGCCGAGCGCCGCCACCCTGTGGGGCACCGTGGACCCGAGCGTGCTGGACGCCGTTCCCGATCTGGGGGAGCGCATCCCCGAGGTGCGTCTGTGCACGACCATCGCGGGTCCGGAGAACACGCTGTTCATCCTGTGGCTGCGCGACGCCCCCGACCTCACCCGGGTGGAGCGCAGGTTGCTGGAGGAGCTGCCGGGACTGCGCATCGCGGACCGTCGGATGACGCTGCGCACGTTCAAGTTCATGGGCGGGGTGACCGACGCCTACCAGCGCTTCGTGCGGTCCGTCCCGGTCCAGCTCCGGTCCCCGGGCGACCCGTAGGTTCGGGGCGGGAGAGCGGGGACACCTGTCCCCCGGATCGGCGCCCTCCGCCGACCCGGCCGCACGCCACGATCCCTCTCCCGCGAGAACGGTCGAGGCGTCCCCCCGACCCCTCGGGACGTCTGGTCGTCTCACGGGCCGAAAGGACCCGAGAAGCGATGTCGCCCCCGGCGGCCCCGGGCAGCCCCTCGGCGTTCCTAGGCGGCCGGGAGGACGTCCAGGGCGACCAGGAGCTCACGGCCCAGCGACTCGCGCAGGTCGGCGTCCTCCTGGTCCTCGACCTCCAGACGGAGCGCGAAGGTGTGCAGGTCGGAGCCCTGCTCGACCCAGCCCACCCACCAGCCGGGCACCGGGTCCACGTCGACGCCCAGGCCGGTCCGGCCGAAGAGCTGGTGGTGCGGTCCCTCCTCGACCAGGAGCAGGTCGCGCAGCGCGCGCTGGTGCTGGACGTCCACGGGCAGTTCCTCGCGGGCGAGTTCCGCGACGAAGGTGGCCTGCTCCAGCGCGGAGATCTCCAGGGGGCCCTCCAGCCAGAAGCGGTCCGTAGCCCCTTCCTCGCCCACGTTCCGGTTGCCGTAGTCGAACCGGTCCACCCAGGTGGACATCCGGTCGTACCCGATCCGGTCCGCGACCTCCTGGTGCACCGGGACGTCGGAGGTGGGCAGGGCCTCACGCAGGCTCAGCTCGTCGCCGGACTCCGGGGAGATCACCTCGTCCACGTCGGACACCTCGCCGGTCTGGAGGGCGATCAGCGTGTTCGGCAGCTTGAAGGTGGACGCGGGCACGGCGCGCTCGTCCGCCTGGTCCGGGTTCACGACGACGGCGGACCGGTCACCGGCGTCGAAGAGCACGAACGTCCCCTTCACCCCGGCCTCGGCGAAGACCGCCTCCAGGTCCTCACGCTCCACGGTCTGCACGTCGCCCAGCTGTACGGGGTTGCCGACGGTGCCCTGGGCGGGCTCCGTGTCGTCGGTCGCCGCGCAGGCGACCCCGCCGAACAGGGTGAGGGCACAACCCGCCGCTCCGAGGGCGAAACGGCCGGGGGCGTGCCCCGGCCTCCCGGGAGCGTGTTCGGTGTCGGTACGCACTCGTCTCCTCCACAGGGCTGTCCGAAGGAACGTCCACCCACAAAGCTAGGGCATGCACGGTGGTCACACACCACGCTTCGTGACCTCGGCGGACCGTGTCGCGAAGGTCGTCCCGGCCTGTCGGAGCCGGGGTGGCGCGGTCGTCCACAACCGCCCGGGCAGTCTTGGGCGCCCCAGTTCTCCGCTGCTAGGCTGAGTGTGTTGCTGACCCCGTACGGGAGAGTGTCCGCGTATCCAGCGTGGGCCGCCGAAGGAGCAATCCCTCCCCGAAGACAACCTCTCAGGCACAGCGGACCGTACGGGCGAGACCACTCTGGAAAGCAGGGACGCGTTCCCTCGCCGAAGGTGCAAACCACGCCGAGCGCGCGGTGAAGCTCTCAGGCACCCATGACAGAGGGGGAGGATGGCAACGCCTTACGCACGACACCCATCCTCTCGGGAGTGCCCATGTCAGAGTCCGCGACCGCGCCGCGTCTCACCGCGCTGCACAAGATCCACGAAGAGGCCGGGGCGACGCTCGTCGACTTCGCCGGATGGCTGATGCCCCTCCGCTACAGCAGCGAGACCGCCGAGCACACCGCCGTCCGTGAGGCCGCGGGGCTGTTCGACCTCTCCCACATGGGCGAGATCCGGCTGACCGGCCCGCAGGCCGCCGAGGCCCTCGACCACGCCCTGGTCGGCTTCCTGTCCAAGGTCAAGGTCGGCCGCGCCCGCTACACCATGATCACCGCCGAGGACGGCGGGGTCCTGGACGACCTCATCGTGTACCGGCTCGGCGAGGACGAGTACCTGGTCGTGGCCAACGCGGCCAACGTGCCCGTGGTCGCCTCCGCCCTGGCCGAGCGCGCCTCCGGCTTCGACGTCGAGGTCGCGGACGAGTCCGCCGACTACTCGCTCATCGCGATCCAGGGCCCGCGCGCGGTGGAGATCCTCGCCCCGCTCACCGACGCCGATCTGGACGACATCCGCTACTACGCGGGGTACGAGCACACCGTGGCCGGGGTACCGGTCCTGCTCGCCCGCACCGGCTACACCGGCGAGGACGGGTTCGAGATCTTCGTCCGGCCCGCCGACCGCGCCCCCGAGGTGTGGGCGGCGCTCATGGCCGAGGGCGCCCCGCACGGGTTGGTCCCGGCCGGCCTCTCCTCCCGCGACACCCTCCGTATGGAGGCCGGGATGCCGCTCTACGGCCAGGAGCTCTCGGCCGACCTCACCCCCTTCGACGCCGGACTGGGCCGCGTGGTCAAGCTCGACAAGCCGGGCGACTTCGTGGGCCGCGCCGCGCTGGAGGAGGCCTCGCGCACCGCCCGTGGCCGGCGTCTGATCGGCCTCGCCTCGCGCGGCCGCCGTCCGCTCCGCAAGGGCCAGGACGTCCTGCGCGACGGCACCGTCATCGGAGTCACCACCAGTGGCGCCCCCTCCCCCACCCTGGGCCGCCCCATCGCCATGGCCTACGTGGACGGCGACCTCGACACCTCGACCGGCGCGTTCACCGTGGACGTGCGCGGACGGGGCGAGGACGTCGACGTGGTCGAGCTGCCGTTCTACCAGCGGCAGTCGTAGGAAGCGGGGCCGCCACCGGCGGACCCGAGAACCTGCACGCCCCGCGCGGCCGGATCCCCACCAGGGACCGGCACGGTCGGGGCGTGGCCAGGCGTAGGCCGGGCCGGGTCGCCGTACGGGCGCACGGCAGACAAATGGAACACCTCCAAGGAGAGTTGAAGTGAGCGTTCCCACGGAGCTGGGTTACACCGCCAAACACGAGTGGATCGCGGTCAGGGACGGGATCGCCACCGTCGGGATCACGGCCTTCGCCGCCGAGTCGCTGGGTGACATCGTCTTCGTCGAGACCCCGGCGGTCGGTGACGAGGTCACCGCCGGCGAGACCGCGGGCGAGGTGGAGTCCACCAAGTCCGTCAGCGACATCTACTCCCCCGTCACCGGAGAGGTCGTGGAGGTCAACGAGGCGCTCGAGGACGCCCCCGAGACCATCAACTCCGAGCCCTTCGAGGGTGGCTGGCTGTTCAGGGTGCGCTTCTCCGAGCAGCCCGCGAACCTGCTCTCCGCCGAGGAGTACACCAAGCTGACCGAAGGCGAGAACTAGCATGACCAGCGACAACCTTCTCAACCAGACCCTGGGCGAACTCGACCCGGAGGTCGCGGCCGCCGTCGACGCCGAACTGGCGCGCCAGCGCGACACCCTGGAGATGATCGCCTCCGAGAACTTCGCCCCCCAGGCGGTCCTGGAGGCCCAGGGCACGGTCCTGACCAACAAGTACGCCGAGGGCTACCCCGGCCGTCGCTACTACGGCGGCTGCGAGCACGTCGACGTCGTCGAGCAGCTGGCGATCGACCGCGCCAAGGAGCTGTTCGGCGCCGAGCACGCCAACGTGCAGCCCCACTCGGGCGCGCAGGCCAACACGGCCGTGTACTTCGCCCTGCTCAAGCCGGGTGACACCATCCTGGGCCTGGACCTGGCCCACGGCGGTCACCTGACCCACGGCATGCGGATCAACTACTCCGGCAAGATCCTCAACGCCGTGGCCTACCACGTGCGCGACGAGGACGGCACCGTCGACTACGACGAGGTCGCCGCCCTGGCCAGGGAGCACCAGCCGAAGATGATCGTGGCGGGCTGGTCCGCCTACCCGCGCCACCTCGACTTCGCGAGGTTCCGCGAGATCGCCGACGAGGTCGGCGCGCTGCTCATGGTGGACATGGCGCACTTCGCCGGTCTGGTCGCGGCCGGACTGCACCCCAACCCGGTGCCGTTCGCGGACGTGGTCACCACCACGACCCACAAGACGCTCGGCGGCCCGCGCGGCGGGATGATCCTGTCCAGGGCCGAGCTCGGCAAGAAGATCAACTCCGCGGTCTTCCCCGGCATGCAGGGCGGACCCCTGGAGCACGTGATCGCGGCCAAGGCGGTCTCGTTCAAGGTCGCGGCGAGCGAGGAGTTCGCCGAGCGCCAGCGCCGCACGGTGGCGGGCGCCCGCATCCTCGCGGAGCGGCTCACCCAGCCGGACGCCTCCAAGGTCGGGGTCAAGGTCCTGACCGGCGGCACCGACGTCCACCTGGTCCTGGTCGACCTGGTCGACTCCCAGCTCAACGGGCAGGAGGCCGAGGACCGGCTGCACTCGGTCGGGATCACGGTCAACCGCAACGCGGTCCCGAACGACCCCCGGCCGCCGATGGTGACCTCGGGCCTGCGGATCGGGACCCCGGCCCTGGCCACGCGCGGGTTCGACGAGGGTGACTTCGCCGAGGTCGCGGACGTCATCGCCGAGGCGCTCAAGCCCGAGTTCGACGAGGCCGCCCTGCGCGACCGGGTCACCGCTCTGGCCGCCAAGCGTCCGCTCTACCCGAACCTGTAGCAGTCCCCGCCGTGTGGGCCGCGCGGGCCCACACGGCGCCGGTCACCACGGCCCCACCCCTGTGCTCAACGAGGAGGACAGCCATGGCCATCAGTGTCTTCGACCTGTTCAAGATCGGTATCGGTCCGTCGAGTTCCCACACCGTCGGTCCGATGAAGGCGGCTCGGACGTTCGTGTCCGGCCTGCGCTCCGAGGACCTCCTGTCGCGCGTGACCCACGTGCGGGCGGAGCTGTACGGCTCACTGGCACTCACCGGCAAGGGGCACGGCAGCGACACCGCCGTGATCCTGGGGCTGATGGGGCACACCCCCGAGGGTGTCGACGTGGACGCCGTCCCCCGCCTCGTGGAGGGGGTCCGGTCGGACCGAAGACTGTTCCTGGGTGGCCCCGAGGGCCCGGCGGTGGACTTCGACCCCGCCGTCGACGTGGACTTCCGCCGCAGGGAGAGCCTGCCCGACCACCCCAACGGGATGCGTTTCCTGGCGCTGGACGCCTCCGGCGCCGAGGTGGCCGCGAAGGTGTACTACTCGGTGGGCGGCGGCTTCGTCGTGGACGAGAGGGCCGCGGGCGCCGACCGGATCAAGGCCGACGACACCGTCCTGCCCCACCCCTTCTCCTCCGCCGAGGAACTGCTGGAGCTGTGCGAGCAGACCGGCATGTCGATCAGCGCGCTGATGCTCGCGAACGAGCAGGCCTTCGGGCGGACGCCGGACCAGATCCGGGAGGAGCTCCTGGAGATCTGGACGGCGATGCGCCAGTGCGTGCGTCGCGGCGTGTCCACCGAGGGCAGCCTGCCCGGGGGCCTGAAGGTGCCCCGCCGCGCGCACCGGCTCTACCGTCAGCTGGGCGGCAACTGCGACGAGCACGGGCTGCTCGCCCCCACCCACGTGGACCCGGACCCGATGCGCGGCAGCGACTGGATCACGCTGTACGCGCTGGCGGTCAACGAGGAGAACGCCGCGGGCGGACGCGTGGTGACCGCGCCGACCAACGGCGCCGCCGGTATCGTCCCGGCGGTCCTGCACTACTACCTGCACTTCAGCCCGGGCGCGGGCGACGAGGGCGTGGTCCGCTTCATGCTGACGGCGGCGGCCATCGGCATCCTGTTCAAGCAGAACGCGTCGATCTCCGGTGCGGAGGTGGGCTGCCAGGGCGAGGTGGGTTCGGCCTCCTCCATGGCCGCGGCCGGTCTGGCCGAGGTCCTGGGCGGCTCCCCCGCGCAGGTGGAGAACGCGGCCGAGATCGCGATGGAGCACAACCTGGGGCTGACCTGCGACCCGATCGGCGGCCTGGTGCAGATCCCCTGCATCGAACGCAACGCGCTCGCCTCGGTCAAGGCGATCAGCGCCACCCGTATGGCCCTTCGCGGCGACGGCAGCCACTTCGTGAGCCTGGACAAGGTCATCCGGACCATGCGCGACACCGGCCGCGACATGCACGACAAGTACAAGGAGACCAGCCGAGGCGGCCTCGCCGTCAACGTCATCGAGTGCTGAGCCAGTGCCGGGAATGTCCTGGTTCATCCCCTGGTTGTACGGGGGGCACGGCCGATGACCGGGCTCGAGCTCCCACCCGCTCGCCCTCGTCGGTCGGCACCCCGGGTCTGGTGGCTTGAGCTCCGCTCGCCACCAGACTCGCCCCTTCCTGGCCGGTTCCGGCCACCCGGAGGGGTCACGGATCACCAGCGGTCCGCCGCTTTCCGGCGCGCTCCCGCGAGAAACACGTGACCGTCTCCGTCACCATTCCCCCCGCTCCGGGAATTCGCCCGGACGACCCGTGGTATAGATTTCGGCCGTGACCTCCAGAACCATTCCCCCCGCCCTCCGAGTGCTCGCCCCCGCGGCCGCCCTGGCCCTGGTGCTCTCCGGCTGCGGCCTCCTCAGAACAGAGGAACCCGCTCCCACGGAGCCCGGGGAGAGCGCTTCCGAGGAGACGGAGGCACCCGACACCGAGGAGAGCGGTCCCGCCCGCGAGAGGTCCACGGGGTCGGGCTCGCTGGCCGCCCCGGGCATCCTCACCGCGGAGTGCCAGCCCGGCTGGCTGGAGTTCACCCTCCGCTCCCCCGAGGACGCCCGGGAGATCACCAGCGTCCGCTTCGACACGGCCGAGGCCGTCCACGCGGAGTCCGACGACCTCTCCCACGGTCGTGCGGTGGAACCGCAGAGCCTCTCCCTGGAGACCTCCTGCGACACGGGCGCGCCGTCCCTCTTCCCCGAACGCGGCCTGGTCCTGGGCACCTTCGCGGAGAGGGTCGACGGCGTCGCCGTCACGGGGTTCGGGGTCATGGCCGAGGACGGCACGTTCACGGCGCTCAGCCCCGCCCCCGAGGACGCCGGCTCCGAGGGCCCGGCCGACCACCTGCACCCCGTGGCCGACCCGGAGCGGGACAGGATCGTCTTCGTGTCGGAGACCGGTGAGAGCGAGGACGTCGTCCGGGCCCTCGACCTGGAGAACGGCGAGTTCACCGACCTCGGCACCTGCGACACCCAGCAGATGTGCGAGCACCTCACGGTCATGCCCGGTCTGGACAGGGCCGCCATCGACGACGGCCAGAGCACACCGATGGCCGTGGTCCTCGACGGCTCGACGGTGGTCCAGAACAACGACCTGGGGCTGTCCTTCTTCGACATCGGGGACCAGGCCGACGACGACGTGGTCGACCTGACCCTCAACTTCCTCAACAGGGACCGCACCACCGAGGTGGACGTCGACGCCAGCGGCACCGTCCGGGCCCTCGACGCCAACACCCTGCTCTTCGACGACGAGGTGCTGAGCGTCCTGGAGTTCACCGAGACCACCCTCGAGGGCTACGAGGAGGAGAACTCCACCACCCCACGGAACCTGTGGGAGCCCCTGCCGGTCGATCGGACGCTGTCCCCCGACGGCGACGGGGTGAACTCGCACGTCGTGCCCTCTCCCGACGGCGGCGAGGTCCTCTTCCGCAACGAACCCCAGAGCGGTCCCGCCAGCTGGTACAAGGTGCCGACGGACGGGTCCGGCGCCCCGGAGGAGCTTTCCGAGATGCCCGGGAACGTCTCGACGGTCATCAGCTGGCGATGAGTCCCATGAGCGCACAGGTGGCCGCCAGCCTCCACGTCGCTTTCGGCCTCCCACCGATTCTCGTGGAAAGCACGGCCATTCTCACGTCGTTCCCATAACTTCCGATCGAGCCAGAACATCGAAACAGGTCCACCTCGGTATTGGCTCAAGGAAGTAGTCCCGCACTGGACTGACCGGCACACACGGAAGGGGGCGGCGCTTCCGGCGCCGCCCCCTTCCCGTTCGCGGGGTGGCTCAGGCGAGACTGCGCCGGGGGTTCCTGGCCGGAGCGGTCATGGACATCCGGATGACGGCGGGGACCTGGTCGAGTTCGAGGGCGCCGCGCAGGTTGGTGATGGCCTCCGAGCGGACGCGCCGCCAGATCCCCGCCACGTCGGCGTCGTCCTCCAGGGTCAGCGCCAGCCGAAGGTGGGGGTAGTCGCCCGACTCCGTGAGGCGGGCACGGGCCCGACGCACCCCGGGATAGTCGGCGACCTCCTGCTCCAGGGCGCCCCGGGCGGCGCTCTCCGGCATCTCCACGTTGCCCGCCTCGTCGCGGGCGAGGTACAGACGGCCCACAGTGTCGTTCATGCCCTGCACCATCAGCCAGCGCAGGGCCAGGAACCCGGCCACGAACGCGACGGCCACCGCCACGTAGGGCACCCACTGCTGGGCGAGCACCGCGTTGGTCCGGTCCCCGAGCAGCGGGGTGGCGGCGAGGTCCCCGCCGAGGAGCCCCCGTCCGACGGCCAGGGCCGCGAGGCCCGCCGCCAGCAGGACGACTCCCACGATCACCAGGCCCAGGCGGTTGCCCCGGGCCGACCTTCGAGACCTGTCCCGCGCCATGGTCAACCCTCCGCGTATCGAACGTGCGTGGCGATCCGCATGCTGCGCAGCGGCGCCAACTCCTCCAGCCGGTGCTCCACGGCCGAGGTGACCTCGGCGGGCAGCCCGTGCGAGTCACGCATCCCGGTGCGCACGTGAACCCGGAGCCGGTTGCCGCGCACGGCCACGTGCACGTGTTCGACCCCGCTCACGTCCTGAGCGGCGGACGCCACCGCCCGCCTCAGCGCGGGCCGGGTCAGGCCGACGACCAGCGCCGGGTCGTCGGTACGCAACGCGGTCCACCGGCTCCGCCCCGGGGCCAGCGCCACCACGATCAGGGCCAACCCGATCAGCGCCAGGACCGCCGAGGCGATCTGCACCGACGGTTCGGACCAGGTCGTGGCGGCGGCGTAGTCCGTGGCCGGGCCGACCGGGATCAGCCGCAGCGGATTGCCCGCGAGCGCGGCGATCACCTCGGCCGCGGCGACCACGGCCACCACCAGGATCAGCAACCCGGTGAGGACCGCCGGCCAGGACCTGCGTGGTCGGAACGTGTGGACGGCGACCCGCTTGGCGCGGCGGTCGATCCCCTGGTTCGGACGCGCGAGCGCCTCTTCCACAGTGGTCATGTCAGCGCACCAGCTCCGCGATCTCGATGTCGATGTGGTGGACCTGTTTGCCGGTGATCCGCTCGACCCGGTCCTTGACGTGGCCGCGCACCTCTTCGGCCACCTGGCGGGCGGGCCTCGGGTAGCGCACCCCGACCCGCAGCCTCAGGAGGACGATCTCCCCGCTCACCCTGGCGCGGGCCGCCCTCGACCGCACGGCCCGTGCCCCGGCGACCTCCCCGACGGCCCTGGCCGCCACCTTCTCGATGGCGGCCCCGGGAATCTCCGTGCGGCCTCCGGGGTCCCGGACCCGGGTGTGCCTCCCGGGCTCCCCCTCGGGGGCGTGCCCCCGCTGACGAGGGACGGTGTCACTGCGAACCCCGACCACGACCTCACCCCTGTCTACGCCGACCGCCGTGTGAACATCTCGGCGAGGTCGATCTCACCCTCCATCGCCCGGCCCGCGACGAACCCGACGAGGCCGAGGACCAGTACCAACGCGAAGGCGGGGAACCCGCCGAACGCCGCAGCGAGCCCGAGTACCGTCCCGTAGGACAGTCCGACGATGGGCCACATGGCTACCCCCTCTAATCCCTGCTTGTAGGTCTAGCTGGCGGTGCGTGTGCCGTCTCCGAGCCCGGCGACCACGTCCTCCACGGACACGTGGACGGCGCGGCCGCCGGACAGCGGGGCCAGGCCCCGGCGGATCTCGGCGGCGACCTCCGGTAGCGGTCGCCCGTAGCGGAGGACCACACCGACCTCGACGTGGTCGTCCCGCACGGCCACCCCCCGGACCCGTCCCCCCGGCACCGCGGTGCTCAGGGTTCCGAAGGATCCGGAGGACAGTTCCACCACGTCGGAGAAGCGCAGCGCGCCCTCCGCGAGAGCCCGTGCGATCGCGCCCCGGTCGTCGCCGCCCACGGCTACTGGACCCTGGGCTCGGAGTCGCCGCGGTCGGCGGACTCGTCGTCCCCGGGCAGGTGGATGTCGTCCACCCGGATGTTGATCTCGGTGACCTCCAGGCCCGTCATCCGCTCGACCGCGTGGGTGACGTTGCGCCGTACCGCGGCGGCGAGGTCCTGGATGGCGGCCCCGTACTCGACGACCAGGTCGATGTCGACGGCGGCCTGGCGTTCCCCCACCTCGACGGAGACGCCCTGCGCCACCGACCCGGAGGAGCTGCCGCCGCTCACGGCGTCGCGCACCGCACCGACCACGCGCGCGGCCCCGCCGCCCATGGCGTGGACGCCGCCGATCTCGCGGGCCGCCATACCGGCGATCTTGGCCACGACGCCGTCAGCGATCTGGGTGTGCCCCTGCTCGTGCCTGCTATCGGAGTCGCGGCCGCCCTTGGACTCACGGGCGCTCGGTACCGCGGATTCGGTCTTGATGTCCGACACTGGTCCCCCTACGCAGTGCGAAAAGCCGTTCTGGACGCCGCTACTTCTTCTTGAAGACGCCCTTGATCTTGTCCTCGGCCTTGTCCTTGAGGTCCTCGGCCTTGTCCTTCGCCTTGTCGGCGGCGTCCTTGGCCCCGGACTTGGCCTGGTCGAACTTGCCCTCGGCCTCGGTGCCCTTGTCGCCGGTGACCTTGCCGAGGGCTTCCTTGCCCTTGCCGGCGGCGTCGTCGAAGTGCTTGCCCATGAGTGTCCCCCTGATCAGAGCCGTTACGGCTCAGGGTTGTCAGTCCGAAACCCGTGTCGCCCCGGTCGGGACGACCGGAACGGTTTCGACCTCATCACACCTTATACGCACGCTATGTAGCCAACAAGACACTTGGAGTCATGATTTGCAGGTCAGAAGGGTAACGGTGTCACCATCCTTGCCCCAAAACCACTTCCGGAACCCCGGCTGGGCTGGAAAAACGTCAGGGGCGCCCGTAGGCACCCCTGCGTCCGAAATCGTGTCGCGCCGCCACGCCGCCGGGCCGGGCGGCGGCTCCTAGCCGAAGATCACCGTCTTGTCCCCGTTGAGCAGGACCCGTCGCTGGGCGTGCCAGTTCACGGCGCGCGCCAGGGCCACGGACTCCAGGTCCCGGCCGATCGCGGTGAGCTGCTCCGGGCTGTGGGTGTGGTCGACCCGGGAGACCTCCTGCTCGATGATCGGGCCCTCGTCCAGGTCGGCCGTGACGTAGTGGGCGGTGGCGCCGATCAGCTTCACCCCGCGCGCGTGCGCCTGGTGGTAGGGCCGGGCGCCCTTGAAGCTGGGGAGGAAGGAGTGGTGGATGTTGATGATGCGCCCGGACATCTTGGTGCACAGCTGCTCGGAGAGCACCTGCATGTAGCGGGCCAACACCACCAGGTCCACGTCGTAGGAGTCGACCAGCTCCAGGACCCGGCCCTCCTGCTCACCCTTGTTCTCGGGGGTGACGGGCAGGTGGTGGAAGTCCACGCCGTAGGAGTCGGCCAGGAACTCCAGGTCGGGGTGGTTCGAGACCACCGCCGCGATGTCGATGTCCAGCAGGCCGCTGCGCTGGCGGTACAGGAGATCGTTGAGGCAGTGCCCGAACCGCGACACCATGACGATCATGCGCGGGCGCACGTCCCGCGCCTGGAGGTCCCACTCCACGAACGAGCCGCCGTCGCCGCCGCCGAACCCACCGGCCAGGGACGCGAAGGCCCCGCGCAGGGCGTCCTCGCTGACCGCGCCCGCGGGCCCCGCCTCCGCCACGAACTGGGTCCGGAGGAAGAAGCGACCGCTGAAGTGGTCGCCGTACTGCTGACTCTCGGTGATGTTGCACCCGTGGTCGGCCAACAGGTTGGCCACCGCCGCGACGATACCCCGACTGTCGGGGCAGGAGAGGGTCAGGACGTACTCGCGCTCGTTCATGAAAGGAAACAACTCCCGGGGTCGACCGGCTGATCAGCCGTGACGCCCCAGGATATCCAGCGTGTGGCACCCACGGGGCCGCCCTCCGGGTATCCCGCGTCACCGCTCCTGACCGGAAAAGCACGAAATCGGGCCCTCCGGACAATATGAAGCTCATTCATGTTCTGGCATCCTCGGGAACATGACGAGACTGCGTGAGAAGTACGAGGCCGCGACGCGCGACATCCAGGCCCCCTTCGCCATGGTCGACCTGGCCGCCTTCCGCGCCAACGCCGCCGACCTGACCCGCCGCGCCCACGGCCGTCCCATCCGGGTGGCGAGCAAGTCCGTACGCTCCAGGGCACTCCTGCGCACCGTCCTCGGCCTGCCCGGGTACGAGGGCGTCATGGCCTTCACCCTCCCGGAGGCGCTCTGGCTGGCCACCGGCGACACCGAACCGCTCAGCGACGACATCCTCGTCGCCTACCCCACGGCGGACACCGACGCCCTGGCCGAACTCGCCTCCTCACCGGCCGCCGCCCGCGTCATCACCCTGATGGTCGACGACACCGCCCACCTCGACCTCATCCGCGACGCGGCCGCACGGGCCGACCGCGCTCCCGACGCGCCCCCGATCCGGGTCTGCCTGGACATCGACACCAGCTGGCAGCCGCTCGGCTCCGGCCTGCGCGTGGGCGCCTACCGGTCCCCCGTCCGCACCCCCGCGCAGGCCGCCGCGCTGGCCCGCGCCGTCGTGCGCCGCCCCGAGCTGGAACTGGACGGGATCATGGCCTACGAGGGGCAGATCGCGGGAGTGGGCGACGCGCCCCCCGGCCGTCCCCTGTACGGGCGGGTCCTGCGCGCCGTCCAGCGCCGCTCCGCCGTCGAACTGGCCAGACGAAGAGCCGCGATCACCCGTGCCGTCCGCGGCGTCGCCGCGCCCCGTTTCGTCAACGGCGGCGGCACCGGCAGCCTCCACACCACCGGGCGCGAACGCGCGGTGACCGAGCTGGCCGCCGGGTCGGGCCTCTACCAACCGCACCTGTTCGACCAGTACCGGGCGTTCCGGGGCCGTCCCGCCGCCCTGTTCGCCCTGCCCGTCGTCCGCCGACCCGCGCCGAACGTGGCCACCGTCCTGGGCGGCGGCTACCCGGCCTCCGGCCCGGCCGACGCCCACCGTCCCCCGGTCCCCCATCTGCCGTCGGGGCTCTCCTACAGCCCCACGGAGGGAGCCGGGGAGGTGCAGACCCCGCTGATCGGTGAGGCCGCGCGCGAGCTCCGTGTCGGTGACCGCGTGTGGATGCGCCACGCCAAGGCCGGGGAGCTGTGCGAACGCTTCGACACCCTGCACCTCGTCGACTCCGACACCGGGACCTACGAGGGAGCCGTCCCCACCTACCGGGGCGAGGGCCGGACCTTCCTCTGATCCCGCGCCCGGACGACGGCGCACCACACGATGACGGGGCCCGCGCGAGAGTTCGCGCGGGCCCCGTCCTCACGTTCGGTGCGGTCCGGGAACGGCCCGGACGCGGCTACTTCCTCCTGCGGCGGACCGCCCAGGCGACGACGCCCACCGCGACGACCGTACCCACCCCAGCCATGAGGATGAGCGCCTCCGGGGGCAGCTGGCCGCGCGACTGGTAGGTGGTCACCACCTTGTCGTCGCCCTTGACCACGATGCTGCCCTCCTCGGGGTGCACCAGGCGGCTCTCCACTCGCACGGCGCCGCCGCCGAACACGAGCGCACGCGCCTCGTCGAAGATCCGGGTCCCCCGGTCCTTGGCCCGGTCGATCTGCCGCCGGGCGATGTTGGCCGGTCGGGCCTGCACGCTGAGCTCGTCCAGCGTCTCCGCCAGCCGACGCTGCTCTCGGGTGATCTCGGCCTGGAGTTCGGCGGGGGTCTGGCGCGGTTCGGTCTCGTGTCCCGTCATGGGGTGCCTCTCTTCACTAGCGCACGGTTGTCTGAGAGTCCGAGTCCGAGCCGGTGTCCCGACCCTGTTCCTCCGCGCCGTCGAACGGACCGGAGAATCTCAGCGCGCCATCGATTCCGTCGACCACGCGGAAGAAGTCCCGCGTGGACAACCACAGTTTATAGATGATGGCGATCTCGAAGGCGAGCAGCAAAACGCCCACGAACGCGGTGATCCAGCCGATCACCGGCGGCCCGAAGACCACCGCGGCGACCGGCGCCACCACGAAGACCGCCATCTGGAACTCGATCCCGCCCACCAGGTGGGTCCGGACCCGACGAGCGTTGAGCGCCGCCCAGAAGCGCTGGTACCAGGGGAAACGCGTACGGAACTCCTGGTGCAGGTCCACCTTGGGCAGCGTCAGGTCCGGCTGCTTCCCGGCGGTCCGCTGGTTGCGCGCCTCCCGCTCGTTCTGGCTGCGCAGGATCTGCTCCAGGACTCCGATGCCGTGCCGCAGCACCGCCTGCTCGCCGCCGTCGCTCATGGTGCGGCCGCCGCCACCCGTCGCGTCGCCGGTGGCGTCGCGCTCCGGCTCCAGCATGGACAGGGTGGCGCGGGCCCGCTCCAGGGCCGCCGCCAGGTGCGAGCGCATCTCACGGCGGACCTTGTACACCTGGAGGGCGTTCAGGTAGCGCAGCATGTCCAGGAAGACCACGGCCAGCGCCAGCCAGACGAACGCCACGTGGCCGGTCTCCCGGAACTGGCCGCCCATGAGGGCGACCACGCACACCAGGACCCGGAACCGGTCCGAGACGTAGTCCATCCAGGCTCCGAAGAGCGACTCCGAGCCGGTGAGGCGGGCCAGCTTGCCGTCCGTGCAGTCCACGAGGAAGCAGGCGTAGTAGAGCAGCGCTCCCAGGAGCAGGAGCTGCCAGTAGCCGAACGCGAAGCACACGGCCGCGCCCAGACCGAGGAAGAGGGCGACGACGGTCAGCTGGTTGGGGGTGACGGCCGTCCGGTTGGCGAGGAGTCGCACGAGCCGGACCGCGATCGGGTCGACCAGGTACACCGTCAACCAGGAGTCGCGTTCCTTGAGGGTACGAGCCCTGACCTCGTCGAGTGTGTATCCAGGCATCGTGACGAACTACTCCCAAAGCGAAGCGGATGTGTCCCGGTCCGTGGCCGTCGGACACACCATCGGGTCACGGGCGACCCGCGCACGCTGCGCCATGTCCCAGAGGACGACCAACCTATAGCACAGGCTCAACAATAGGTGATCGAACCGTTGGTCGATCCCAAAGCGGATGAACCGAACCGGAATCGCAACCGAAGATCATCCGCCCGGACGACCAGCGCCGACGAACCAGCCCTCCCGGCGCTCAGGCGGATCTCGTACTGTGAGGCGTGAAACGACGCGGACCGTCGCACGCGGTCCGCCAGCAGCAGACAGGAAGACACAACGTGAGCGACCCCATCCGCCTTGAGCCCGGCGACCAGGCACCCGACTTCACCCTCAGCGACGCCGACGGCCAGCCCGTCACCCTGAGCAAGGTCCTGGCCGACACCGGCAAGAGCGTCGTCCTGTACTTCTACCCGGCCGCCATGACTCCCGGGTGCACCACGCAGGCCTGCGACTTCCGTGACAACATCGCGGAGTTCGCCGCCGCCGGGTTCACCGTCCTGGGCGTCTCCCCGGACACCTCCGAGAAGCTGGCCCGGTTCAGGGAGCAGGAGAGCCTGACCTTCACCCTGGTCGGCGACCCGGACAAGGACACCCTCCGCGCCTACGGCGCCTTCGGCGAGAAGAAGAACTACGGCCGCGTCGTCCAGGGCGTCATCCGCTCCACCGTCATCGTGGGTGCCGACGGCAAGGTGACCAAGGCCTTCTACAACGTGAAGGCGACCGGCCACGTGGACCGCGTCAAGAAGGAACTGGGCGTCTGAGTCCGCCGACCGGCCGTCCGGAGGCCACGGGCCCCGGACGGCCGGTCGAGTCCCCGATCCCGGTAGAGTGACCCCGTCGGGGCCGTAGTCCAACGGCAGGAGACGGCAGCTTTAGGTGCTGTACAGTGCGGGTTCGAATCCCGCCGGCCCCACTCCCCCCCGGCGTCCCCTCGGCGGGGCCCGTGGGACCCAGGAACGACCAGAGGCGCGCGAACCCGTTCGCGCGCCTCTTCGTGTGTGCGGTGGTCACAGGCCGAAGAGCGCCCACACGACCAGGGCCAGCAGGGCGACCACGCCCAGGACCACACCGGCGGCCACGGTCAGGTGGCTGCGCTCCGAGTGCTTGCCCGACTTGGTCAGGCCCAGCGTCTCCGTGGACTCGCGGATCGACAGCATGATCGAGTTCACCGCCTCGGAGCTGTTGCGCAGGCGCTCGCTGATGGACTCGGCCAGCACGTGCGCGCCCGCGCGGAAGTGCTCCCGCGCCGACTCACGCTCCTCCGGTTCGGCGGAGTCCTCACCTCCGGCGGCGGCCTCGGCGGTCCGTTCCCCGTCGGTGCGCTCGGGCGCCCACGGGGCCAGGGCCGCGATCCGCAGCATCTTGGCGGCGTTCTCCGCGCTCAGCCGCTCACCCGGCTCGACCCGCAGCATCCCCGCGAGCACCGGGGCGAGCGGACCGGCGTTGGTGGCCTCTTTGGGCTCGTCCAACGGCTCCTGACGGAGGATCTTGATGTAGCCCTTGCGGTCGTAGGGCGGGTAGCCCTCGACCGCCGCGTACAGAGTCGCGCCCAGGGACCAGATGTCGGACTCCGGGCCCACCGGACCTGCCTTGGCGCGCTCCGGCGGGATGTAGGCGGGCGAACCGATGATGCGTCCGGAGGCGCTCAGCGCGGACTCGCCGTTCCAGGCGGCCAGGCCGAAGTCGGTCAGCACCACCCGGCCCGCCTCGCTGATCATGACGTTGTCGGGCTTGACGTCGCGGTGGACGATGCCCTCGTTGTGCGCCACCTTGAGCGCGTCGATCAGCTGGAGCCCTATCTCGGCCACGCGCTGGTAGGGCAGCGGGCCACCGACCTGGATGATCTCCTCCAGGGTGGAGGCCTCCAGCAGCTCCATGACGATCCACGGCCGCTCGTCCTCGTCCACGACGTCGAGGACGGTGACGAGGCTGGGGTGCACCAGGCGCCCGGCGACCCTGGCCTCCCGCGTGGTGCGCTGGACCAGCGACTCGCGTTCGTTGCGACTCAGGTCCGAGGGCAGGCGGAGCTCCTTGACCGCCACCTCCCGCTTGATGACCAGGTCGGTGGCGCGCCAGACGGTACCGACACCGCCGCGCGCGATCTCGGAGGTGAGCTGGTAGCGACCCTTGAGCAGCCGACCACCGCCCTCCGGCTCAGCCACGGCCGCCTCGGGACGCGCGGAGTCGGGCGACGTCTGGGGCCGCTGGGTGTGCGGGTCTTCTAGGGAGGACACGGTTATCCACGGGTCCATTCACCGGCCATGGTGGCCTCCTGCGGAGCATTGCGGTCGCTGTCACCACTTAGGTGCACGGATCACTCGTTATACCAGGATGACGCCGGGGCCACGCCGCTGGTTGTCTGATGGCTGACACATAGGTTCGGTTTCGTTATGTCCGAGGGAGAGCCGCGCATACCGTGACGAGGCTCTCCCCCTCCGATCCTTGACCCGGGCGGCACGCACGTGCACGTGCGTGCGCGCGTGCCCGCGCGGGAGGAGTCGGACGATCAGCTCCAGAGGGACTCGGGCGTGCGCACCTCGACCGGACCGACACCGGTCTTGGCCAGCGGTTCGCGCAGGCTGTCGGCGTCACCGACCACCACCACGACGGCTTCCTCAGGACGAAGGTACTCGACGGCCGCGGTGTTCAGGTCCTCGGCGGTGAGCTTCTCGTACCCGGCGCGGATGCGGTCCACGTTGTCGTCGGGAAGGTCGTGCACGACCATGTCGACCAGCGCTCCGGCCATGGCACGGGCCGTGGAGTAGGTGACCGGCAGGCCCACCGTGTTGGACTCGCGGACCGTGGACAGCTCGTCCTCGGTGACGCCCTGGTCGCGCAGCTTGTTCACCTGCTCCAGCGAGGAGGTGACCGAGTGCGCGGTGGTCCCTGCCTCGACCTGCGTGCTCATGAAGAAGACGCCGCTGTCGCGGCGCAGGTCGAAGCGGCTCCCGGCGCCGTAGGTGTAGCCCAGGCGCTCACGCAGCTCCATGTTGAGGCGGGAGGTGAACATCCCGCCCAGGATCTCCCCGATGCCCTCGGCGCGCGGCAGGTCCACCTGCGAACGCGAGGGGGCGCGGTGGGCGATGACCAGGGCCGACTGCACGGAGCCGGGCCGGTCCACGATGAGCACGCGCGGCTGGTCGCCGGGCGGCGGGGCGGGCTCGGTGGTCTGGCGCTCGGGCGCGCGCGCGGCGTCGCCGAACACGATCCGGCCCAGCTCCTCCAGGTCCACGTTGGCGAGGTCGCCGACGACCACGAGGGTTCCGGCGACCGAGGCGATCGAGTCCGCGTGGAAGCGCGCGACGGTCTCGGGGGTGATGTTAGCCAGCTTGACCGGGCCGCCCGCGAGCGGCGTGGCGTAACGGCCGGTGAACAGCTGGCCGCCGAGGCTGCGCATGGCCAGCGTGGAGGCGGAGGAGGCGTCCAGCCAGAAGCGCTCCAGCAGCTGCTCACGGCGGCGTACGACGTCGTCGGGGTTGAGGGCCGGACGGCGCACGGCGTCCGCGAACAGGTGGACGGCCTCACCGAGGCGGTTGGTGGGCGCGTCGAGGCCGGTGATGAAGCCGTCCCAGTTGACGCGCGCGATCCACTCCGCGCCGTGGCGCTCCAGGGCCGGGGCCAGGGAGCTGTTGCCACCGGGGCCGTCCTCCAGCGCCTCGCTGGTCAGCGCGCTGACACCCATGGCGTCCAGCGGTTCGACGGCACCGCCGAAGGGGTGCACGAGGCGGAGGGAGGCCAGCTGCTGGCCGGGCACGTCGAGGGCGACGATGGTGCCGCCGCCGACGGTGACCCGCCGGGGCTTGGGAAACGTGAAGGACGCGGGCGCGCCGAGGTCCGGGCGGTTCTGCTGCATGCTCTGCGGCTCTTTCTGCGGCTGGGCGGGAACGGGGCGGTTACGCCTGCTGGGCGTGGGCCGCGGCGTCGGCCTCGGCTTCCGCCTGGAGCGTCTCGGCGGCGGTCTCCGGTTCGGGGTCGAACCGGACGATCAGCATGTTGTCGTCGACGAGCAGGTTCGCGGCGGCGGCGCGGACCTCCTCGGCGGTGATGTCCGCCCAGCGCTCGGGCCAGGTGAAGGCGAGCTCGGGGTCGCCGAGCAGCTGGGTGCAGCTGCCGATGGTGTCGGCCAGGCCGGAGGGGCTGGCGATGGAGTGCAGGTGTTCGCGCTCCAGGACGGCGCGGGCCCGGTCGAGCTCCTCGTCGGTGATCCCGTTGCCGAGCTTGGCGACCTCCTCGCGGATGGCCTGCTCCAGGACGTCGCCCTCCACCCCCTCGCGGGCCAGCATGTTCACCAGCAGGAGGCTGTCGGTGTAGCGGAAGGGCAGGATGTCGGCGGAGCCGCCGCCGTCGTCGGCGGCGATCGGACGGTCGACGACCAGCGAACGGTACAGGCGGCTGCCCTGGCCCTGTCCGAGGACGGCGGCGGCCAGCTGGGCGGCGTCGTGGCCGCGTTCGCCGTAGGAGGGGACGCGGAAGCCGATGAACACCCCGGCGGCCGGGACGGTCTCCGTGACGGCGTCCCGCACGGGGCCGCCCAGGGGGGCGTGCAGCGCGGGGTCGGGGGTCTCGGGGATCTCCTCGCGTGCGGGGATACCGCCGAAGTACTTCTCGACCCTGGCCAGGACGTCCTCGGACGCCAGGTCGCTGACGATGGTCAGCACGCAGTTGTCCGGGCCGTAGTGCGCCTTGTGGAACGACTTGACGTAGTCCAGGTCGGCGGCGTCCAGGTCGGCCATGGAGCCGATCGTGGAGTGGTGGTAGGGGTGGCCCTCGGGGTAGGCCAGGCGCAGGATGCGCTCCAGGGCCGTGCCGTAGGGCTGGTTGTCGTAACGCTGGCGGCGCTCGTTCTTGACGACGTCGCGCTGGTTGTCCAGGACCTCCTGGGTCATGCCGTCGCGCAGGGTCGCCAGCCGGTCCGACTCCAGCCACAGGACGGTGTCGAGGGCGTGCGTGGGCACCGTCTCGAAGTAGTTGGTGCGGTCCGTCGAGGTGGAGGCGTTGATGTCGCCGCCCAGCCGCTCGACCACGTCGAAGTGCTCGCCCTTGGTGACGTTGCCGCTGCCCTGGAACATCAGGTGCTCGAACAGGTGCGCGAACCCGGTGCGGCCGGTCACCTCGTGCCGAGACCCGACCCCGTACCAGAGGTTGACCGAGGCGACCTGGCCGGTGGAGGCCGGAGCCGTCACCAGACGCAGTCCGTTGTCCAGCGTGTACTGCTCGACCCGTCCCGCCGTTCCCATGGTGGTCACCAGCGCATGCACCCCATCAAGTTCCGTTGACTGCTTCACCGAACACGACCCTATGTCCTCGGACCCCTTCCGGGACACACGATTCGGGCAATCCACGGGCGGAAACCCAGCCCCCTCCACGGAGCACGGAACCGGCCCCCGAGCCCCTCCAGATCCCGGGCACAGCGGTGAGCCCCACCCCGCACCTCGACCACAGGTGTGAGCCCTGACCTCGCACCCTCGCCACAGGCGCTGGGGGGCGCCCCGTTCGAGCGCCGGAGAGCCCGGGCCTCAGCAGGAGCTGAGCCGCCAGCCTCCGCCACAAGCCTGATTGCTGCCCGCACGCCTCGCCGCTGGGGGGTGCCCCGTTCGAGCGCCGGAGAGTGTTCTGCAAGACGAGTCAAGCCGCCAGCGAGGAACGAGCCAGGCGCAGACGAGGATGAAGAACAGCTCTGCAAAGGCGCCGAACCCGGGCCGAAGCGAAGCGGAGGCCCAAAGAAAACACGTCTGAACCCCAACCACAGGCATGAGTCCCCCCGCACCCTCCGCCACGAGGGAGGTACCCGTTCGAGCGCCCTAGAGCCCGGGTCTCAGCAGGCACAGTGCAAGAGGTACGCCCCCACCCCTACCCGTTCCGGTACTCCGTGGTGTCCATCGACGCGGCGATCTCGTCGTAGACGGCGCTGTACTGGGCGTCCACGGACCACACGTAGAGGAGCACGTCGCTCTCGGGCAGGAACCACATACGCACCTCGAAGGTGTCGTCGTTGTCGCAGGTGACGGTCCACAGCGAGTGGTGGGACTTGAGCCCGTCCGCGTGCTCGAAGACGTTGCCGGGCCCGGTGGTGAGGGTCGCGCCCTCGACCCCGATGTTGCCCGAGGCGGCGGTGTTGAGGCTGCGGCAGCTGTCGGTGTCGTCCGCCCAGCCGTCGTCGTCGTGGAAGGCGTCGTCCTTCTTGGGCCAGCTCTGCGGGTGCTTGTCGGCCTGTTTGGGGACGAGCTGGATCGAGCCGTAGGCGCAGGAGCTCTGTCCGGGCGGGGTCATGCACAGCTGGGAGCCGTCGTTCTGGACCTCCCACTCCTCGGGGGTCTCGATCGCCACGCCCATCACGTCGGCGGTGTCGAACCCCTCCGGGCCGGGCGGTTCGATGGCGGGCATCATGCCGCTCTCGCCGCGCTCCAGTTCGATCCCGCCGGAGGCCTCGTCGGAACCGCAGGCGGTGAGCGCCAGCAGGGACGCCGCGGCGACCGCCGCGACGCGACCGACCCCCTGCCGGTGCCGAACCAGGTTCGTCGTGCCCGCCATGGTACGTTCCGCCCTTCTCGTACGGTCCCCGACCTCGTGTCTGACAGATCGGAGCACAGTCGACCATAGCGCCCTCGACACACCCTCCGCGCCGGACCACCTCCCGCACTACTCTGGGTCCATGGTGGACCTCGCGAAGATCACTGATCCCTTGTCCCTCAACCGGTTCGGCCCCCAGCCCAAGGGCCCGTTGGTCCTGGAGCTGGACCTCACGGAGGGTGTCGCCGACGAGGCGCCGGGCGACCCCCTCAGCCAGATCATGAACAGGCGCAAGCAGCACTACCTGGAGGTGCTCGAGGGCATTCGCAGAGGTGCCCGCGACCCCGAGGTGGGCGGTCTCGTCGTGCGGGTGGACGCCCGTTCCCTGGGAATCGCGAAGATCCAGGAGCTGCGCGACACCGTCGCCGACTTCCGTGCCACCGGCAAGCCCGCCGTGGCCTGGGCGGACACCTTCGGGGAGGCCGGTGACGGCAACCTGCCGTACTACCTGGCCACCGCGTTCTCCCGGGTGGTCCTGTCCCCCACCGGCCTGGTGGGGCTGAGCGGCCTGATGTCGCGCACCACGTTCCTCAAGGGCGCTCTGGACCGGCTCGACGTGAAGTTCGAGGCCGGGGCCCGGCACGAGTACAAGAACGCGATCAACCCGTACACCCAGACGCAGTACACCGACGCCCACCGCGAGGCGGCCGGACGCCTCGTCGAGTCCATGAACGACCAGATCGTCACCGCGGTCGCCAAGAGCCGCGGGCTCACCGAGGAGCGGGTCCGGGAGCTGGTCGCGACCGCGCCGATCCTCGGCCAGGAGGCGTTGGAGGCCGGGCTGGTCGACCAGCTCGCCTACCGCGACGAGGTGTACGCGGAGCTGAACGCCGAGGTGCGCGCCCGGAAGGGCGAGGACTCCCCCGAGCCCGCCCTCCAGTTCGTCACCCGCTACCACCGCAAGCACGTCCCGCCGCCCCGGCCCCGGTTCGCGGACAACGGCGACCACATCGCCCTCATCTCCGCCAACGGCGGCATCAACCTGGGCAAGAGCCGCCGCTCCCCGCTGGGCGGCACCGTGATGGGCTCGGACACCGTCTGCGCCGCCTTCCGTGCCGCCCGCCAGGACCCCCGGGTCCGGGCCGTGGTGTTCCGGGTGGACAGCCCCGGGGGTTCGGCCATCGCCTCGGACCTGATCCGCAGGGAGAGCCAGCTGACCCGTGAGGCCGGCAAGCCGGTCATCACGACCATGGGCGACGTCGCGGGGTCGGGCGGCTACTACGTCGCGCTGGGGTCGGACGCGATCGTGGCGCAGCCCGCCACCATCACCGGATCCATCGGCGTCCTGATCGGCAAGCCGGTCCTGGGCGCGCTCCGGGAGCGGTTCGGGATCACCTCCGACTCCGTGAGCGAGGGTCCGCACGCGAGCATGTTCGACACCCTGAACGGGTTCAGCGACTCCGAGTGGGAGCGCATCAACACGCTGCTGGACACCATCTACGAGGACTTCGTGGCGAAGGCCGCCGCCGCCCGGGGCCGCACCTGGGACGAGATCCACGCGGTGGCCAAGGGCCGGATCTGGACCGGCGCGGACGCCCTGGAGAACGGTCTGGTCGACGAGCTGGGCGGGGTCGAGACGGCGGTGCGGCTGGCCCGCGCCAAGGCCGGGTCCGGGGCGCTCCCGGTCCGTGTCTTCCCGCGCGCGCACCCGCTGGACCGGCTCCGTCAGCACGAGTCCAGCGAGGACGTGGCCTCCGCCGAGCCGCAGACGGTGCTGAGCGCCTGGGGGCCGCTGGAGCACCTGGCCGCCCGGTTGGGGCTGCCCGCCTCCGGTCCGCTGAGCATGCCCGGCTCGTGGGAGATCCGTTGAGCGTTCCGGGCGGCGCCTACCTGGAGGCGATGGCGCTGCTGCCGACCGGTGTGACCGTGGTGACCGTCGCGGACGGCCGCGACGACATCGGGGCGACGGTGAGTGCCCTGGTGTCGATATCCACGGATCCGCCGGTGGTGATGTTGAGCGTGGCCGGGGAGGGCTACGTTGCCGAGGTCGTGGGTGAGGTCGGCGCGTTCGCGGTGAGCGTGCTCGCCGCCGACCAGCGCGCCGTGGCGGGGCGGTTCGCCGCCGAGGGCCGCCCCAGTGCCCGGCACCTGGTGTCGGGCCTGTCCCACCACCGGGGCGCGCACACCGGGGCGATCGTGCTGGACGACTCCCTGGCGGCGCTGGAGTGCTCGGTGCGCCAGCGGGTGGAGGTCGGTGACCACACGGTGTTCTTCGCGGACGTGGTGGGCCTGCCCGAGGTGGGCGCGGAGCGGCGCGGTCCGGCGATGGTCCGCTGGGACGGCCGGTACCACTCCCTGGGGTGATTCCGCCGGGACGTGCGAGGGGCCCCGGAACCGTGATGCGGTTCCGGGGCCCCTGTCGTGCGGGCGGTCAGACCAGGCCCTGCTCCTCCAGCCACTCCTGGGCGACGTCGGCGGCGTTCTCGTTGTCGATCACGACGCGCTCGTTGAGCTGGGTGAGCTCCTCCGTGGTCAGCGCCGCGGAGACGGCGTTGAGGGCGTCACGCGCCGTGTCGTCGACCTGCTCGCCGTTGATGAGCGGCGTGATGTTCTGCGATCCGAAGAGATTCTCCGGGTCCTCCAGGACCACGAGGTCCTCCACCGCGATCTGCGGGTCGGTCGTGAACAGGTTGGCCGCCTGGATGTCGCCGTCCTCCAGCGCCTTGGTCAGGAGGGCGACCTCCAGCGAGCGGAACTCGGAGAACTCGATCCCGTAGACCGACTCCAGTCCCACCACGCCCTGGTGGCGGGTCTCGAACTCGGGCGGTCCGCCCAGCACGAGCTGGTCGGCCACCTCGGCCAGGTCCGTGAGGCTGGCCAGGTCGTGCTCCTCGGCCACCTCTCTCGTCACGGTGACCGAGTCCTTGTTCTCCGCGCTGGAGGAGTCCAGGATCTCCAACCCCTCCGGCAGGGCCTCCTCGACCAGGGCGTTGGTCTCCTCGGCGTCGGCGCTGGGCGCCTCGTCGTCGAGGTAGGCCAGGGTCGCGCCGTTGTACTCGGGGAAGACGGAGAGGTTGCCCGACTCGATCTGCGAGTAGTACACCTCGCGGCTGCCGATGTTGAGCTGGTAGTCGACCTCCACGCCCTCGGCCGCCATGGCCCGGCCGTACAGCTCCGCGAGCAGGGTGCTCTCGGGGAAGTCGGCCGAACCGATGACCACCGCGCCCGACGCGGCGCCTCCGCCGCCGTCCTCCTCGTAGGGGTCGCTGCCACCGCACGCGCTGAGGAGCAACACCAGGGGAAGCCCGATGAGGGCGAGCTTCTTGTGCATGTCCGAACCTTCTCTCTGGGGAGTCCTACTTGACAGGCGGTGCCCGAAGACCGCCAGGTCAGCGCGCCACCGCGGACTCGGCACGCAGTCCGGGCGCGACGAGGAACCGTCGCAGCCCGGCGAACAGGAGCGTGGTGACCACCGCGAGCGCCACCACGAGTACGGAACCGCCCAGCATCATCGTGAGGTCCTGGCGGGCTTGGCCGTCGACGATGTAGCGGCCCAACCCGCCCACTCCCACGTAGGCGGCGATGGTGGCCGTGGCCACCACCTGGACGGCGGCCGTGCGCATCCCGATCAGGATGAGCGGTGTGGCCACCGGGAGTTCGAGCTTGAACAGGACCTCGCGGCCGCGCATGCCCATGCCCAGCGCGGCGTCCCTGAGCCGGGGCTCGACGCCCCGGACGCCCTCGTGGGTGTTGACGAGGATCGGCGGGACGGCCAGGGCCACCAGGGCCGCGATGACGGGAACGAGCCCGATCCCGGCGGCCAGCACGATCAGGAAGAGCACGCCGATGGTGGGCAGGGCCCGGGCGAAGTTGGCCAGGCTCGCGGTGAGGAAGCCGCCCACGCCGGTGTGTCCGGTGAACAGGCCGATCGGGACCGCGATGGCGGTCGAGATGAGCAGGCCCAGCAGCGAGTAGTAGACGTGTTCGCCCAGCCGGGCCGGGATGCCCGCCGAGCCGCTCCACTGCGCGGGGTCCGAGAACCACGCCACGAGTTCGTTCAGGATGTCCATGGTCACTCCCCCGCCGTGGCTGGGCTCGGGTGCGCGGCGGCGCCCGTGGTCGACGGTGTGGGCACGGCGGCGGCTCGGCGCGTGCGGGCCCTGAGCCCGGAGCCCGGCCGCCCGTTGCCCCGGGTCCAGGGGGTGAGCAGGTACTGGGCGATGACCAGCAGGGCGTCGGTGACGAAGGCCAGCAGCACCACCAGCACGATGCCGACCACGATGGGCGCGTCGAACTGACGGCGGAACCCGTCGCTGAGGATGAGCTGGCCCAGTCCGCCCAGGCCCACCAGGGAGGCGACGCTGACCATGCTGATGGTGGCCACCGAGGCCACGCGCAGCCCGGCGATGATCACCGGCACCGCCACCGGCATCTCCACGGTCACCAGGCGCCGGAGCGGTCCGTAGCCGATCGCGACCGCCGCCTGGCGTACGTGGTCGGGGACCTGGCGCAGACCGTCCACCACGTTGGGCAGCAGGATCACCAGGGTGTAGAGGGACAGCGGGACGATCGCGGTCCAGTCGCTGAACCCCGTGTAGGGCAGCATGAGGAAGAACAGGGCGATGGAGGGCACCGCGTAGAGCACGTTCACGCCGGTGAGCACCGGCGGGTAGAGCCCGCGCCAGCGCGCGCAGGCCAGCCCCAGGGGCACGGCGACGGCCAGCCCGATGAGGATGGACAGGTAGGCGAGGCGCATGTGCTCCAGGAGCCGGGGCAGGATCCCCCGGTCGGGTTCGCCCGGGTAGCTCCAGTTGGTCACGCCCCAGTCGGTGACCCGGACGGCCCACTCCCAGGCACCCACGGCCCAGTTCCCGCCGTCGGCGGCGATCACTCGGACACCGACCAGATCGCGGCGCCCAGGTCGTCCTGGGAGACCACTCCGACGACGCGGCCCTCGTCGTCCACGCCGACGGCCCGTCCCGCCGGGGAGAGCACTGCGGCGTCCAGGGCGGCGCGCAGGGAGTCGGCGCCCACGTCGAAGGTGTGGCCGAAGGGGGCCAGCTCCAGTGAGCCGAGCGGCACACCGGTGGGGGCCCGGTCGAGCTGCGCGGCGCTGACCCACCCCCGGGGCATGCGGTCGGCGTCCACCACGAGCGCCCACGGTTCGCCGTCCCCGGTGACGACGTCCTTGGCGCGTTCGACCCGGTCCTCGTCGTCGAAGACCACGTCCTCACGCGGGGAGAGCGCGCTGGCGGGGAAGAAGGAGAGGCGGCGCACTCCCCGGTCGTAGCCGATGAACGACTCCACGAACGCGTCCACGGGTTCGGCGAGCAGCCGTTTCGGGGTGTCGTACTGGGCGAGTTCGCCGCCGGGCCGGAAGACCGCGATCCGGTCGCCGAGGCGTACCGCCTCGTCGATGTCGTGGGTGACGAACACGATGGTCTTGTGCAGCTCCTGCTGGAGGCGGATCAGCTCGTCCTGGAGGCTGGTGCGCACGACCGGGTCGACGGCGCTGAAGGGCTCGTCCATGAGCAGGATCGGCGGGTCGGCGGCGAGGGCGCGGGCGACGCCGACCCTCTGCTGCTGTCCACCCGAGAGCTGGTGGGGGTAGCGCCTGGCCTGGGCGGGTTCGAGGCCGACCAGTTCCATGAGTTCGGCCGCTCGCGCGCGTGCCTTGGAGCGTCGCCATCCGAGGAGCAGAGGCACCGTGGCGATGTTGTCCAGGACGGTGCGGTGCGGGAAGAGTCCCGCCTGCTGGATGACGTAGCCGATGGAGCGGCGCAGCTGGGCCGGGTCCTGCTCGCGGATGTCGGCGCCGTCGACGCGGATGGTTCCGGCGGTGGGCTCGACCATGCGGTTGATCATCCGCAGTGAGGTGGTCTTGCCGCTGCCGGAGGGGCCGACGAAGACCGTGGTCCCGCCGGACTCCACTGTCAGGTCCAGACTGGCGACGGCGACGGTGCCGTCCGGATAGGTCTTGGCGGCGCCCTCGAATGTGATCATCGCGGGGTCGTCTCCGTTCGGGGGCCTGTGGGATTTCCGCGGGGGAGCCACGCGGATACGCGGCCTTCCCCTGGGCCCGGGGTTCAAACGGGTGGAAGCGGACACCGTGACCGGACCGCGACCCCGGTCCGTCCCTGGGCGTGCCGGGAAGAGTACCCCAGGCCGGGAGGTTACGGACACGACGACACGCCGCCCCACTCGAACAGGAGTATGATCCCGCGCGCTTCGCTCCGGTCGAGCTCAGCCCCGGGCGGCGATCCAGTCGGTGAGCTGGTGAAGGTCGTCCACGATCACGTCGGCCCGCCGGGCGTCGGGGGTGGCGGCGTGCCGGTACCCGTAGATGCCCCGGCGCAGCAGGGCGGTGCCCATCCCGGCGCGGCGGGCGGGGAGGACGTCGTTGTCGACGCGGTCACCGACGTAGAGGATCTCCTCGGCGGTGACGCCCGGACGGCCGCGGTCGGCCAGCTCCAGGACGCGGTCGAAGAACTCCGGCTGCGGTTTCTGGGTGCCCCACACGTCGGAGATGCCGATGCCGTCGACGCCCAGGCCCATGGCGTCCAGGGTGGGTCCGGCCTCGGGAGGCTGGTTGCCCGCGATGACCAGGGACAGCCCGGCCTGGTTCATGGCCTTGAAGGCGGGGCGGACGTCCGGGTAGAGGTCGCGCTCGTCGAAGTGCTCACGGACGCCCTCCGGGTCCTCGGCCCGCCAACGGGCGCTCTCGGCCTCCAGGTCGAACCCGGGCACGAGCAGCCGGAAACCGTCGGTGAGCGTGCCGCCGGAGCCGATCACCGCGCCGATGGTGCCGAAGAACGCCATGTGCGGGATGGCGAACCGGTCCGCCCAGCGCGCGAAGATCCGCGTCTCGTCGATGAGCGTCTCGCCGACGTCGAACACCACAGTACGAATTGCCACGGTTAGGGAGTGTACAAGGCGTGTACCGGCGCGGACCCGGCCCGCCACCGCTCGGGCCCGCGCCGTGGCGGGTTCAGGCGCCCGGCGGGCGCAGCACGGCGAAGGCGTCGGTGACCTCCAGTTCCCGCGCGCGGAAGCGGAAGAGGGCGGCGGGTCGGCCACCGGAGCGACCGGAGGGCACGGAGCGGCCGGTCTCCTCGATCTGCCCGCGCCGCAGGAGGACCCGGCGCAGGTTGGTGGCGGCCACGTCGTGCCCGAGGGCGGCCCGGTAGTGGGCCGACAGCTCCGACATCGTGAACTCCGGCGGGGCCAGGGCGAAGCCCAGGTTGGTGTAGCTCAGTTTGGAGCGCAGCCGTCGGCGGCCGGAGCGGACGATGGAGGCGTGGTCGAAGGCCATCGGCGGCAGGTCGGCGGCGGGGTGCCAGCCGGTGTCGGCCGGAACCACGGGGTCGATGTGCGCCGGGACCAGACCCAGGTAGGCGGTGGCCAGGGTGCGGCGCTGGGGGTCGCGGTGGGGGTCGCTGCGGGTCTCCAGCTGCTCCATGTGGCTGACGTCGCGGACGTCGACCTTCTGGGCGAGCTGTCGGCGGATCGAGGCGCCCAGGCTCTCGTCGGCGCCGAGCCGACCACCGGGCAGCGCCCACTCGCCCTCGCAGGGCGGCAGGGCGCGCCGCCACAACAGGACGCACAGTTCTCCCGCGCGGATCTGGAGGACGACCGCGATCGCCTCGTGCGCCGAGAGCACCGCCGCCCCTCCCCTCCGATCGGGGTCGGCCGTCGCGGTCGGGCCCGCGTCGGCCACCATGGCCTGTCCGTTTGCTTCCGGGATATCCACCCTGTCCCTTCCGTTCCACGCCATGTTAAGCTTCACCAGGTTTGTGCCTGACAGACAAAAACTAGGTCTCCGCACGCATCTCCCCTGGCACGGCGCCCGCACGGCGTGCCCACAGCCCCAAGGAAGTAGTAGGACATGGCATCGGTCACCGCGACGGCGGACACCATGACCAGGCAGGAGTGGGCCACCGAGGTCCGCCGCCTGGCAGAGGAGCGCGACGCTGTCATCCTCGCGCACAACTACCAGCGCCCGGAAATCCAGGACGTCGCCCACCACACCGGCGACTCCCTGGCACTGTCCCGGCTCGCCGCGAGCGTGGACGCCAGCACCATCGTCTTCTGCGGCGTGCACTTCATGGCCGAGACCGCCAAGATCCTCGCGCCGGAGAAGACCATTCTGCTCCCCGACCCCAACGCCGGGTGCTCGTTGGCGGACACGATCACCGCCGAGGACGTGCGCGCGTGGAAGGCCCAGCACCCCGGCGCGGTCGTGGTCGCCTACGTCAACACCACGGCGGCGGTCAAGGCCGAGACCGACATCTGCTGCACCTCGTCCAACGCCGCCGACGTCATCCGGTCCATCCCCGAGGACCGGGAGATCCTGTTCCTCCCGGACCAGTTCCTCGGCGCCCACGTCAAGCGGGTCACCGGCCGCGAGAACATCCACGTCTGGATGGGCGAGTGCCACGTGCACGCCGGGATCGACGGCCACACCCTGCGTGAGCGGGTCGCCTCCGAGCCCGACGCCGAGGTGTACGTCCACCCCGAGTGCGGCTGCGCCACCTCGGCCCTCTACCTCGTGGGCAGCGGAGCGGTCCCCGAGGAGCGGGTGAAGGTCCTCTCCACCGGCGGGATGCTGAGCGCCGCGGAGAACACCACGGCCAAGAAGGTGCTGATCGCCACCGAGACCGGCATGCTGCACCAGCTGCGCAACGCCAACTCCACCACGGAGTTCGAGGCGGTCAACTCGCGCGCCGAGTGCCACTACATGAAGATGATCGACGCCGACAAGCTGCTGAACTCGCTCCGCCACGGCACCACCGAGATCCTGGTGGACCCCGGGACCGCCGAGCGGGCCCGCCGCTCCGTGGAGCGGATGGTCGCCATCGGACAGCCCTCACGGGGCGGCGAGTAGCCGACGCGTCGTGCGCGGAGGCGCGCGTGCGAGTGGCGCCGCACGCGCGTGGTCGGTAACAGAAGTCTCACCTTCCAGCCACAGCTGAACCATTCGCCCACACCAGACGCCTCCCCTCGCTAGCGTCACCTCAGGAGCGGGGGGAGAATCGTGACCAGAGGTAACGAAACAGGCGTACCGGAGGCGGAGACCGTCGAGGCGCTGTACGACGCGTTCGCGCAGCCGCTCTTCTGGTACGCGTGGTCCCTGTTGGGCGACCCCGAACAGTACACCGACGACGGAGACCGCCCGGACGAGGACCCGGTCACCGACGCCGTCCACGAGGCCTTCGTCGCGGGGATCGGGCTGGAGTCCAGGCTCACCGACCCCGCCGACCGGGGCCCCTGGCTCTTCGCCCTCGTCCGCACCGCCTGCCAGCAGCGCGGTTTCGCGCCCACCTGCCCCTACACCCGGCTGGCCACCGTGCCCGACGAGGCCCCGGTCGCGCGCATGTTCTCCCGCCTGCCGGCGAGCCACCGGGAACTGGTCGAGCTCAACCTGCGCCACGCGCTGTCCACCTCGGCCGTCTCCCGGGTCCTGGGACTGGAACCGAGGATCTGCGGCGAACTGTCCCGGTCCGCGATCCGCCGCGCGGCGGAGGGGCTGGAGGAGCTCCCCGCGCCCGAACCCGACGAGGACACCCCGAGCGGCACCTGGCGGACCCAGGTGCACCAGGTCTCCTCGGCGCTGGCGCTGCTGCGCCCCCCGGGGGCCCCGCCCGGTCTGCGCGACCGGGTCGTGCACACCTGTACCTCACCCGACGCCGCCGAGGAGCGATCCCGGATCACCTCGGCGATGCAGCCGCTCGCCACGGACGGCTACCCGGTCCACCGCGCACGCCCGCTGGGCGCGACGGTGGTCGAGGACCCCGAGGAGGTCGGGCCCGTCGAGGTCCCGCTCCCCCGTGCCCTGCCCCGCGACCTGCTGACCACCGCCGACCACCCCGTACGCGACGACGCGCGCTCCCCGCTGCCCTCGCCCGACCACGACCCGCTCGACGAGGTCACCGACACCGGGCGCCGACGCTGGCCGCTGCCCGCGATCTCGGGCCTGGCCACCGTGGCGGTGGCGGTGGGGCTGTGGTGGTGGGCCAGTTCGGTGGGCGGCCCCACCACCGTGATCGACTCCGGCCCGGTCCTGCCGGGGCAGCGTCCGGGCCTGTCCGAGGCGGAGGCGGCCTCCACCGCCTCCGACGGCAAGCCGGGGTCAGAGCCGACCTCGGTCACGGTCACCGGGGACGCGGACGCCGAGAGCCCCGGGGCGGACGTGTCGGGGAGCGACGACCCCAGCACCGGCCCGAGCGGGTCGACGGAGGAGGAGCGTGAGGAGGCGCCCGAACGCGGCGACGCCCCCGAGGTCCCGGAGGAGGCACCCGGCGCACCCGGCCCCCCGGCCCAGGAACCCGACCCCGGAGAGGACGCGGACGAGGAGGAGCCGCCCGGAGACGGGGGCGGAGCTCCGGGGAACGGTTCCCCCGGCCTGCTCGGCGACCTGCTGGGGCTGCTGTTCGGCAGCGGCCAGAGTGAGGCGGACCAGCCGACCGACTAGCCCGTTAGCCCCGCCCCCTAGAAGGAGGAGAGGAGTCGGCTGGCAGCGGTCTGGAGCCGCCCCTCGACCTCCTCGATGTCGCGGCGGCCCTTGAGGATCTCCACGAGCTCGAAGATCCAGACGCTGGTGAGCGCGCCGACCAGGACGTACCCGGTGCTGTCGCGGTCCACCTCGACGCCGGAGGCCGCCTCGTCACCCCGGGGCTCGTCGGCGGTGGGGGCGCCCTCCAGGTTGCCGGTGGCCACCCGCCACACCAGGTCGCTGATGCGCACGTCGAGCTCGATCTTGACCTCGGCCATGATCAGGGACCGCACCAGGGCGTCGGCCAGCTCGGGCTCGCGCATGAGGCCGCGCGTGGCGCGGAGGAGGACGTCGACCGCCCGCCCGGAGGGGCTGTCCGCGGTGGGCGGCCGGCGGACGATGCCGCCTTCCAGGAGGTCGAGCTCCTCGGTGACCACGGCCACGACCAGGTCCATCTTGGAGGGGAAGTAGCGGTAGAGCGTGCCGAGGGCGACCCCCGCGCGTTCGGCGACCGAACGCATCTGCATCGCCTCCACGCCCCCGCGCACGGCCAGGGCGGCCGCGGTCTGGACGATGCGCCGACGACGTTGGGTCTGAGTCCGTGTCATCGTTCCGATCGGTGCCTGCACCGCCACAGGGTCTCTCCCATTCGTCTTCGGTCCGCACGTCGCCGTCGCGCGACGGCGCCGAGGTCGGCCGCGCCGGGTGGACTCCCCGCCCGACGACCCGGCTCACGAGAACACGTTATCCAACGAATTCCCTTGATCACAGCGCCGGGAACCCATGATCCTCGCCTCATTCCCCGACGTGGCAGAGGCAATACGAGGGCTTGACGGCAACTTTCAGGAAGGCGCCCCGACCTTTGTAGAATATGTTCTATTTTGTCGGGCCGAAAAGCTCCGGACCGAGACCGGCCACGGGAGGCACCCGCCGCCCGCACACTCCGAGGACCCCTTCCCTAGAATCGAACCAGATTCGGTTTCCAGTGGAGAGGTCGGGCCAGGATGCGCGAGGTTCCCCCAGTAGAGGACCTGGGCGAGGGGTTGTGGAGCATCCCCGTGCCGGTCCCCCACAACCCCATCGGGTTCACCTACGTCTACGCGCTCGAATCCCCCGGCGGCCCCGTCCTCGTCGACACCGGCTGGAACCACGACGACTCCTGGGACGCCCTGGTCGACGGCCTCCGACAGGCGGGACACCGGGTGGACGAGGTCCGGGGCGCCGTCGTCACCCACTTCCACGCCGACCACTCCGGGCTCACCGGCCGCCTGCGCGAGGCCTCCGGCGCCTGGATCGCCATGCACCCCGCCGACGCCGAGGTCCTGCGCCGCCAGGAGGGGCGCACCGACGACGAACGCGCCGCCTCCGTGATCGAGCAGATGGTCCGCGCGGGCTTCCCCGAACAGGACGTCGAGGCCTTCCGCGCCTCCCCCACCGTCTTCCGACCGCCCGCGCCGCCCGACGCCTCGCTCGGCGACGGCCAGCGCGTCGACGTCCCCGGCCTGGAGCTGCGCGCCGTGTGGACACCCGGCCACACCCCCGGGCACCTGTGCCTGCACCTGGCCGGACGCGACCTCCTCTTCACCGGCGACCACGTCCTGCCGCGCATCACCCCGCACGTGGGCCAGTTCCCGCTGGACTCCGCCGAGGGCGACCCCCTCGGTGACTTCCTCGCCTCCCAGAACCGGATCGGGCGCCTGCCCGGCGCCGACCGGCTCCTATGTCTTCCCTCACACGAGACGCGCTTCTCCGGGTTGGCCGAGCGCGCCCGGGAGATCGTCGACCACCACGAGGAGCGGCTGGAGCTCATGGTGCGACTGGTCGGGCAGGGCCCCACCACCCTGTGGGAGCTCACGTCACGACTGGAGTGGCGGCGCTCCTGGGCGGACATGCGCCCCCTGGCCCGGCACATGGCCGCCTCCGAGACCGCCGCGCACCTCCGCCTGCTGGAAGAGCGCGGCCTCGTGGCCCGTGAGGGCCCGGCGCACCGCCCGCGCTGGGCCAGCGTCATCCCGGGGACCACGCCCCGAATATGATCCCCTGTACCTGATGCCCGGCGCCGGCCCCGAGTGAACTCGCGAGTAACATATGGGGGCGCGCAGCATCCCAGCAGCCGCCCGCAGAGGCTCCGGCCAGGGCCGGGACACCAACGGTGGCGACCGGGCACGCGATCCAACGAAGAGGTGGACTCTTGACCCAGTCGGGCACCAGCACGGGACCGACCCCACGGCCCTCCGGCGACCGCCCCCTGCGCGTCGCCCTCCTGTCGTACCGGAGCAAGCAGCACGTGGGCGGGCAGGGAGTCTACGTCCGCCACCTGTCACGTGAACTGGCCGCCCTCGGTCACGAGGTCACCGTCCTCTCCGGGCAGCCCTACCCCGTCCTCGACGAGGGCGTCACCCTGGAGAAGGTCCCCTCCCTCGACCTCTACAACGACGCCAACCCGTTCGTCGCGCCACCCGTGCGCGAGTGGCGGGACTGGATCGACGTCCTGGAGGTCGCCACCATGTGGACCGCCGGATTCCCCGAACCCCTCACCTACTCCCTGCGCGCCAACCGCGAGCTCCGCCGACGGCTCGGGGAGTTCGACGTCGTCCACGACAACCAGACCCTCGGCTGGGGCCTGCTCGGCATCAGGTCAGCCGGACTGCCGCTGGTCACCACCATCCACCACCCCATCAGCGTGGACCGCCGGATCGAGATCGAGGAGGCCCGGGGCCTCCAGAAGCTCTCCAAGCGCCGGTGGTACGGATTCGTGAGGATGCAGGCCAGGGTGGCCCGCCGCCTCGACCCGATCCTGGTCCCGTCCCGGTCCTCGGCGGACGACATCGCCCGCGAGTTCGGCGTCGACCCGGCCACCATGGAGGTCACCCCGCTCGGCGTGGACACCCGGTACTTCCACCCGCGACCCGACGTGGAACGCGTCCCCGGCCGCATCGTCTGTACCGCCAGCGCCGACAGCCCCCTCAAGGGGGTCGGCGTGCTCCTGCGCGCCGCCGCCAAGCTCGCCACCGAGCGCGACGTCAGCCTGCGGATCGTCAGCAAGCCGAAGCCCGGCGGCCCCACCGACCAGCTCGTCGACGAACTCGGCCTGCGCGACCGGGTGGAGTTCGTCAGCGGCATCGACGACCAGGAGCTCGGAGAGCTCGTCTCCAGCGCCGAGGTGGCGGTCGTCCCCTCCTTCTACGAGGGCTTCTCCCTGCCCGCCGTGGAGGCCATGGCCTGCGGTACCCCCCTCGTCGCCAGTCACGCGGGCGCCCTGCCCGAGGTCGTGGGCACCGACGGTGACGCCGGCCGACTCATCCCCCCGGGCGACCCCGAGCTCCTGGCCGCCGAACTCGCCTCCCTGTTCGACGACGCCGCCGAACGCGAGCGCATGGGCGCAGCCGCCTGGCGCCGGGTCCAGGAACGCTTCACCTGGAAGGCCGTGGCCGAACTGACCGCCCAGCGCTACGCCACCACCATCGACGCCGTCAAGGGGACCAGCGCCGGTACCGGAGACGACGACACCCGGCCCGCACCCGCGCGGGCCGCCCGCGCGAACGGCGCCTGACCCCACGCACGACCCGCAGCACCGTCCCTAGGGAGCCTCCACTGATCACCGTCGACTTCAACCTGTTCCCCGTCGGCTCGGGCCACCGCGTCCTCGACCTCGGCTGCGGCGGCGGCCGCCACGCCTTCGAGATCTACCGCCGTGGCGCCGACGTGGTCGCCTTCGACCAGAACGTGAGCGACCTCGCCGACGTCGAGACCATGTTCGCGGCCATGGCCCACGAGGGTGAGGCCCCCTCCTCCGCCAAGGCCGAGACCGTCAAGGGCGACGCCCTCGACATGCCCTTCGACGACGACAGCTTCGACCGCGTCGTGGCCGCCGAGATCTTCGAGCACCTGCCGCACGACACCGCCGCCATGAAGGAGCTGTACCGGGTCCTCAGGCCCGGCGGCATCGCGGCTGTCACCGTGCCCAGCTTCCTGCCCGAGCGCATCTGCTGGGCCCTCTCGGAGGAGTACCACACCAACGAGGGCGGCCACATCCGCATCTACACCCGCGCCGAGCTGGAGGCCAAGCTCAAGGCCACCGGCTTCGAGATCGGCCCGCACCACCACGCGCACGCCCTGCACGCCCCGTACTGGTGGATCAAGTGCGCCGTGGGCACCGACAACAACGACCACCCTGCCGCCAAGGCCTACCACGACCTCCTGGTCTGGGACATGCTCCAGGCCCCCAAGGTCACCCGCGTGGCCGAGCGCCTCCTCAACCCGGTCATCGGCAAGAGCGTCATCGTGTACGTGCGCAAGCCGCACACCGACGCGGCCGCCTGATGGCCCCCGTACCGTCCGACCCCGGTGCCCTGCGCCTGCCCGGAGTCCTCAGCGCCGAACAGCTGTACCGGTCCGCCGACTACCTCGCCCGCTCCCAGGAGGGCGACGGGGTGATCCCGTGGTTCCCGGGCGGCCACGCCGACGTGTGGGACCACGTGGAGTGCGCCATGGCGCTGACCGTCACCGGTGTGCTCGTCCCCGAGCACGCCGAGGCGGCCCGCCGCGCCTACCTGTGGCTGGACGGGAGCCGCCACCCCGACGGCGGCTGGTACGCGAAGTACCGCCAGGGCGGTCCCGTGACCGCCCTGCGCGAGGCCAACCACGCCGCCTACCCGGCGGTGGGACTCCTCCACCACCTGCTGACCACGGGAGACGCGTCCTTCGCTGAGCGGATGTGGCCCGTGGTGGAGAGCGGGCTGGAGTTCGTCCTGGGTCTGCGCGGCGAGCACGGGGAGATCCTGTGGGCCCGTTCCGAGGACGGGTCCCCCGGCGACCACGCGCTGCTCACCGTGTGCGCGAGCGTGCACCACGCCCTGCGCTGCGGGGCCGCCCTGGGGGCGCGGTTGGGCCGCGAACGGCCGGAGTGGTCCAAGGCTGCCGACCGGTTGGCCGAGCTCATCATCCACGACGAGGGCCTGTTCTCGGACCGCTCCCGGTTCTCGATGGACTGGTTCTACCCGATCCTCGGCGGCGTGCTGCGGGACGAGGCCGCCAAGGAGCGGATCGCGGAGCGCTGGGACACCTTCGTCATGCCCGGTCTGGGCGTGCGCTGCGTGAGCGACCAGCCCTGGGTGACGGCGGCGGAGTCCTCCGAACTGGTCATGGCGCTGGCCGCGATGGGCGAGGTCGACACGGGCGTGCGCGTCCTGCGGGACGTCCAGCACCTGCGCGACGCCGACGACGGCGTGTACTGGACCGGCTACCAGTTCGCGGAACAGGTCCGCTGGCCGGTGGAGCGCAGCACCTGGACCTCGGCGGCGGTGATCCTGGCGGTGGACGCGCTCACCCGCACCACACCGGGTTCACAGGTCTTCCTGCACACCGGGGCCTGAACACACGAGGAGGGCCCCGCGGGGCCCTCCTTCGTTTACTGGCCGTTCTCCTCGCCCCGGCCCGGCGGAATCCCGGGATTCCCCGGCTCCTCCGGTTCATCCGGCCCCTCCGGGTTCTCCGGGAAGGTCGGGACCTCCGGGACCTCCGGCTCGGGGTCGGTCGGCACCTCGGGCGTCTCCGGGACCTCCGGGACCTCCGGCTCGCCGCCCTCAGGCGCCTCCGGCTGCTGCGGCTCCTGGGTCGCCGGTTCGGGCGCCCAGTTCTCCGTGGTGCCACCGAACTCGGGCCCGGGGAACGAGGCGCGCTCGTACCCCTCCATGGCGCGGTTCATGTACGACTTCCACATCTGGGCGGGCAGGCCGCCACCGGAGATGTTGTGCCCCGGGATCTGGAAGCTCTCGTTGTTCCCGCTGTAGACGCCGACCGCCGTGGACAGCTGCGGGGTGTACCCGACGAACCAGGCCGCCACGCTGCCGTTGGTGGTACCGGTCTTGCCCGCCACCGGGTGGTCCCAGAGCTGCGCAGCGGTACCGGTTCCGGAACTGACCGCCTGCTCCAGGGCGTAGGTGACGTCGGAGGCGGTCGAGGCCTCCAGGGCCTTCTTGCCCTCGATCTCCGGCCGCTCGTTGTCACCCTCCTGGTTGACGATCTCCTTGATGACGTGCGCCTCCATGTGCACGCCACCGTTGGCGAAGGTCGCGTAGCCGCTCGCCTGGTCGACCGAGCGGACGCTCGTCGCGCCCAGCGGCATGACCGGCACCAGCTGGTTGTCGTCGATGCTCCCGTCCGGCAGGCCCACGTCGTAGGCGGTCTGCCTGACCTCCTCGAATCCGACCTCCTGGGCCAGCTCCACGAAACCGAGGTTGTTGGACACCGTGGTGGCCTGGGTGAGCGTCATGACACCACCGGAGGCGTTGTTCGCGTTCTGCACGCGGGAGCCGTGGATGTCCCTCGGCCCGCGACCGTCCACCGTGGAGTTGAGGCCGTAGCCCTGTTCCAACGCCGTGGCCAGCACGTAGGGCTTGAACGCGGAACCCGCCTGCGCGGCGCCCAGGAACGAGCTGTCGTACTGGTTGAGGTGGTAGTCGTGCCCGCCGTAGAAGGCCAGCACCTCGCCGGTCTTCGGGTCGATGGTGGTCAGGCCGATGTTGACGCCCTCGGGAAGGCTGTCCGGGGCGACCATCTCCTCCACCGACTCGTAGGCGGCGTCCATCATGTCCTTGTCGAAGGTGGTGACGATCTTGAAGCCCTGGCGGTTGATGTGGTCCTCGCTGTAACCGAGGTCCGACAGCTCGCTCATGGCCTCCTGGAGCATGTACCCGCGGTAGCCGCTGAGGTCCTCCGTGGTCTTCTCCGGCTCGGGCGCCGGGAACTCCATGGCGTCCGCCTCGGCCTGGGTGATCGCTCCGGTGGTGACCATGCCGTTGACCACGTACTGCCAGCGGTTCTCCATGTCGGGCGTGGTCTCCACGTCCGCCTGGCCGAACCGGGTCGGCTGCTGGATCGCGGCGGCCAGGAAGGCCGCCTCCTCGGCGGTGAGCTCGTCGACGTCCTTGTGGTAGTACGCCTGCGAGGCCGCCTGGACGCCGTAGGAGGTGCGACCGAAGTAGATGGTGTTGAGGTACTGCTCCATCACCCACTCCTTGTCCTCGCTCCGGTCCACCTTGATGGAGATGATGATCTCCTGGACCTTGCGGGACACGGTCTGTTCCAGGGAGACGCCCTCGTAGTAGTTGCGCACCATCTGCTGGGTGACAGTCGAACCGCCCTGCACCTGTTCGCCTGTGATGGTGGACCACACCGCGCGCATGGTGCCGCTGATCGAGACACCCGGCTCGGTCCAGAAACCACGGTCCTCGGCGGAGATGACCGCCTCGACGACGTGGTCGCCGCCAGCCGTCATCTCCTCGTAGCTGATGACGTCACGGTCGGTGCCCCGATAGGCGAACTCGGTCTCGCCGTCCGCGAAGTAGAAGGTCGAACCCTGCTCCACCGCGTCGGCCTTGGCCGCGTCCGGGACCTCGACGGTCACGTAGAAGAACGTGAAGACGCCGCAGGCCAGGATGAGCCCCAGACCGGTCACGGCGAGGAAGCCCAACAGAATGCGCAGCCAGAGCGGCTTCTTGGCCTTCTTCTTCTTGTTCTTCCCGGACCCGTCACCCGGACCCTCGGCGCTGTCGGTCGGGCCACCGGGACCGCCCGGGGTTCCGGCACCGCCGGCACCAGCTCCGGCGGCTCCAGCTCCGGCGGCTCCAGCTCCAGTGGCAGCAGCGGCTCCGACGGCACCAGCTCCGGCGGCCGCACCGCTCTCCGCGCCACCGGGGGTGGCGGACGGCCCCTCGGACCCGGGCTGGTCCGACACGTAGTCGGACAGCCGTCGGGGCGTCGGCCACAGGGCGGCGTCATCCGCCGGGTCGCCTGGGGCGGCGCTCTCAGCGGGAGTGCTCTCGGAGGAGGCGCTCTCAGCCGACGTGCTTCCGCTGCCGTCCCCCGCGTTGGCGTCCTTCTCCGGCGGCGGGGCGGCGAAGGCCACCGCTCCCGCGGCGGGCGCGGGCATGGCCTCGGTACGCGCCTCGTCGGCCTCCGTGTCCGTGTCGGTCCGCGTCCCCGAGCCCTCCTCCGGCTCGGACGCGGGCCCGGTTCCGGTGGCGGCCGAGGCCACCACCGGCGGGTCCGCGGGGTCCTCGGACCCCGCGGTCTCCACGGTTCCCAGAACCGGGATCTGCTCGGTTCGGCTCTCCTCCGGCTCGGCGTCCTCGGTGGCCGCCGTGCTCGCGGAGTCCTCGTCACGCTCCCCCGCTGAACCGCTGACCGGCGTCTCGACGCCAGGAGAGGCGTCGGAGGGAGACTCCTCGGCGTCCCGTTCGGCGTCCGGCGTCTGCGTGCTCTCCGACTCGTCGCCGGAAGCCCCAGCCGCCCCGGTGGTGTCCGATCCCTCGGCGTCGAATCCCTGTTCAGCGAGGGTCATGGCCACGCGGTCACGAAGGAACGTGCCGCTCGTCTTGAATGCGATGGGTCCCGCGACGAACTCCGGCTCGGGCTGGCCGTTGGGCTCCGTACCCGATTCCGGAGTCTCCCCCGCGGATTGATCCTCACCACTGGTGGGTAGATCATCACCCTGGGGGGTCGCAGGACTGGACAGCTCCTCAGCAGAGGTGTCGTTCGTCTCCGGCGTGTTCGAATCGGGACGCTGTCCGTCCGTCCCGTCATCGCCGTGTGTGCTCTTGCTCAGCTCCCCGCCCCCAAGGCAAATCACGTCCGGCACCGTGCCGTCCTGGTGTTTGACGCGCGAGTGCCCCTGATCGGTTCAGTTCGATTCAGGGCTGAAGCGGTATTTCGGGGAATATCACCATCATCGCTCCACCCTCGAAGCCACGATACCCGCACGTAACCGTGTCAAGGTCGAATCCGTAACCGCACGGTCACTTCTTACCGAAGGCTTACCCTCGTCAGGCGTGTCCATGTCCGGATGTTGGCTCACTCACTTTCCTCAACCAATATTGCCATACTCAGGAACAATCACGGAGCGTGCGCATTCGACTCCAAGGGCCTCCGTCACAAATGACGGGTCGGTCCCGCCTCAGGAGACGCGCTCCAGGACCCGCATGGAGCCCACGACGCGCACCTCGCGGAACAGTCCGGAGTCCAGCGCCCGACAGTAGATGTTGTAGGGCGGCCGCCCCCCGTCCTCGGGGTTCGGGAAGACGTCGTGGATCACCAGCGCCCCGCCCCTGGCCACGTGCGGCGACCAGCCCTCGTAGTCGTTCTGGGCGGCGGTCTCGCTGTGCCCGCCGTCGATGAAGAGCATGCCCAGCTCCGTCCCCCAGACCGCGGCGACGTCGACGGAAGCCCCGGTGATCGCGATGACCTCGTCGTCCAGGCCCGCCTTCGTGATCGTGTGCCGGAAGTGCGGAAGGGTGTCGAACTTCCCGGTGACCGGGTCGATCAGGGAGCTGTCGTGGTACTCCCAGCCCTCCTGGTGCTCCTCCGAGCCCCGGTGGTGGTCCACGGTGATGACCTTCGCCCCACCCACACGGGCGGCGGCACCAAGGAACACGGTGGACTTGCCGCAGTAGGTTCCGATCTCCACGACGGGGCCGCGATCCGCGTACTCCAGGGCGGTCTCGAAGAGAGCCATCCCCTCGTCAGTGGGCATGAAACCGGTCGCCGCCTCAGCGGCCGCCAGCAGGTCCTCGGGGATTGTCTTCGTCATACGGAAATCCTCCCATCGCGGGAAGTCGCACCGGCCAGCACCCCGGCGGAATGGACGCCGAACAACCA
>NZ_CBDRIY010000007.1:0-172999 GCF_965344335.1 Nocardiopsis eucommiae
GGCGGCACCCACCTCGGCCTCGGGCCGGTCCAGGTCGGCGGCCGGGCGGGCGGCGGCGAACGCGGCCAGCGCCCGCGCCTGCGCCGCCGCCTCCCGCGCCGCCCGCTGCTGCGCGGCGCGCGCCGCCTGCAGGTGGTCGGCGCCGGCCTCCAGCAGACCGGCCAGCCGGGCCGTCTCCGGCGCCACCTCCACCGGCTCGCGCACAACTTCCACCAGCACCGTCCGGCGCGGGATCAGCAACTCCACCCGCAGCGGCCGGACGTTGTCCTCCAACCACTTCGACAGGCCGGCCTCAACCACCGAGACACGGGCCTCGGGCGGAGCCGGCGGCAAATCGAACACGTGTTCGATGGTAGGCCACGAGCAGCGTCCTGACCAGGTGAGACGCCACCTGTGGACGGGGACGACCGCTGTGGAGGGCCAGCCCCTCGCCGAACGCCTTCCGGGCGACGATCCGTCCCATGACCGGCCCCGGACAGCACAGTGGGGGGGGGGAGGGGGGGGGGATGGGGGGGGGTGGGGAGAGCCACCCCCCCGCTTCTCCCTGGTGCGGTCGGAGCTGAGGTCGGGGATCAACACGATCCTCACCTGGATCACCTACGCCCTGTTCCCGATCGGTGCGCTGCTCGTCTACAGCCAGCTGTTCATGAACGGGCAGGTCGCGTTGGACGAACCGGTGTCCGGCGGGATCTCGGGACCGCTGGCGGACGCCCTGCGCGGCATGGTCGCGGCGTTGGTGTCGATGATCCCCGAGGGGCTCATCCTCCTCACGAGCATCGCGTTCGCGGTGGGCGTGATCCGGTTGGGCCGCCATCGCTGCCTGGTGCAGGAACTGCCCGCGATCGAGGGCCTGGCCCGGGTGGACGTGGTGTGCACGGACAAGACCGGCACGCTGACCGAGGTCGGCATGCGGCTGGCCGAGATCCGCGATCTGGGCGGTGCGGCCTCGCCGACCCCGGTCCTGGCCGCGCTGGCCGCGAGCGACCCGGATCCGAACCCGAGCATGGCCGCGATCTCCGAGGGGTGCGCGGCCAACGGTCAGGAGACGCCCGACTGGGCCGTGACCGCCCTGGCACCCTTCTCCTCCGCCCGTAAGTGGAGCGGGGCGAGCCTGTTGACTCCGGAGGGAGAACGGCACTGGGTGCTCGGTGCCGCCGACGTCCTGGCCGCGCCGAACTCCCCCGCCGCCGAGGAGGCCGCCCGTCTGGGCGCCCAGGGCCTGCGGGTGCTGTTGCTGGCGCGGGCCTCGGTCCGGGTGGACGACGAGTGCGCCCCGGGAACGGTGGAGCCGGTGTCGCTGGTGGTGCTGGACCAGCGGGTGCGCGGGGACGCCGGGCCGACCCTGGACTACTTCGCCGACCAGGGCGTGGACGTCAAGGTCGTCTCCGGTGACCACGCGGCCTCGGTGGGCGCGGTCGGCCGTGAGCTGGGCCTGTCCGGCGCGGACCGTCCGGTGGACGCGCGGGACCTGCCCCGGGGCCCCGAGGAGTTGGCGCGGGAGGTGGAGCGGCACTCGGCGTTCGGCCGGGTCACCCCCGAGCGCAAGCGCGACATGGTGCGCGGACTGCGCGACCGGGGGCACACCGTGGCGATGACCGGTGACGGCGTCAACGACGTGCTCGCGCTCAAGGAGGCCGACATCGGCGTGGCGATGGGCTCGGGCAGCCCCGCCTCGCGTTCCGTCGCCCAACTGGTCCTGCTGGACAACCGCTTCGCGGTCCTGCCCCGCGTGGTGGCGGAGGGCCGCCGGGTGATCGGCAACATCGAGCGGGTGGCCAGCCTGTTCCTGACCAAGACCGTCTACACGATGACGCTGGCGATCATCGTGGGCCTGCTGGCGGTGGCCTACCCCTTCTTCCCCAGGCACGCCACGCTGATCAACGCGGTCACCTTCGGCATCCCGTCGTTCTTCCTGGCCCTGGCGCCCAACACCGACATCGCCCGGCCGGGGTTCGTCCTGCGCACGTTGCGGCTGGCGATCCCCTCGGGGGTGGTGGCGGGGCTGGCCGCGGTGACGACCTACCTGCTGGTGCTCGGCGGGCGCACGGTCCCGGACCCGGCGGACCGCACGGCGGTGGTCATCACGTTGTGCGCGACCACCCTGTGGGTGCTGCTGTTGGTGGCCAAACCGTACGTGTGGTGGAAGGTCGCGCTGGTCGGGTCCATGGTGGGCCTCCTGACCCTGGCCATGGTGACACCGTGGGGACGCTGGTTCTTCGACCTCGACGTGAGCGACCCGACCAAGGTCCTGACCGGGCTGGCCGTGGCCGGGGTGGCGATCGTGGCGATCACGGTGATCCGGTTCGTGGACGACCGGATGACGGCCCGGGCGGACGCCCGTCGGGTTCCGGCGGACGACCAGCGGGCCCGGGCGGACGTCTGACGGGTTCGGGTACCACCTCGTGGCCGGTCAGCGTGGGAACTGTTCAGGGCCGGTGCCGAGCCGGGATCCTGGGTGCGCCACGTGTCTGGATCGACAGGAGCCACATTGAGCATCCCGAACACGCACATCCGCGCCGTGCTGGACGGCTATCTGGAGCGCTTCCCCAAGGAAGTCGACGCGGCCGCCCCCCTGGTGCGGGCCTTGGACGGTGAGCACGAGCTCTCCTCGCCCAAGGAACTCCGTGTGGGACACGTGACCGCGGGGGCCGTGGTCCTCGACCCGTGCTGGCGGGTGCTGATGGTCCGCGAGGACGACCGGGGCCCCTGGCTCCTGCCGGGCGGGCACCTGACCGACGGGGACGGTGCCCTGGACGAGGCCTCGCTGAGCCGTCTGACAGAGGCGACCGGTCTGTCTCCGGACCGGGTCGAGTCGGCCCGCACGGGGTCGGACACGCACGCGCTCCCGCTGGACCTGGACGTCCACGGCGTCCCTGAGGACGAGGGCCGGGGCGAGCCGGAGCACGTGCACTTCGGTTTCCTGTACCTGTACCGGGCGACGGCCGCCACGGTGCCAGCGCGAGGCGGGGACTCCGACGCGCTCGCCTGGCGACCCCACACGGACGTGCCCTCCGCGAGACTGGCGGCGAAGATCTCCCAGACACTGGCCGCTTCGAGAACGGCGGCCCAGCGCGTCTGAACCCGACGTTGATTCATCGCCAGAACTGAATATGATCGTCGCATGACGATGAATAAGGGTGGGCAGGGGGCCTGCGCGGACTCCGGTCTGGACGCCGCCGAGGCCCTCTTCCACAGTCTCTCCGACGGGACCCGGCTGGCGATCGTGCGTCGCCTGGCACGAGGTGAGGCGCGGGTGACCGACCTCGTGGACCAGCTGGGCCTGGCCCAGTCCACGGTCTCCAAGCACGTGTCGTGCCTGCGCGACTGCGGCCTGGTCGAGGGGCGTCCCGAGGGGCGCCAGGTGTTCTACTCGCTCAGTCGCCCCGAGCTGATCACCCTGCTCGCCGCCGCGGAGACCCTCCTGGCGGCGACCGGGAACGCGGTCGCCCTGTGCCCCACCTACGGCACCGACGGCGTCCGGTGAGCGATACCTGCTGCGGCGACGCCCCGCCCGTGCCAACGTCAGGCCCCCCGGAACCCACCCGGCTCGGGCAGGTGACCGAGATCCGCTTCGCCTCCGTCGCCGCGCCCCTGCTGCTCACCGGGTACGCGGCGGGGTGGTGGGGCGCCCCCGAGCCCCTCGTCCTCCTGCTGAAGACCGCCGCCCTGGCCGTCGCGGCCTGGACCTTCGTCCCCTCCGCCCTGCGCCGCCTGGTCGGTTCCGGCCCTTTCCGGGACCGGATCGGCGTGGGCACCCTGATGACCCTGGCCGCTGCCGGCGCCGTGGCCCTGGGCGAGGTGGGGGAGGCGGCGATGCTGGCCGTGCTGTTCACCGTCGCGGAGGGCCTGGAGGGGTACGCCGTCGCGCGCACCCGGCGCGGCCTGCGCGCGCTGCTGGACCTGGTTCCCGCGCGGGCGACCGTGCTGCGCGACGGGATCGAGCACACCGTCTCCCCCGACCAGCTTCGCCCGGGACAGACCCTCGTGCTGCGGCCGGGTGAACGGCTGGCCACCGACGGTGTGATCGCCGCCGGGTACACCAGCCTGGACACCTCGGCCATCACCGGGGAGTCCGTGCCCGTGGAAGCGGGACCGGGCGAAGCCGTGTACGCGGGCTCGGTCAACGGCACCGGTCCACTGGAGATCACCGTGACCGCCGACGCCGAGGACAACTCCCTGGCGCGCGTGGTGCGCGTCGTGGAGGCGGAGCAGGCCCGCAAGGGTCAGGGGCAGCGGCTGGCCGACCGGGTCGCCCGGCCGCTGGTGCCCGGAGTGATGGTCGCGGCCGTGCTGGTGGCGTTGGTCGGATCGGTCGTGGGCGACCCCCTGACCTGGATCGAACGCGCGCTGGTCGTCCTGGTGGCGGCCTCCCCCTGCGCACTCGCGATCTCCGTTCCGGTGACCGTGGTGGCCGCCGTCGGAGCCGCCTCACGCCAGGGCGCCCTGGTCAAGGGCGGTGCCGCGCTGGAGGCGATGGGCGGGGTCCGGGTGGTCGCCCTGGACAAGACCGGAACCCTCACCCGGAACGCGCCCGCCGTCATGGAGGTGGTGCCCGCCCCCGGGCACACGCCGGAGCGGGTGCTGGCCCTGGCGTCGGGGCTGGAGGCGCGCAGCGAACACCCCCTGGCCCGGGCGGTGCTCGCCGCGCACCCCTCACCCCCTCCGGCCGAGGACGTCCGCGCGGTGCCCGGCCACGGGCTGACCGGCCGGGTGGCGGGCGCGCGGGTGCGGCTGGGCCGACCCGGCTGGGTCACCCCGGGTCCCCTGCACGGCGAGGTCGAGCGCCTGCTGGGAGCCGGGGCCACCGTGGTCCTGCTGGAGGAGGACGGCCGCGTGGCGGGCGCGCTCGCTGTCCGCGACGAGCCCCGTCCCGAGGCCGCCGAGGTGGTCGCGGCCCTGCGCCGCTCCGGGCACCGCGTGGCCATGCTGACCGGAGACCACCCCGTCACGGCGCGCGCGGTGGCCGTCGAGGTCGGGATCGCGCCGGAGGAGGTGTACGCCGGGCTGCTGCCCGAGGACAAGGCCCGGGTGGTCGGTGACCTGCGCGCCGGGGGCCCGGTGGCCATGGTCGGTGACGGGGTCAACGACGCCCCCGCCCTGGCCGGGGCCGACCTGGGAGTGGCCATGGGTGCGATGGGCACCGACGTGGCCGTGGAGACCGCCGACGTCGCCCTGATGGGTGAGGACCTGCGCCACCTGCCCGCGGTGCTGGACCACGCGCACCGTTGCCGGACGATCATGTGGCAGAGCGTCGGGCTGTCGCTGGCGATCATCGTCGGCCTGGTGCCGTTGGCGTTGTTCGGCGTGCTGGGTCTGGCGGCGGTGGTCCTGGTGCACGAACTCGCGGAGGTGGTGGTGATCGCCAACGGCCTGCGCGCCGGGCGACGCGGACCCGCGATCGGCCGCGGAGCGGGGGCTCCCGGTTCTCCGGCCGTCCGGGAGGGGGACCTCCACGACTCCGACCGCGTCGGATCGCCGTCCCGGAGCGACTGAACCGCCCGCGCCCGTGGCGAAAGGCCGGGGTTCGGACGGCAGAGGGCTCAGAGGCTCCGGTAGTAGTGCACCACCGGTGCGGCCACGAACCCGGCCCTCTCGTAGACGGCGCGCGCGGGGGCGTGGGCGTCGTCGCCGCCGGTCCTGATCACGGCCACCGCCATGCCCTCCTCCCGGATGCGCTCCACCGCGAACTCCGTGAGCGCCGTGCCGGTGCCCCGCCCCTGCTGGTCGGGGTGGACCCCCAGCAGGTGGACCAGGCCGGTGCCGCCCGCCCGGTCGAGTCGGACGGTGACGAACCCGGCCACGCGGTCGGTCACGGCCACCCACGCCGCCGCCTCCGCCGAGTCCAGGTCCTCCCCGACGTCACGCGCGTGCGACCGCCGCCAGTCCCCGTGGACCCGTCGGTGCAGACTCGGGCCCAGGGTGCGCGCCAGCGCGGTGTGGGCGGGTTCCCACGCGCGCAGGGCGAGGTCGACCACCGCGTCGCGGTCGCCGGGTTCGTAGGGCCGGATCCTGATCTCCATGGGTCGCAGCGTAGCCACGCCGTCCGGGGGCGACCAGGGGTTTTCCACCGTGCGCGGTACGGTGGCGCCGAACTCGGAGCGAAGGAGCCCATGATGGTGGACGAGACCGACCTGCGTCACCTGCGCCGCGCGGTGGACCTGGCCGCGGAGGCCCTGGACCGGGGTGACGAGCCGTTCGGTTCGGTGCTGGTGGGCGCGGACGGCACGGTGCTGTTCGAGGACCACAACCACGTGGCTGGGGGCGACGCCACCCAGCATCCGGAGTTCGCGATCGCCCGCTGGGCCGCCGAGCACCTGTCCGCCGACGAGCGCGCCTCGGCCACCGTCTACACCTCGGGTGAGCACTGCCCGATGTGCTCGGCCGCCCACGCCTGGGTGGAGCTGGGGCGCATCGTGTACGCCAGTTCGGCGGAGCAGTTGGGCACCTGGCTGGCGGAGTGGGGGGTCGCGGCCGGTCCGGTGCGGGCGCTGTCCGTGAACGAGGTGGCTCCCGGGATTCCGGTGGACGGCCCGGTGGAGCACCTCAGCGAGGAGGTCCGGGGGCTGCACGCCCGTCTGCACGGACGCGCCGCACGGCCCTGAAGCCGGGCGCGTGGCCCACCGCATGATCGAACGTGATCGAAACGATCAGTGCTGGTGGGCCACGCGCTCCGGGGTCCGACACACCGCGACACGGCCGCGAACGGTCAGCCCTCCCTGATGGTCATCCGGGCGATCCGGTCCCCCTCGACGCGGAACGCGAAGGAACTCAGCCCGTTGGCGTGCTGGGACCTCCAGTCACCCACCACGGTGACCCCGTCCGGGGTGGTTTCGGCCGAGCGCACGTCCAGCACCCCCCGGGCCCCGATGAACTCCACGTCGCTCCACTGGCGGATGGCCTCACGGCCCCGGAACTCCCGCCCCCAGTCGTCCACCACCCCGTCCGGGGTGAAGGAGTCCAGGAAGCCCTGTTCGTCATGGTCGTTGACCCGGTCGACGAACGACGCGACCGGCTCGGGGATGCTCACGGTCATGGTGCTCCTCCGGTTCGTACGGACCCTGGTGGTCCACTCCCCGAGGATGCTCGCAGTCCACTGGTCTACCGAGTGTCGACGGCGATCCAAGGCCGGGCAAACACCTCCCGCGCCTCACACGGTCGGGCGCGCGGCCGGGCTAGCCTCCCGGCGACCGCTCGTGTACGGAAGGAGCCGGGGATGCGTGGTCGACCGGGGCTCTCGCACCCCCTGGTGGCGTTCCTGGCCGCCTCGGTGCTGCTGCACTTCGCGTATCCGCTGACCCTGCGCGGACAGCTGTGGGAGATGCTGTACACCCTGCTGTACCCGACGGTGGTCTTCCTGGGCGTGCGCGTGGTGCGGCCCCGGGGCCAGCGCCTGGTCCCCGTGGCCGTGCTCTCCGTGGTCTTCCTGGTGTCCGGCTTCTGGGCGGCCCTGCACCCCGAGGTCCCCACCGCGCGCCTCGGTCTGTTCTGCGCCGTCGTGCTGTTCCAGGGCTACCTGATCCTGGAGCTGCTCACGTTCGTGTTCACCTACCGGTGGCGGCACCAGGGTGAGCGGGGCCCGCAGCTGATCCTCGCGGCGATCTGCGCCTACCTGCTCCTGGGCGGGGTGTTCGCGGCGATGTTCGGGATCGTGGAGGCCCTGTGGCCGGGTGCCTTCGAGGACTCCCTGGCCCGGGGAACGCCGGTGGACTGGCAGGACCTCACCTACCTGAGCTTCGTCACCCTGGTCACCCTCGGCTACGGCGACCTGGTGCCGGTCACCCCGTGGGCCCGGTCGCTGGCCACCGCCGAGGCGGTGGCGGGGACCCTGTTCCTGACCACGGTGATCGCCCGCATCGTGGGCGCCTACGTGTCGGTCTCCGAGTCCGGGCGGGACCCCGGGACCGGATCCGGGTGACCGGGGTCAGTTCCGGTCCTCGTCCTCGGGCTCGAACCGGCCCTGGATGACACGGCCCCGGTCGGGGGCGGACCGGTCACCGGCCGAGCCCGACGTGCCTCCGGGGGCGGTGCCGAACGGGTTCGCGGGCCCACCGGCGGGTCCGCCGGGGCCGAAGGGCGACTGGTTCGGGATGGTGGCGCCGCGCGCGGCGAACTCCTCGTTCACGCGCTCCTGCATCTTCCTCATCCGGCGGGCCGCCCACCCGGCGAACACCCACCGCAGGGCGGGCCGGGTGACCGGAGTGGCCAGCAGCAGGCCGACCGCCGCGGTGAGGAACCCCGGGATGACCAGCAGGATGCCGCCCGCCATGAGCATCAGCGGGTCGAGCAGGCCCTTGCGCGGCTGTTCTCCGGTCCGCATCGCCTCGTCGGCCTCCTGGACGACCTCGCGGAAGGCGCGGCCGGTGTGCCGCAGCACGGCCACGCCCAGGATCATCAGGGAGACCAGCGCCGCCAGTGTCCACGGCACGCCGATCTGTCCGCCCACCCAGATCATCAGGCCCACCTCAAGGAAGGGCAGTGCCATCAGCGCCAGCACCATCAGCAGCGGCATCGCGAATCATCCTCAGTGTCGTGGACCGGAGTCGGGTCTCCCTTGATGGGGAGAACGTACCCGTGACGTGAATGGTTCCCGGTCCGGGAGCTCCCACGCTCGGTGCGCGCCCCGGATCCGGCCCCGTGGCGGGGACCGCTCACGCGGTGGGAGGCACGGTCCGGGACCTGCGGGAGGCGACGACCGAGGCGACCACCGCGCCCAGGCCGAGCGCGGCGAGCAGGGCCTCGGGGACCGCGCCCAGTCGGGTGGCCACCGTGGGGCCCTCCATGGCGGTGAGCTCAGCGACGTTGATGTCGCGCACGGCCTCGGGTGACTCGTAGGCGATCCGGCCGTCCGGATCGACGACGGCGCTGACCCCGCTGGTGGAGACCACCACGGCCGGGCGTCCGTGCTCGACGGCGCGCAGCTGGGTGATGGCCAGCTGCTGGTGCGACTGTCCGGTGAAGTTGTAGTTGGCGTTGTTGGTGGGGATCACGATGATCCCGCCGCCCGCCGCCACGGAGTCGCGCACCGACGGGTCGAAGGCCACGTCGAAGCAGATGCCCACGGCCAGCGTGGTGCCGCCGATGTCCAGGGCCCCGGGTTCGGTGCCGGGGATGGCGTCCGAGCTGACCTGGCTGAGGCGGGAGACGAACCGGGTGAAGAAGTCGCGGTAGGGGATGTACTCGCCGAACGGGACCAGGTAACGCTTGTCGTAGGAGTCGCCCGGACCGGTCTCCGGGTCCCACACCAGGCTCTGCACGTAGCGTGTGCCGTCGTCGTTGAACCGGCTGAGCCCCCACAGGAGGGGCGCTCCCGCCTCCTGGGCGGCCTCGTCGATGGTCCGCGCCGCCTCGGGGTCCCGGAAGGGGTCGATGTCGCTGGCGTTCTCCGGCAGGAGCACGAGGTCGGGCTGGGGGTACTCGCCCGCCCGGACCGCCTCGGCCAGTTCCTGGACTCCGTCGGCGTGGTTCTGGAGCACCTCGGCGCGCTCTCCGAGGATGGAGATCTCACCGACGTTCGGCACGTTGCCCTGGACCATGCCGACGGTGACGGTCTCCACGGGCGCGGGGCGACCGATCGCCGGGGCCACGAGACCGCCCAGGACGATGGCGGCGCTGGTGGCCAGGCCCAGGGCCGGGAGGAGCACGCGCGCGCGGCCTCGGGCCGACACGGCGCGCAGAACGGTCCAGACCAGCATGGCGCCGGTCAGGGCGACGACGAAGGAGACGAGCGGTGAGGACCCCAGGGCCGCGTATCCCACGAAGGGCGTGTCCGGCTGCGCGAAGGCGAGTTTGCCCCAGGAGAAGCCGCCGAACGGCCACCGTGCGCGCACGGCCTCCTGGACCACCCACAGGGCGGCGGTCCACACGGGCCAGTAGGGCAGGCGTGCGACCAGCGACAGGCCCATGGCCATGGGCAGGAAGTAGGCGGTCTCCAGGGCGGCGATGCCCAGCCACACGTCGACGCCGAAGATGGCCTGCCAGTGGACGAGCGGAACCATGAGCGTGGCGCCGGACAGGGCGCCCAGCCAGGCGGCGCGGCGCACGCGGGTCCCGCACACGGCGAGGAGGAGGAGCGCGGCGCTGAGCGGGCCGAGCCACCAGAGGCCGTAGGGCGGGAGCGCGAAGAGCTGGGCGAGGCCCGATCCGACGGCGGCCAGGATCCTCAGGACGAGGTCGAGGCGCCCCCAGCGGTGCCCCGGGGCCAGGGGGGACCACGTCGTGGCCCGCGCCTCGGACTCCGGCGCCGTGATGCTCGGCGAGGGTCTTTCGGGGCTCGGAGCTGCCTCCGGCCCCTTCTGCTCGGCAACCACGTGGGATGCTCGCTTTCCGCTGGATTCTCAGGGTCCTCGCGGTCAGCATATTGGGGGGACGCGGAAAAGGCCCGAGCCACCCTTCGGACCGGCTCCGTCCCGTCGGCGGCGAGCTCGGAAGACCGTTGTCTACTGGATGTTCGGGCCTTTTCCGGGTCCAACCCCCCGCCCGGTCGCGGTACTCCGCCCCTCACCCGATCCCAGCTGCACCTGGCGCGTGATGCAGCGTCCAATCGGACGAGTGGGGGCCGCACAACCGGTCCGTCCAGTGCTGGACTGGTCGTTAGGTTACCCAGACTCCCCGACCGCTTGTCTCAACCCGGGCGCCGTGTCGTGGCTACCGGCCCAAGTGCTGGGAGGGGAGAGCGTGATGAACCGTGCGACAGGCTAACGCACCTGAGCCGCGCACGCCAGCTGGCCAAGGGTGGTTTGCGCATGACCGCAATCGGATCGAAACCAAAACTGCTCTGGACATTTTGATCACGATCATGTCTGATGTGATCAAGAAAACGGCCTGTTTCGATCAACTATGAACAACGGGCCTCGGTGAAGAGGTCATCGGAGGGGTCCTCGGCCCCACGACGCACCGCACACCATCGGATACGCCACACCCACCGAGCCAACGCGGGAGCTGACAGCATGGCGGAGATCGTCCTCGAGGGCGTCGACAAGATCTACGGCGGCGACGTCAAGGCCGTCGACGACCTCAACCTCCGGATCAACGACGGCGAGTTCATGGTGCTCGTCGGCCCCTCCGGCTGCGGCAAGTCCACCGCGCTGCGCATGATCGCGGGTCTGGAGGAGATCTCGGCGGGCACGCTGGTGATCGGGGACGAGATCGTCAACGACCGTCCGCCGAAGGACCGCGACATCGCGATGGTCTTCCAGAACTACGCGCTGTACCCGCACATGACCGTCGAGCAGAACCTCGCCTTCGGCCTGAAGCTGCGCAAGGTCTCCAAGGCCGAGATCGCCCGCCGCGTCGGGGAGGCCGCCGACATGCTCGGTCTGGAGCCCTACCTCAAGCGCAAGCCCGGCGCGCTCTCCGGCGGCCAGCGCCAGCGTGTGGCGATGGGCCGCGCCATCGTGCGCGAGCCGCAGGCCTTCCTCATGGACGAGCCGCTGTCGAACCTGGACGCCAAGCTCCGTGTGCAGATGCGCGCCTCCCTCAACCAGCTCCACGAGCGTCTGGGCGTCACCACCGTCTACGTCACGCACGACCAGATCGAGGCGATGACCCTCGGTGACCGGGTCGCGGTGCTGCGGGACGGCCGCCTCCAGCAGGTCGACACCCCCAAGCGCCTGTTCGACTCCCCCGTCAACCTGTTCGTGGCCGGGTTCATCGGCTCCCCGGCGATGAACTTCGTCGACGCCCAGATCTCCCGTGACGGCGACGGCGCGATCCTGAAGTTCGCCGAGCACGAGCTCCCCGTCCCGGCCTCGGTCCTCAAGGAGCGCCCGCACCTGAACGAGTACGTGGGCCGTTCGGTGATCCTGGGCATCCGCCCCTCGGACTTCAGCGACGCCGAGCTCGACGGCAACGGTGACCCGCGCATCGAGGTCACCGCCGACGTGACCGAGGAGCTGGGCACCGAGATCAACGTGATCTTCGGTATCGACGCCCCGCCCGTGCGCCACGAGGACGCGGCCGCCCTGGCCAAGGACGCCGCCGGAGACGACGAGGAGAGCGCCGAGGCCGCCCTGCCGCTGGGCGACAACCGCTCCCAGTTCACCGCCCGGGTCAGCCCGCGCAGCGGCGTGCGTCCGGGCAGCACCATCAGCCTGGCCGTGGACGTCAGCCAGCTGCACTTCTTCGACCAGGAGAGCGGCCTGGCGATCGGCCACCCCGACAACGTCTGATCCCCCGGCCCGGTCCACACCTCCCCGGGCTGACCACACGGGCGGCGTCCTCCTCCCCAGGGACGCCGCCCTTCCTCGTCCCCCGACCGCGACGAGCACGCGGGGGACGGTGCGCACGGGCGGCGGTCGTGGCTGGCACCACTCACAAACCTTCCTTCACCGACACAGTCGCGTCCCACGGGGCCAGGTATCTCTTCCTTGACCGTCGTGTCGGGCCGCTTGAACCATGTGATGGTGCGCAACCGCCCAGGAACCGCCCCGGCCGCCGACCCCGTGTCCGTCGTCGACACCCTGCACGGCCACCCCGTCCCCGACCCCTACCGCTGGCTGGAGACCTCCGACTCCCCCGCGACCCTCCGCTGGTTGGCCGAGCGCGGTCGGGACTTCGAGCGGGAGGCGGCCACCTGGCCCCTGCGCGACCAGCTGGCCGAACGCATCCGGGCGCTGGTCGCCACCGATCTGTGGTCGCCGCCGGTCCACCGCTCCGGCGCGCTGTTCTGCACGGTCCGCCGTGCAGGGAGCGAGCACCCGTGTCTCGTGGTGTGGCCCCGGGACCCCGGGGGAACCGACACCACGGCTCCGGCCCCGGGTCCTCTGACCGTCCACGACCCCTGCGCGGACGACCCCACCGGCCGCACCACCCTGGACTCCTGGGAACCGAGCCCGGACGGCCGCCTGGTCGCCCTCCAGACCTCGTCGGGCGGGGTGGAACGCGGTGGCCTGCGCGTGGTCCGGACCGACACCGGAGCACGGGTCGGCCCGACCGTGTCCGGTGTGCGGTACTCACACGTGGCCTGGCTGCCCGGAGAGCGGCCCGCCTCCTTCTACTACGTGCGCCGCGACGGTGTCCGGGGGGTGCGCGGAGTGTGGCTGCGCCGGGTCGTGGACGGCGCCGAGACACTCGTGCACCCCTGCACGGGGCCGGGGACGGTACCGGGCGTGCGGGTCCTGGACGACCGCTGGCTGCTGGTCACCGAGAGCCACGGCACCGGGCACCGTACCGACCTGTGGCTGGCCGACCTGACCGCGCGTCCGCCCGAACAGCCGGACTTCCGGCCGCTCCAGGTGGACCACGAGGCCGAGACCGAGGTACGGGCGGGGCCGGACGGTCTGCTGTACCTGCGCACCACGCTGGACGCGCCCCGCCGCCGCGTGTGCGCGGTGGAGCCCGGAGCCCCCGACGGCTTGCTCTCCCCCGAGCACTGGCGGGAGGTGGTCCCCGAGGACCCCGGCGCGACGCTGGACGCCTTCTGCCCGCACCGCTCGGCCGGGGGCACGGCGCTGTTGGTGGTCCGCACCCGCCTGGGCATCAGCGAGGCCGCCGTGCACGACGCCGCCACCGGCGCCCGCTCCCACACCGTCGAGCTGCCGGGTGAGGGCATGGCCTCCGGGCCGGTGGCCGTACCGGACGGCACGGTGTTCCTCGGCTACGCGGACGTGGCCACCCAGCAGAGGGTCCTGCGGCTGGCGCCCGGGCACCGGACACCCGCGTCCTGGCCCTCCTCCGAGCGCCCCGGGGAGCGCACCGGCGCGCGGCCCGGGACCGCCGGGGCCGTCCCCTCCGTGGTCCGCACCGTGGAGTGGTGCCGGTCCTTCGACGGGACCCGGGTGCCGGTCACGGTCTTCGACGCCTCCGGTGGCTCCGGGTCGGGCCCGACCCTCCTGCACGCCTACGGGGGTTTCGGACGCCCGCGCCAGTTCGGGTTCAGCGCGACCGTGCTCGCCTGGCTGCTCTCCGGCGGACGCTACGCGGTGGCCCACGTCAGGGGCGGGGGCGACGCCGGACGCCGGTGGCACCTGGAGGGTTCGGGCCGGCACAAGACGCGGGCGGTGCGCGACCTGATCGCCGCCGCCGACACCCTGGTGTCCTCGGGGTGGTGCACGCGCGCCGAACTGTGCCTGTCGGGCGGCTCGGCCGGGGGGCTGCTCGTGCTGGCGGCCGCCACCTCCCGCCCGGACCTGTGCTCGGCGGTGATCGCCTCGGCCCCGCTGGCGGACATGGTGCGGTTCGAGCGGCTGGGGCTCGGGCGCATGTGGACTCGGGAGTTCGGCACCGTGTCCGACCCCGACGACTTCGCCGCGCTGGTCTCGTACTCCCCCTACCACCGCGCGTTGGACACCGCCCTGCGCACACCGGGGCTACGACATCCCAGCGTCCTGCTCACCGGGTTCGACGGCGACACCCGGACCGACGCCGCCCACCCGCGCAAGATGTGCGCGGCGCTGCTGGAGGCGGCGGGAGGGCGGGGCGACGGTCCGGCCGCGCTGCTGCGCTACGAACGCGACGTCGGGCACGGCCCGCGCGCGGTGAGCAGGGCCGTGGGACTCGCCGCCGACGCACACGCGTTCGCGGCCCACCGAACGGGGCTCACCGGGCGCTGACGGCACCCGGTTCGGCCCTGACCAAGAGGATCGACGGCACACAGAAAGCGAGGTGCGGTATGGACCCCATCGAGGTTGAGGTCGAGGATCTGGCGGAGGTGACCTCCCGCGACACCACCGCGGGCGGCGACAACGACGGCACCGACTCCAGTTCGGACTTCATCTGATCCGTGCCCGCCCGGCCCGCGCCGCCACGGCTCGGGCCGGGCGGGCCCCCGCCACCACGATCCGCGCGCCCGCAGAACCGCAACGTCCGACCCTCCCGGAAAGGGGACAGCCGTGACCGATCCCGGCAGCCTGTTCACCCGAACCCTGTGCGACGTCGTGGGCCGCGACGCACTCACCACCCGACTGTCGGAGGAGTTCGTCTTCGCCGACCTGGGCGCGGACGCCGTGCGTTCGCTCCTGACCTTCGACGACCTCAACGGGCTGTTGGCCGAGAGTGCCCCGGAGCCGCCCCGGCTGCGCCTGCACAAGGACGGCTCGCCGGTGCCGCCCGACCGCTACACGGACCAGGCCCGGGTCTCCCGGACCGAACGCCGGATCGTGCGCCCCGAGTCGCTGTACCGGGAGCTGCGCGCCGGGGCGAGCCTGGTGCTGGACGGCATCGACCGGATGCACCCGCCGATCGGTGCGGCCGCCGACGACCTCATGCGGCTGACCCGGGAGCGCGCGCAGGCCAACCTGTACCTGATCTGGGGTGAGTCCCGGGGCTTCGACACCCACTGGGACGACCACGACACGGTGATCGTGCAGGTGGAGGGGACGAAGCACTGGCAGGTGCACGGTCCGGGTTCGCGCCCCTACCCGATGCGCAACGACACCGACCACGCGCACACCCCGCCCCGGGACGCGGACGGCGAGCTGCACCTGGTGTGGGAGGGCGTGCTGCGCCCCGGTCAGGTGATCCACGTGCCGCGCGGCTGGTGGCACACGGTGACCGGCACCGGCGAGGTGAGCATGCACCTCACCTTCGGTTTCACGCGCGCGACGGGAGTGGACTGGGCGGACGCCCTGGTGCGCGGACTGTTCGAGGAGGAGACGTTCCGTCGGGACCTGCCCCGGTTCGCCGACCCCGACTCGCGCCGCAAGCACCGGCACGAACTGGTCGAACGGATCACGGAGCTGGCCGAGCGCCTGGATCTGGACACCTTCCTGGCCGAGCGGGACGCGCGCTTCCCCCGGCGCACGTCGTTCTCCCTGCCCTGGCCGGTGGAGGACGGGGTGCCCCCGGAGCACGCCCGGGTGGAGTTCGTCCCGATCCTGCCGCCCCCCGTGGTGCGGGAGGGCGAGGGCGGGGACGCCCGGACGGTGGTCACCGTCGCCGGGAAACGCTACCGGCTCCCCGTCGTGGCGGAGCCGGTGCTGGAGACGCTGGCCGAACACCGGGAGCTGTCCGTCGCGGTGCTGGCGGAACGCGCGGGCGTGGACGCGCCGACGTGCGCGCGGGTGGTGGCGGCGCTGGCCCGCCACCACCTGGTGCTGGTGCGCTGAGTGGGCGGGACTGGTCCGTCCCGCACCCGTCGGCTCGTCAGGACCGCCCCGGTGCCGGGTGCTCCGCCCCGCCCTTCCGACCGGAGCGCACGTAGGCCTCGACTCCGTCGAGGATGCGCTGGACGGCGAAGTCGAGGCCGCCCAGCGGCCCCTGGTCCTCGGCGTAGCCGGGCGGGTCCGCGGTGAAGGTGCCCTGGTCCAGGGTCCAGAGGATGGTCGGGAACTCCTCCGGGTCCATCACCCGGCGCAGCCCCCGGACCCACGCGTTCTCGCCCTCCTCCATGGGCACGCCGCGCTCCCGGGCCGCACGCGTCAGGTCCTGTTCCATCCGGAACAGGTCCCTGAGGGAGTAGGTGAGCAGCAGCAGGATCTGGAGCGACTCGGGAGCGTCGAGCCCCGAGGCGGAGACCTCGCGGAGCCCGGCCTCCATCCAGCGCAGGCCGTGGGGGCCGCTCGGCGGGCCGGACTGCGGGACGTAGGCGGCCCAGGGGTGTCTGCGGTACTGGGCGAGCGCGCCGTGGCACCACTCCTCGACCCCGGCGCGCCAGTCGCCGTCCTCCCGGGGACCGGCGGGGCGATCGGTCATGGCGGCGTCCAGCATCAGGAGGATCAGGTCCTCCTTGCTGTCCACGTGCCGGTAGAGCGACATGGTCGTGTACCCGAGCTCCCGGGCCACGCGCTGCATGGAGACGGCCTCCAGCCCCTCGGCGTCCGCCACCTCCACGGCGGCGTCCACGACCGCCGTCCGGCTCAGCCGGGGCTTGGGACCGCGTCTGGGTGTCTCCCGCAGTCCCCACAGGAGGTCGATCTCCCGGGTGGTCCCCGTCGTCGTCCGTTCTTCGCTCGTCATACCCCACCAGTCGTCGGTACCGCCCGCACGGGAGCCGCCGCGCCCCCGTCCCGTTGACACCCATCCTAGAACTGTGTATGACTTAAACATACACGTTTATCTGATACACAGTTTATGAGGCACACAGTCATGGAACCGTCGTCGCCCCCGGCCGTCAGGGCCAGGGGGCTCCACAAGCGCTACGGCGCCACCCGGGCCCTGGACGGGCTCGACCTCACCGTCGCCCCCGGCACCGTTCTCGGTCTCCTCGGCCCCAACGGGGCGGGCAAGACCACCGCCGTGCGCGTCCTGTCCACCCTCCTGCGACCGGACTCCGGCACCGCCGCCGTCGGCGGCCACGACGTGCTCACCGAACCGGAGCTGGTCCGCTCCGTCATCGGCCTGACCGGCCAGTACGCCTCCGTCGACGAGATCCTGACCGCTCGCGAGAACCTCGTGATGTTCTCCCGCCTCTACGGGTTCGACCGGAGCGGCGCCCGCGAGCGCGCCCGGGAGCTCCTGGAGCGGTTCGACCTCGTCGACGCCGCCGACCGGCCCGCCAGCGGCTACTCGGGCGGGATGCGCCGCCGCCTCGACCTGGCCGTCAGCCTCATCCAGGAACCCCGGGTCCTGTTCCTCGACGAACCCACCACCGGGCTGGACCCGCGCAGCCGCATCCAGGTGTGGGAGGCCGTCCGCGACCTCGTCGGCGGCGGCGCCACCGTGCTGCTCACCACGCAGTACCTGGAGGAGGCCGACCAGCTGGCCGACCGCGTCGCGGTCATCGACCACGGCCGGGTGATCGCGGAGGGCACGCCGGACACACTGAAGTCCCAGGTGGGCGGTGACCGCCTGGACGTGCTCGTGCACGATCCGGCGGACCTGTCCGCCGTGGCCGACCTGCTCGGCGCGGCCCTGACCGCCCCCGCCCGCGTGCACTCCGCCGAACGGCGGGTCAGCGTACCGGCCGAGGACCGGATGGCCGCGCTGACCGGCGCCGTGCGCGCCCTGGACGGATCCGGACTGAGGATCACCGACCTCGGGGTGCGCCGTCCCAGCCTCGACGAGGTCTTCCTGGGCCTGACCGGAACCGGGACCACCGCTGAGGAGGCCGCCCGATGACCACCACCTCCCCGCAGGCCCGGGGCACGTCGACCGCGTCCGGTCCGGCCCGCCTTCGCCGGGGCGGGGCCTGGACCGAGGTCCTGGTCCTCAGCCAGCGCAACCTGCGCCACATGGTGCGCGACCCCTTCGAGCTGGCGCTCGCGATCAGCATGCCGCTGCTGATGGTCCTGCTGTTCGGGTACGTGTTCGGTGACGTCATGTCCGGGACGGGGGCCGAGGACTACCGCACGTTCCTGGTGCCCGCCATGCTGGCCATGGTCATGCTGTACGGCGTCGCCGGGACCTCCGCCGGGATCGCGCGCGACACCGCGCGCGACGTCATGAGCCGGTTCCGGTCCATGCCCATGGCCCCGATGGCGATCCTGGGCGCGCGCACGCTCACCGACATGGTGCGCGCCGCGCTGGAGATCATCCTCCTGCTCGGCTGCGGCGCCCTGATCGGCTGGCGCTTCGAGGACGGCGTCGGCGGCGCGCTGGCCGCCGTGGGACTCCTCCTGCTCTTCCGGTTCGCCCTGGTGTGGCTCGGGGTCCTGATCGGCCTGTACGCGGCCAACCCCGACACGGCGAGCATGCTGGTCTACCCGCTCGCGTTCCCGCTCACCATGCTGTCCACGAGCTTCCTGCCCTCCACCGCGATGCCGTCGTGGCTGGCCCCGATCGCCGAGTGGAACCCGCTCTCGGCCGTGGTCAGCGCCACTCGCGAACTGTTCGGCAACGAGGTACTGCCCTCGGACACCTGGCCCGCGCAGAACGCGCAGCTCCTGGCCCTGGTCGTGCCCACGGTCCTGGTGGCCGTGTGCGTCCCGCTGTCGCTGCGCCGCTTCCGTGCCCTGAACCACTGACCACGCGGGTCCGTCGGAGCACGTCCGACGGACCCGCACGGCACACCCTTCCCCCAGGACACGAGGGTCCCAGGATTCGGCAAACGTCCAGGCCGACGCATTGCCACGGTCGGGATGGTTAGGGTAGCCTCACTTACTAGGCGCACGTGAACACGACCCGTCCGGTCGCCGACGTCTCACGCCCCGGACCAGTCCGTTCCGCATCGCGACGAAGGGTTGCCAGGTGACTCCAGATCCGCTCGACGCCTTCCGGGGCGTCAGCGCGCGGCTGAAGTTCGCGCCCCTGCCCGAGCTCACCGACGCCGACCGGCTCCACGGCCGACCGGTGGACGGCGTCCAGTTCCACAGCGTCACCTCGATGACCCGTCACGACTGGCTCCCCGTCCTGTTCGACAAGCTCCGGACCGAGCACGGACCCGGCCACCGGCTCCCCGCCGCCACCAACTTCCTGCGGGTCACCCTGCGCGAGCCCGTGTTCCTGGTATCCGCCTGCCTGTACCTCACCGGACGCGGCCCCCTGCTCACCCCCGACACCCTGTACCTGCCCTGGGACACCGCCCGGAGCAGGTTCGACACACCCACCGTGGCCGCCCCACGCACCGCGGTCCTGCCCGACGACCCCGCCGCCGACCACCCCGACACCGTGGTCGCCCGCGACGAGGTCGAGCAGCTGCGACTCGTCGCGGAGGCGTTGTTCGCCACCGTCGAGCCGCTGGTCGCGGCCCTGCACGCGCACTCACGCGCGGGCAAGCGCACCCTGTGGGGCTGGGTCCTGGACACCCTGCACTTCTACATGCTCAACCCGGCCCGCTACCTGGGCCGGGACGCCGAGCAGGCCTGGGAACTGGCCACCCGGCTCGGTGACGCGGTGGTCGAGGCGGGCGCCGTGACCCGCAGACGGCCACGCCTGTTCCCGTTCGCCCCCGACCACCCCCGGGGCACCTGGGCGGTCCGGGGCACCTGCTGCTTCGACTACAAGGGCGACCCCGAGCACGGCTTCTGCACCACCTGCCCGCTCAAGTGCGACAGTGAACGCCAGGAGGCCCTGTCGGAGTGGCTGCGCGACCCCGCGCTCGCCCCCTGACAGGACCTCTCCCCCGGGCTCCGCTCAGGTCACCGGGACCTCGACCGGGCCGGTGAAGTAGGGCTCGAAGAGCACCCGCTCCGCCTCGATCTCGCCGGGGACGGTGATGGCGCCGTCGGCGGTCTGCCCGGGGTCCAGGGTCTGGACGCCGAGTTCGTTGGCGTCCATAGCGATCGCGTCGCCCGGACTGTGCTCCTCCCCCTCGGTGTCCACCACGACGAAGTAGAGCGGGTTGACGTCCAGGGCGTCCGCGCCGGTGTTGGTGACGGTCACCTCGACGCTGGTGAACTCGCCCTCGACGTAGAGGGAGCTCGGCTCGAACTCGGTCGCCGTAGCGGTCAGTTCCGCCTCTGAGGGGACGTCCTCGCCCGGTGCCTCCTCGGTCTGTTCGAGGCCCGGTTCGCCGCCGCTGGAGGCGTTGCGGTCCGCGAGGACCAGCGCCACCGCCGCGCAGCCGCCCAGGGCCAGGAGCAGCAGGAGCAGGACGCCGCAGCCGATCCCGATGATCTTGCCCCACGGGGTCGGCTTCGACGGCGGAGGGCCGTAGCCGCCCGCCCCCGGGGGGCCGTACCCGCCCGGGTGGCCGTAGCCGCCCTGGGCTCCGTAGTTGACCGGCTCGCTCGGGTAGCCGCCGTATCCGGGGGCGTAACCCGCGTGCTCGTAGCCCGCGCTGCCCGGTCCGCTGGGCCCCTGGGAGTACTCACCCGGATCCGGCTGTCCGGGGCCGCCCCCGTAGGGGCCCGGCTGGCCCGGCGGCGGGCCGAAGGAGGGTCCCCCACCCGTCTGCGGTCCCTGTGGACCACCGGGGGGCTGCTGCCACGAGGGCTGCCCGCCGGGAGGCCGCTGCCACGAGGGCTGGCCTCCCGACCACGCGTCCCCGGGAGGACCGTCCGGAGGCTGGCCTCCCGGAGGCACACCACCGGGCGGCGGCCCTCCGTGGAGCGCCCCGCCAGGGTACGGGCCCCCGGGAGGGGCATGGGGCGGCTGCCCCCAGGGGGGCGTGCCGTGCGGGGGTGCCGCTCCCGGCGGGGGCTCGTGCCGGGGCTCCCCCGGCGGCTGCGGGCCGCCCTCGATCGGATCACCGGGATCCCCCGGCCGCCACTCCTCCGGCGGGTGGTGGTTGACCGGATCCTGGTCCGGCCGCTCACCGGCCCCCTCCTCGGGCTCCCGATCACTCACCCAGAACACCCCTTCGTCCAGCGGCACGTCCCACCGAGCGCGGCGGGCACCTCAGAACCGCACCGTAACCGCGCCCAGGAGGGGCGGAGCGGAGATCAGCGGGCGTTTCCGGTAAAGGTCGGGATGTGATTGCCCCGTGCTCGGAGGGCGAGAACGAACACCGGGACGGTGAACAGGGCGGCGAACAGGTTCAGGCCGCCGAAGCCCACCGTCGCCAGGACCACGCCGGACGAGGCGGCCGCCGCGGCGGCGCCCAGGTTCATCGCCAGGTCGCTGAACCCCTGCGCTCGGGGGCGGACCTCGGCGGGGAGAGACTCGGCCAGCAGCGCACTGGCCGAGACCAGGCCGAAGGACCAGCCGAGGCCGAGCAGCACCAGCCCGGTGGTCACCAGCGCCTCACTGTGCCCCGCGGTTCCGGCGACGGCCGCGGCCACCAACAGGATCACCTGCCCGGTGAGAAGCACGGGCGTGCGTCCCCAGCGATCCGCCAGCCATCCCACCAGCGGCGAGAGCCCGTACATCCCCGCGATGTGCAGGGAGATGGTCAGCCCGATGACAGTGAGCTCGGCTCCGTGGTGCGTCAGGTGGACCGGTGTCATCGTCATGACCGAGACCATCGTGGTGTGGCTGGCGACGACCCCCACCACGGCGAGCAGCGCCGCCGGGGTGCGGCCGATCGCCCGCAGCGCGTCCACCAGCCCGACCCGACCCCTCGGCACCCGCCCCTGGTCGGCGTCGATCCGGGCGGCCTCAGCGGTCGCGGTCAGCAGCGGGTCGGGGCGCAGCAGGACCGCGATCAGCACTCCGCCGCCGAGGAAACCGGCCGTGGTGAGCAGGACCGGGCCCAGCAGGTCGGGCAGGCCGAGCAGGACGGCCAGGCCCCCGGTCGGACCGATGAGGTTGGGGCCCACCACCGAACCGGCGGTGGTCGCCCACACCACGACGGACAGGTCACGGCCCCGGCTGCGTTCGGTGGCCAGGTCCGCGGCGGCGTGCCGGGCCTGGAGGTTCGTGGCGGTCCCCGCGCCGACCAGGAGCATGCCGACCAGGAGGAGCGCGAAGAGGTCGAGGAGCGTGGCGGCGACGACCACGGCACCGCCCAGAGCGCCGAAGAACCAGCCCAGGGACAGACCGGGCCGACGACCGCTCCGGGCCGCCAACGAGGCCAGGGGCAGAGCGAAGACGGCGGCGCCCAGGGTGATCATGGTGGTGGCCATCCCCGACCACGCGTCCGAACCGCTCAGTTCGAGGGCGATGAGCGCGCCCACCGCGAGCATGGCTCCCATACCGAGGCTGCCGACGACCTGGGCCAGCATGAGGACGAGGACGGTACGCCGTTGCAGGCGGGTCCGGGCCGCCGTCGAGAGGGGGTCCCCGTACCTGTGAGTTCGTGTGGACACGAGGCTGATACTCCGATTCGTCCGGCCAACGGATGAATCGTAGTCCTCCGCTCCGGCGCGGACCAGGCCGGGTCCGATCCCTCAGCCCCGCCCGTAGCGCCACCGCAGGAAGTCGTGCTCACGCTCGACGTAGCGCATCTCCGCGTAGAGCAGGTCGGGGTCGTCGGCGTGGACCACCACCCCGCCGACGGGGATGACCGGCCAACGGGCGAACGCCCAGAACCGCCGGGTGTAGGGGCCCCACAGGACGACCCAGGCGCCCTGCTTCTGCCACTCGATGTGTTCGGCGACCCGGCGCCGCTCCTCGTCGCGTTCGTCCATGGCGCCTGTGGACATACCCGGGACCCGGATGTCCGATCAGGCCGGAACCGGCCAATTCAGGGGGTTTCCGACCATGCGACGCCCGTGCCACGGGCACGGGCGTCGCGCGTGGTGCGGGCCGGTCAGCGACCGGCGACGAGGTCACTGCCCGGGACCGGCTCGGCCGGGTCGTTGCCGAGCGCGACGACGCGGTTCTCCGCGTCCACGTGCACGACGTGCTGGACGTGGTCGGCCCGCTCCCGCTCGTCCACCTGGGCGTAACCGATGATGATGACCAGGTCACCGGGGCTCACCAGGCGCGCGGCGGCGCCGTTGATCCCGATGACCCCGCTTCCCCGCTCACCGACCAGGGCGTAGGTGACCAGGCGGGCGCCGTTGTCGATGTCGACGATGTGGACCTGCTCGCCGTCGACGATGTCGGCGGCGTCCATCAGGTCGGCGTCGATCGTGACCGATCCCACGTAGTGCAGGTCGGCCTGGGTGACCGTCGCGCGGTGGATCTTGCCGTTCATGAGGGTGCGCAGCATGGACGAAGCCTCGATTCAGGATGTGTCGCGGACTACAGGCCCCCGGAGGGGTCCCGTGCGTATCCCATGATGGCGCCCCGGCTGAACCGGTTCGACCACCGGGGCGCCCTCACGCTAGTTGAAGGAGGAGTAGGCCACCACTCCGCGCCGGACGAGGTCGGCCGCCTTGCGGGCCTTGCCGCGCACATGCGGGTCGGCGGCGGCCCCGGCGATCTGGCTGAGCATGTCCACGAGCATCTTCGCGGTGCGCACGAAGTCGCCCGCGGTCATGTCGGACTGGCGCAGGATCGCGTCGAGCCGGTCGCCGCGCGCCCAGCGGTGCGCGGTCCAGACGAAGCCGAGGTCGGGCTGGCGCAGGAACGACACACGGTGGCGCGCCTCCACCTCGTTGAGCTCGCCCCACAGCCGCGTCATCTCGGCCAGCGCCTCCTCCACCCTGCCCTCGGGCAGCCTCGGGTAGGCGTCGTCGTTGCGGCGTGCCTCGTAGACCAGCGCCGCGGCGCAGGCGGCCAGCTCGACCGGGTTCAGGTCCTCCCACACGCCCCGGCGCAGGCACTCGGCCACCAGCAGGTCGAGCTCGGAGTAGATCTTCGCCAGCTTGCCGCCGTCCTCGGAGACGTCGTCGCCGGAGAGGTACTCCAGGTCCTCCAGCACGCCGCACACCCGGTCGAAGGTCCGGGAGATGACGTGCGAGCGGCCCTCCACACGGCGGCGCAGGGCGTCCGTCTCCTTCTGGAGTCGGAAGTACCGCTCGGCCCAGCGGGCGTGGTCCTCGCGGTCGGAGCAACCGTGGCACGGGTGCTCCCTGAGCTCGGCGCGCAGCCGCTGGACCTCGGGGTCCTCCTGGGCCCCCCGTCCCCTGCCCCGCTCGAAGGACGGGTCGGTGCCCCGCTCCTTGAGCTTGTTGCGCAGGGTCGAGGCCAGGTCCTGGCGCGAGCGCGGTGAGCGCGCGGAGAACGACTTGGGGATGCGCATGCGCCCCGAGGGGTGCACCGGCACCGGGAAGTCGCTGGAGTTGACCCGCTTGACCTGCTTGTCGACGGTGAGGACCAGCGGTGCGGGCAGGTCGTGCCGCAGGCCCGGGTCCAGGACCACCGCGTGGCCCGAGTAGCGCCCCGCCGGGATCCGGATGATGTCGCCCGGGCGCAGCCGCTCCAGGCTCTCCAGCGCCTCGTCCCGGCGCTGGGACGAACGGTTCCTGGCCAGCAGGGACTCGCGGTCGCTCAGGGCCCGCCGCAGACGGGCGTACTCCATGAAGTCCCCGAGGTGGCACTCGGCGGCGCTGGCGTAGCCCTCCAGGGCCTCCTCGTGCTTGCGCAGCTGCTTGACCAGTCCCACCACGGCGCGGTCGGCCTGGAACTGGGCGAAGGACGCCTCCAGCATGTTCCGGCTGCGCTGACGGCCGACCTGGCCGACCAGGTTCACCGCCATGTTGTACGAGGGTTGGAAGCTGGAGTTGAGGGGATAGGTGCGGGTGCCCGCCAGGCTGGCCACCGACTCGGGGTCGGTCCCGGCCTGCCACACGACGACCGCGTGCCCCTCCACGTCGATTCCGCGCCTGCCCGCACGTCCGGTGAGCTGCGTGTACTCACCGGGGGTGAGCGAGGCGTGGGTCTCGCCGTTCCACTTGTCGAGCTTCTCGATCACCACCGTGCGCGCGGGCATGTTGATGCCCAGGGCCAGCGTCTCCGTGGCGAAGACCGCCCGGATCAGCCCCTTCGAGAACAGGTGCTCGACGATCTCCTTGAAGGTGGGGAGCATCCCCGCGTGGTGCGCGGAGATGCCCGCCTCCAGGGCGCGCAGCCAGGAGTCGAAGCCGAGCACGGTCAGGTCCGCGCGCGGGATGTCCGCGCAGCGCGACTCCGCGTACTCCCGGATGTGGGCGGCCTCGTCCGGGGTGGTGAGCACCAGTCCGGAGGCCACGCACTGGCGGACGGCGTCGTCGCATCCGGCGCGGCTGAAGATGAAGGTGATCGCCGGGAGCAGGCCCTCGGCGTCCAGTTCCTCGATGATCATCGGCCGCGAGGGCGGGGCGAAGCGGGTGCGCGGACGCACGTTGCCCCGGGCCCGGGTCTGCGGGTGGCGCCGCCGGTTGGCCAGCTGGGTGGTGCGGGAGTCGTCCTCCGCCGTGCGGGTCAGGTAGGGGTTGATGAGCAGCTTGCGCCCGCCCACCTGGATCTCGCGTGGGCGCTGGTGCTGGGCGCGGCGTCGTTCCCGTTTGCGCCTGCTCCGGCCGCCGCCCTCGTCACCGTCCTCGGTGCCGTCCCCACCGCCGGTCTCCTCCGGCCGTTCGTCGACGAACAGGTCGTGGATGCGCCTGCCCACCATCACGTGCTGCCACAGCGGGACGGGGCGCTTCTCGTCGACGATCACCGTGGTGTCGCCGCGCACCTGCTGGAGCCACTCACCGAACTCCTCGGCGTTGCTGACGGTCGCGGAGAGGGCGACCATCCGCACCGACTCGGGGAGGTGGATGATCACCTCCTCCCACACCGCGCCCCGGAAGCGGTCCGCGAGGTAGTGCACCTCGTCCATGACCACGTAGGCCAGCCCGCCGAGGGTGGACGACCCCTCGTACAGCATGTTGCGCAGCACCTCGGTGGTCATGACGACCACGGGCGCCTCACCGTTGACGCTGTTGTCACCGGTGAGCAGGCCGACCTGGTCGGCGCCGTAGCGCCGGACCAGGTCGTTGTACTTCTGGTTCGACAGGGCCTTGATCGGCGTCGTGTAGAAGCACTTGGTGCCCTCGTTGAGGGCCTGGTGCACGGCGAACTCACCGACCACGGTCTTGCCGGAGCCGGTCGGCGCGGCGACCAGCACCCCGTGTCCGCCCTCCAGGGCCTTGCAGGCCCTGATCTGGAAGGGGTCGAACTCGAACCCGTAGAGCCCCTGGAAGGCCTCGATCGCGGCGCTGGAGGCGTTCTGGCGCCGGCGGAAGGCGGCGTAACGCTCGGAGTGACTACTCATAGGATTCCCAGCCTATGAGGTCAGCTCCAGCATCTCGACCGACTTCGGCACCACCTCGCACACCAGCGTCGGAATGCCCGTGGGCTCGCCGTCCGCGTAGGCGGTCCCGGCCTCTCCCCGGATGGTGACGACGCGTCCCCGCCTGAACACCACCTCGTCCAGGCCCAGGTGGGTTCCGGCGAAGACCCGCGGGAAGAGGCGCAGGAACCGGCCGAGCGGTCCCTTCCTCACGAAGACCACGTCGAGCAGCCCGTCGTCGGGGACGGCCTCGGCGCACACGTGCATGCCGCCACCGTAGGCGCTGGTGTTGCCGACCGCCACGAGCATGCCGGGTTCACGGATCCGTTCGTCGTCCACCTCGATCTCGAAGTCGATGGCCTTGAAGGAGCGGAGCTCGGCCGCGAGCCCGACGAGGTAGCCGAACCGGCCCATCCCGAACCGGAAGTTGTTCACCCGCTCGTTGACCCGGGCGTCGAAGCCGCAGGCCAGAACGCTCATGTAGTAACGCTGACGGCCGTCGGCGGTGGTCAGGCGGATCACGTCGCTGGCCCGGGTGCGCCCGGCCAGGATCGCCTCCGCGATCTGGTCGGCCGACCCCTCGGGGGCCCCGAAGGCCCGGGCCACGTCGTTGCCGCTGCCAGCCGGGATCACCGCGAGGGGCACCCCGGTGCCGACCACTCCCTGAAGAACCTGGTGTACCAGGCCGTCGCCGCCCACCGCGACCAGAGCGTCCGGGCGGTCCGCGGCGGCCAACCTGGCCAGCCTGCGGCTGTCGGCGGCCGATCGGCCCGTGTAGACGTGCACGCGCGCGCCCTGGGCGCGCAGGGCCTCCTTCAGCCGCACGGCGATGATCGCGGCGCGGCGACGGCCGGAGGCCGGGTTGACCAGAAGGGCGACATGAGGGGACATATGCCGGTCCTTACCTACCCACAAAGGGGAACGAAAGGGTGTACGGGGTCAGGTGAGGAGCCCGTACACCCGCGCGCCCGGGTGCGGGTGGTCCGATCAGTCGTCCTCGGTCGTGGACTCCCGCTCGGATTCCTCACGTTGGCGGCGATGGTACTCCTCCATCGCCTCCGGCGTGTTCAGCGGGGAGGGAACCCAGGTCGCCTCGACCTCGGTCTCGCCGCGCTGGATCGCGGCCTCCTCCTCGGTGAGGTACTCCTCCGGGATGTCGAACTCACCGTCACGGGCGCCCAGGACGAAGGCCTCCCATTCGGCGGGGGTGAAGAACAGGGTGCCCTTCTCCGGGGACTTGCCGTCGCGCACCGCGCGGAAGCCGTCCTCGAACTCGGCGACCTCCACGACCGCCTCGGACTCCTCCTTGGACAGCGAGGAACGCAACCACACCGCGTGCGTGGTGTCGTGCCACTTCTCGTTGCCCATGGCCTCGGGCGGCAGGTCCCTCTTGGCCTCTGTCTGCTCGCTCATCAGCACTTCCTAGTCCGGGAGCCCGCTCGGGAGGGGGCTCCTTGGTGTCCCAGCGGTGGGAGGGGGCGGACGGCGGTGCACGGCCCGGACGTCCGGGGCCTCCCCAGCCGAACCCTAGCGCGTCACGCGACGGCTCAGGAGCGCTTGCCGGAGCCGCCGTCGGAGTCGGTCTCGCCCAGCGGGGCGGGCGTGTAGTCCAGTTCCGAGGGCTGGTCGTCGAGCTCGGATATCTGGTCGTCGTCCAGCTCACTGGTGGGATCGCGACGCTTCTTGCGGCGGTCGTTGAAGAAGCAGAACACCTCGGCGATCTCGAAGAGGATCACGAGGGGAACCGCCAGCGCGAGCATGGAGATCGGCTCGGCCGGGGTGATGATGGCGGCGATCAGGAAGGCGGAGAAGATGATGACCCGGCGCCACTTGGCGATGGTCTCGTGGGTCAGGATGCCGACGATGTTGAGCAGGACCACCAGCAGCGGCATGACGAAGCCCAGACCGAACATGCTCATCATGATGAGCATGTAACTGAGGTACTCACCGATGGTCAGGTACGGGTCCGCGTCGTCGGGCAGGAACCCGAAGAGCATCTGGAGCGCGAGCGCGGTGATCGAGTAGGCCAGGGCCGCGCCGGCGACGAAGAGGATCCCGGCCAGCGGGGCGAAGATGTAGGCGTACTTCTTCTCACCGCTGTGCAGTGCCGGGGCCACGAAGGCCCACAGCTGGTAGAGCCAGAGCGGGGCCGTGACCAGAGCCCCGACGAAGATCCAGACCTTGAAGGCGACGAAGAAGGCGTCGAAGGGTCCGGTGACGATCAGCGAGCAGCCGCCGCCGTCGACCACCTGGGACGCGGGCAGCGAGCAGTAGGGCTGGGTGAGGAAGTCCCAGATCCGGTCGTAGAAGACGAAGCCGACCACGGCTCCCAGACACAGGATGAGCAGGACCTTGGCCAGCCTGTTGCGCAGCTCGCGCAGGTGGTCCATGAGCGGCATCCGGGCGTCCGGGTTGGCTGATCGGCCTCGGGACCTCATCTTGCGGTCACTCTCTTCTCCTTGGGCCCGCTCCGAGCGCGGACGCTCCCCGCTGACGACAGCCGACCGGCGCGGCACCCTCCGGTACCACGCCGGTCCACCGGAACGGTCTAGTTGTTGTAGGTCTGGTTGGTCGGCTCACCGGACTCGTTCACGATGCGCTGGCCGGGGGGAAGCTGCGGGTAGCCCTGCTGCGGCTGCTGGTTCTGCTGCGGCGCGGGGTTCTGCTGGGCCTGCTGCGCCTGCTGACCCTGCGGCTGCTGCTGGGCCTGCTGACCCTGCTGGTCCTCGGACTCGTTGTTCTCGTCGTCGACCAGGCCCTTGCTCTCGGCCTTGAGGATACGAGCGCTGCGCCCCAGGGAACGGGCCAGGTCCGGAAGCTTCTTGGCTCCGAACAGCAGAATGGCCAGGATCACCAGGATGGCGATGGTAGGTCCGTTGAACGGTCCCATGGTTCTACCTCTCTGTGGGGCGCGACCAAGCGCCTCTGATGGTACGCGCGTTCGTCCGCGGGGCCGTCATGTCCCAGCACCGCCACGGCGGACGCGCTCACGCAGGTCAGCGCTGCTCGCCTGGTACCCGCCCGCCGCCCGTGCCACCCCATCGGACAGCACCGAGGCCGCGCGGCGCACCCTCAGACCGAGGGCGCCGACGACGAGCACTCCTGCGCAGAACACGACGCAGAGGACAGCGAAGGCGATCACGGGTTCACCATATCCCGTCCGCGATGACCTACACCCCACCCCCCGGTGAACAGGTGCGCGTCACTCCGGAGACGAAGTGGTCTCGACCAATTCGACGCGGTTCCGAGCATCGCGGTAGTGCCCCAGGGCACGCTCGGCCTCGGCCCTGACATCCTTCGCCAGCGCCAACGGAGACACCACGCGCCCCTCCCGTCCCAGGGACAACGCCAGCCGGGACACCCAGGCGGGGGCCGGGGTACGCAGGGTCGCCCTGGCCTCGCCGCCGGGCAGTTCGGTCACCGCCTCGCAGACGTAGTCCTCGGTCACCCAGCGCGCGGAGGGCTCCAGCGCCAGCGTCACCAGGGCGTCGCGCTCGGAGCGCTGGAGGACCCCCGCGGACAGGTCGCGGCGGGCCACGCCCTCGGGCACCTGGGCGGCGAAGGGCAGAAGGGTCAGTTCCAGGACCCGGTCCAGACGGAACAGCCGCACGGCCTCGCGCAGGTGGCAGTAGCCCTCCAGGAAGGTCTGGCCGTCCTGGACCACCAGCCCCATGGGATCGACGTCCCGCTCGGTCACCTGGTCCAGGTAGCCCGACAGGTACCGCAGGTGCAGACGCTGGCCGCCGTTGAGGGCCTCGGCGCAGCGCCGCTGGGTCCGGGCCACCTGCTCGTCCACCTCGACCCGTACCTGCACGGCGTCGGCCAGGTCGCTCACGGCCGCACCGGCGGCCGTGCGCAGCTTCTCGCCCACCCGGGTGAGCGCCCCGCCCTCGATCCCCTGGGCCTCGGGCAGCGCCTCCAGCAGGGACAGGCCCACCACCAGGCTGGCCGCCTCGTCCGCGGTCAGCCGCAACGGCTGGGCCAGGGTGTCGGCGTTGGCGATGATGATCTCGCCGGTCTCGCGGGCCGCGTCCAGGTCGACGTCGATCAGGTCACCGGGGGTGTACCCGGGCAGACCGCACATCCACAGCAGGCTCAGATCGGAGACCACCTGCTTCTCGCTGAGTCCGAAGTGCCGGGCCACCTCGGGCACACGCACGTCACGCCCGAGCGCGTACGGGACCAGCATGAGGAGTCGGCGCAGCTGGTCGGCGGAGCGGGGGCCGCGCGCCGGAGCCTCCACGCCCTCCCGTTCCATCGTCGCGTCGCCCTCCTCGGCCACGGCTGAGCCCTCCACCACCCCGGCCAGGTGGTCGGCCATCGCCGCGCGGACCTGCTCGGGCTCCACCACCACCGCGCGCGAGCCGTGCGAGGCCACCTGGCGCACCAACCCCGTGGTGCTGGTGTAGGGCAGGGTGAGCGTGTCCCAGCCGTCACCGGTGCTGTCCCGCTCCCCCGGGACCACGCGGAGCGCGAGGCGGCGCAGGTCGTGAGCGGCCTCGGTACGCACCCGCAGGGTCGCGGTGCGCTCGGGCACGGCGCTCTGCTGGGAGACCACCGAGCGCAGGTCCACCCCCTCGGGGACGACCACGTCGGGTCCGGTCCGCACGACGGTGACACCGCCCCGCATCCGGCCGAGACGGAACACCCGTCGGGCGTCACGCAGCCGGTCGTGGCCGACCACGTACCAGTGGCCGCGCAGGTTGACGATGCCCCACGGCTCGACCTCCCGCCGCTGGGCCGTGCTCTCCCCGGGCTTGCGGTAGTCGAAGGAGATGGGACGGCGGTCGCGGACCGCCTGCCACACGGGGCCGAAGGCGGGTTCGTCGGTGCGCATGGCGGGGGTCAGCCCGGGCGCCGCCTCGGTGTCCACCGGAACCCCGGCAGAGCGGAGCTTGAACAGGGCGTTGGCGGCGGCCTCGCCCAGGGAGGCGTGGCGCCAGGCGCGGGCGGCCAGGCCCAGCACGACGGCCTCGTCGGGCAGGAGCTCGATCTCGGGCAGCTCGTAGTCCGAGCGGGAGATCCGGTAGCCCTCCTCCCCGCTGACGGCGTCCCCGGTACCGACCTGGATGGGGATGCCGCTGTCGCGCAGCTCCCGCTTGTCCCGCTCGAACATGCGCTTGAACGCCGACTCGGTGTCCGCCTCGGCATACCCCTGCACCGTCGCCCTGATCTCCTGGGCGGTCAGGTGACGCCGCGTGGACAACAGGCAGATGACCAGGTTCAGTTGCCGTTCGGTCTTCCTGCGCGACATCGTCCGCACTCCTCTAGCCCGCTGTTCTGCCCGCTGTGGTGGACCGGGCGGGGCCGCGAGGGCGCGTCCTCCCACCTTCGGTTCAGGTCCGACGGTACCGTGCCCAGCATGATCCGGTGGCGCCGCGGTGAAGTCCTTCAGATCCTCCCCTCCTGGCCCGGGGTCCGCGTGTGCGCGGTGGCCGTGCCCGTCGGCGGGGACGGGCCGGACCAGACCGTGACCTGCACCGCCCTGGCCTACACGGACCTGGTGGGAGCCCCCGAAGTGGGCGACACGGTGCTGCTCAACACCGGAGCCCTGGACCTCGGGCTGGGCACCGGCGGATACGCGATGGTGGTGGCGGTCCCCGACCGCCTGCCCGCCGACCGCGAGGGTCCCGGGCACCTGGTGAAGGCCCGCTACACACCGCTCCAGGCCACCGTGCTGGGCGCGGACGAACAGGGCGCGCCCCACCACGAGGCGCTGCGCACGGCGGAAGGGGTCGACGGGATGCCCGTGGTCGTGGCCGACCTGCACTCCTCGCTGCCCGCCATCCTGGCCGGGGTGCGGGTCGAGCGCCCCGGGACACGGGTGGTCCACGTGATGCTCGACGGCGGCGCGCTGCCCGCCGCGTTCTCGAGGATCCTGGGGGCGCTGCGGGAGGACGACCTGCTCCGGGGGTGCGTGACCACCGGTCAGGCCTTCGGCGGCGACCTGGAGGCGGTGACCGTGCACTCGGGTCTGCTCGCCGCCCGCCACGTGCTGGACGCGGAGATCGCGGTGGTCTGCCAGGGTCCGGGCAACCTGGGCACCGGCACCCCGTGGGGGTTCTCCGGTGTCTCCTGCGGCGAGGCGGTCAACGCGACCGCCGTCCTCGGCGGCCGCCCGGTCGCCAGTCTGAGGGTCAGCGAGGCCGACGCCCGTGAACGGCACCGGGGGGTGTCACACCACAGCCTGACCGCCTACGGGCGGGTGGCCCTGGCCCCGGCGGACGTCGTGGTGCCCCGGCTGCCCGGGTTCTTCGGCGAGCGCGTCCGCGACCAGGCCTGGCCCCTGGGAGAGCGCCACACGCTGGTGGAGGTGTCCGTGAACGGCCTGGAGGACGAGGTGCGCGCGCTTCCGGTGAAGGTGTCAACGATGGGGCGCGGGCTGGACGAGGACCGGTCGGCCTTCCTCAGCGCGGCCGCCGCCGGGCGTCACGCCGCGACGCTCATCGCGAGTTGAGGTCACGCCCCTCGTCCCGGCCGATCCGCTGGTCGGAGTCGTGGCTCCCGTCGTACTGGGCGCCCGGGTAGGGGATCTCGAAGCCGGGGATCGGCGTGCGGCGGGTCGCGGCCATCATGTGGTCGGAGGGCACGTCGAAGTACCTCCCGGGCCGGAACATGGCCAGGGAGGTCGGTTCGGCGCGCACGCCCTCGTCCACCCGGAGCGACTCCGGCACGAACACCCTTCCGTCGCCGCAGGTCACACCCCATTCACGCCCCGGACCAGCGGAGACGATCTGGCCCGCGTCGCCTCCCTCGACCTCGTCGGAGAGCCGCCCGCCGCACAGGGTGATCCGGGCGCCGCCGAACATCGCGAAGGCGCCCGGGTAGGGGTCGGCCAGGGCGCGCACCATCCGGTCCACGTCCCGTCCGGCCGCCGCCAGGTCGAGGTGGCCGTCGCTGGGGCGGCGCCGGGGCCACTCCGAGCCGTGCCCTCTCTGGGGGCGCCGGGGCGCGTTCCCCTCCAGGAGGGCGTCCAGGTTCCGCACGAGCAGTTCGGACTGGAGGTGCCCGGTACGGTCGTACAGCCCGGACGCGGTGACGTCCTCGGCCACGTCGAACCAGATCCGGTCGACGACGTCTCCGGAGAAGGCCTCCCGTGTCAGGTGGAAGAGGGTGACGGCGCTGGAGCGCATGTCGCGCAGGATCGTCCACGGGATGGGGGCGCGGCCCCGTCCGACCGGGAGCGGGGAGGGGTGCAGTCCCACGCCGCCCAGGGGCAGTGAGGCCAGGACGTCCTCGTGCACCAGCTGCGACCAGCCCGCGACCACCATCAGGTCGATCCGGTGGGCGGCGAGGGCGTCGCGCACCTCGTCGGTGTTGATGTCGGCCGCCCGCAGGTGGGGCAGGCCGTGCCGACGGGTGACCTCCTCGAAGTCCGTGTAGCCGGAGCGGTGCGCGAGCTCGGCCGGGTAGGAGACCACCAGGCTCGGCGGGCTCCCCTGGGCGCAGAGCTCCTCCAGGGCCGGGACCCCGAGGCGCAGGCCCGACACGTAGCAGTACCGCCGCTGGTCCGGCATGGCTCCCCCTCGCCGCTGCTCTCCGTGAGCCACCGACTCTACGCACGCTGACCACGCCTTCTCGGCAGCGGCGCCCCGCTCTGCGTGTCACCGTCTCCGTCGCGAGCGCCGTGATCGTGCCGGGCGGACGGACCGGACGCGGACGGACACGCCGCCGCCCCCGCGTGCTCTGGGCTCGCGGGGGCGGCGGTGCGTGTCGTTCGGGGAGGGGGCTACTCCTCGGTCTCCTCCGGGTCCTCGGCGACCTCGTCGCCACCGGCGTCCTCCGCGGGCTCCTCCTGCTCGGGCGGCGGCGGGTTGTCGTAGGCGCCCAGCACGTCGACCACGAACACCAGGGGGCCGGCCGGAGCACCCATGGCCTCCTCCTCGGTGTTCCCGTACGCCAGGTCACCGGGGACGACCAGCATGACGCGGCTGCCGACCTTCTGGCCGACGATGCCCTCGTCCCAGCCCTCGATCACCGCACCGGCACCGATGGTGGTGTCGAAGGGGATCCCGCCCTGGTTCCAGGAGGAGTCGAAGACGTCGTGCTCGCCGTTCTCGTCGGCCTCCCAGCGCACGCCCGTGTACTGGACGATGACCTGCTGGCCCGCCTCGACCTCGGCGCCCTCGCCCTCGATCAGCGGAGTGACCTCGAGTTCGTCGGGGGCGTCGGCGTCGGGGACCTCGATCCGGGGCTGGCTGTGCCCGTCCTGCGTCACCGTCGGCAGGTCGCCGCCGCCGTCGCTGGTCTGCTCACCCGGGACGACGGCTCCCTTGCTGAACCGGTCGACCATGTCGATCACCAGGACGCTGGCACCCTCGGGGGCGGGCTGGCCCATGGACTCGGCCTGGGTCTTCTCCTCCTCGCTCAGCGGCGGGAAGACGTAGACCGCACGGCTGCCGATGGGCTGGCTGACCAGGGTCTCGGTGATGTACTCGGGCATCTGGTCCATGCGGATGAGGTCCGGAGCACCGTTCTCGTAGCTGGACTGGCCCTCGACCGGCTCACCCTCGCCGGGCGCCGTCCACTGGTACTGGACGACGTTCGCGATGACCAGGTCGTCCGCGCCGACCAGGGCGTCCTCGCCCGCGCCCTTGCTCACGACACCCGAGATCTCCTCGTCCGGAGGCTCGATGTCGGGGAAGGTGATCTCGGGCTCCTCGCCGACATCACCGGTGACCTGGGGCAACCGGGAGTCGAGCGTGTCGTCGTTCATGCTGAGGAAGGCGGGGGTACGCCAGTCCTCCGGGAGCGAGGAGCAGCTGGAGACCGCCAAGGCGATGGCGGTCAGTGGCACCGCGAGGGCGGCAGCACGTCGGTGCATGGGTCACAACCTCTGATTTCCGGCTCAGGACAGGGTCACACTACCGAACAGTCGGAGTGTGGCCAGCCCCTGGAGGCTTCCCGATCGGGTTTTCGGCCGAGGGGAATCCGGACGGGGCGCCCTCCGAAAGCGAAGAGGCAGGTGGGAGCAGCACCGAGGCCCCGGGGTGGCCGTCTCCGGCCGACCCCCGGGGCCGTGCGAACGCGCCGGGTTCACATCCCGGCGATGAGCTTCTCCACGCGTTCGTCCACGGACTTGAAGGGGTCCTTGCACAGCACGGTGCGCTGCGCCTGGTCGTTGAGCTTGAGGTGCACCCAGTCCACCGTGAAGTCGCGCCGCTGTTCCTGGGCCCGCCGGATGAACTCGCCGCGCAACCGGGCCCGCGTGGTCTGCGGCGGCACGGACTTGGACTCGAAGATCTTCAGGTCACCCACCACGCGGTCCATCTGGCCGCGGTTCTGCATCAGGTAGAACAGGCCGCGGTCGCGGTGGATGTCGTGGTAGGTGAGGTCGAGCTGGGCCACCCGGGGGGAGGACAGCGTGAGGTCGTGCTTCTCCCGGTAGCGCTCCAGCAGCATGTACTTGGCCACCCAGTCGATCTCCCGCTGGACCGTCTCCAGGTTCTGGGTCTCCACCGCCTCCAGCGTGCGCTGCCACAGGTCCAGGACGCGCTTGCCCACCGCGTCGGTCCCGTGCCGGTCCACGTAGCCCTGCACCTTCTCCAGATACTCGCGCTGGATCTCCAGGGCACTGGCCTCGCGACCGTTGGCCAGGCGCACCTTGCGGCGGCCGGTCATGTCGTGGCTGACCTCGCGGATCGCCCGGATCGGGTTCTCCAGGGTGTAGTCGCGCATGACCACCCCGGCCTCGATCATCCGCAGCACGAGGTCGGTGGAGCCCAGCTTGAGCAGGGTGGTGGTCTCGCTCATGTTGGAGTCGCCCACGATCACGTGCAGCCGGCGGAACCGCTCGGCGTCCGCGTGGGGTTCGTCGCGGGTGTTGATGATGGGCCGGGAACGGGTGGTCGCGGAGGAGACGCCCTCCCAGATGTGCTCGGCGCGCTGGCTGACGCAGAAGAGGGCCCCTCGGGGCGTCTGGAGCACCTTGCCCGCGCCGCAGACGATCTGGCGGGTGACCAGGAACGGGATGAGCACGTCGGCCAGGCGCCCGAACTCCCCGTGCCGACCGACGAGGTAGTTCTCGTGGCAGCCGTAGGAGTTGCCCGCGGAGTCGGTGTTGTTCTTGAAGAGGTAGATGTCTCCGGCGATGCCCTCCTCGTGGAGGCGCTGCTCGGCGTCGACCTGCAACCCCTCCAGGATGCGCTCACCGGCCTTGTCGTGGGCCACCAGGTCCACGAGGCTGTCGCACTCGGGGGTGGCGTACTCGGGGTGGCTGCCCACGTCCAGGTAGAGGCGGGCCCCGTTGCGCAGGAACACGTTGCTGCTGCGCCCCCAGGAGACCACCCTCCGGAAGAGGTACCGGGCGACCTCGTCCGGCGACAGGCGGCGCTGCCCCCGGAAGGTGCACGTGACCCCGTACTCGTTCTCCAGCCCGAAGATCCGTCGTTCCACGCGGCCTCACCAACTTCCGTCACCGTGGCGTCGACGACGGGGCCGCGTCGTCCACACCAGCCCGGCCGGTGCGGCGCCCGGGTGGCGCCGCACCGTTGTGCTGTCAGATCACTCGTCGGCCTCGTCCCCGGCGGTGCTCCGCTTGCCCTCCTCGATGAGGGCGGACAGGCGGTCGCCGTGGATGCGGCGGAACTTGCGGTGCTCCCTGGAACGCTCCAGGACGGCGACCTCCAGGTTGCCGGCCTCCAGTTCGCGCTCCTCGCCGTTCTCGTGGGCGAGGGCGTGGGTGGCCGCGTTCAACGCCGCGCTGAGCGGCGCGTCGGCGGCGAACCGGTCCTTGAGCTGGCTGGAGACGTGCTCCGAGGAGCCACCCACCGCGACGAAGCCCTGCTCGTCGACGATGGAGCCGTCGAAGGTGATGCGGTAGATCTCGTCCTCGGCCGCCGTGTCGCCGACCTCGGCGACCACGATCTCGACCTCCCAGGGCTTGAGGCTCTCGCTGAAGACGGTGCCCAGGGTCTGGGCGTAGATGTTGGCGAGCTGACGGCCGCTGACGTCGCGGCGGTCGAACTGGTACCCGCGCACGTCCGCGAAGCGCACGCCCATGAGGCGCAGGTTCTCGAACTCGGGGTAGCGGCCGACCGCGGCGAAGCCGATGCGGTCGTAGAGCTCACTGATCTTGTGCAGTGTGCGGGACATGTTGTCCGCCACCAGCAGGATTCCGCCCTCGTACTGGAGGACGACGGCGCTGCGGCCGCGCGCGATGCCCTTGCGCGCGTAGTCCGCCTTGTCCTTCATCTGCTGTTCAGGGGCGACGTAGAACGGCATCGACACCGCGGATCGTTCCTTACCTAGTCGGGAGAGGTCTGGAGTGGAGGCTCGGGTCGCCTCAGCTCAGGCGTGCCTTGGGTCCGTCGGGGTCGGCCGCTCGTCCTTCGACGACCTCGGTCGCCAGGCGGGCGACCTCGTTGGCTCCGATCCTGCGGTGCCCGTCCTCGGTGATGACGTCGACGAGGGGGAAGATCCTGCGGTGCAGGTCGGGTCCGCCGGTGGCGGAGTCGTCGTCGGCCGCGTCGTAGAGCGACTCCAGCGCGACCCTGATCGCCGTGGTCTCGTCCAGGTCGTCACGGTAGAGCTTCTTGATGGAGCCCTTGGCGTAGACCGAACCGGAGCCGACCGAGTAGTAACGCTGTTCCTCGTAGCGGCCGCCAACGGCGTCGTAGCTGAACACGCGGCCCTGTCGGGTGTTCTCGTCGAACCCGACCAGAAGGGGGACCACGACGAAGCCCTGCATGGCCATGCCGAGGTTGCCGCGCACCATCTGGGCGAGCTTGTTCGCCTTGCCCTCCAGGGACAGGGAGCGTCCCTCCAGCTTCTCGTAGTGTTCGAGCTCCACCTGGTAGAGCTTGGCGAGCTCGATGCCGATCCCGGCCGATCCGGCGATGGCCACCGCGGAGAACTCGTCCGTCCGGTAGAGCTTGTCCATGTCGCGGTTGGCGATGACGTTGCCCTGGGTGGCCCGCCGGTCCCCGGCGAGAAGCACACCGCCGGGGAAGGTCAGCGCGACGATGGTCGTCGCGTCCGGGGTGAGGTGCTCCGCCGAGCCGGGGGCGCCCGCCGAGCCCGTGTGGTGGCCGGGCAGCAGCTCGGGCTTGACCTCCCGAAGAAACTCGGTGAAGGACGAGGTCCCCGCACTCATGAACGCGGCCGACATCCGTCCGCCCTCGAAACCTTCGAACACGCGACTCCCTCCACTCGCGCCCCACCCCGTCTCGGGGGCGGGTGGGGCGCCTGTCGTCCCTCTGTCTGTCGTTCCCTCACGGGCCGGGGGTGGTACCGGCCGGTGGGACCGACCCTAGTCCCGTACGCCCCGGGAGCCGGTGACGGCCGGGTGCGCTGTCAGCGAACCCGTCGGTCACTGACCGCCCTTCTGCACGAACTGGCGCACGAAGTCCTCGGCGTTGCTCTCCAGCACGTCGTCGATCTCGTCCAGGATGTCGTCGACGTCCTCGTCGAGCTGCTCGTCGCGCTCCCGCGCCTCGGGTGCCGCCTCGGTCTCCTCGACCTCCTCGTCACGCCGCGAGGAGTGCTTCTGGCCGCCGCTGTCATTCGCCATCTGTCGTTACCTCCCGTTCGGGGCCCTCGCCCTTATCTTGGCCCAACGGTCCCCGCCTCAACCGTCTTCCACAGGCCCGATACTCGCTAGTTACCTCGGATCGTCCCGTCGGACCGCACGCGGCGTGAGCGTGAGCACCGGCCCCGCCCCGGGCGTGTCCCTTCCGGAGGCGTTGGCGCGGCCCGGATCCCGTTCGTGACAGTACGTCGCGCCCCACTCCCTCTCCCCCGAGGCGCGATGCGCACACCTGTTCACTTAGCGAACATGATCTTCACCCTCCGCGACGCCCTGACCATGCCGTGTACGTCTACGTAGCACTTCCGTCACAGATGGCACGCGGTTCCAGTGTCCGCATCCGGCCACACAACACCCCTTGATCTACTGGTGGGTTTGTGATCCGCGTACAGCCAGTCACCAAAAGGGGAGGTCAGACGCCTCGCGACGCAGAGTGACGCCCTTATTGAATCCGATGGTCGGATGATCCTGTTGTCACCTGAGTGAATTATCCATTTCGTGGGCTTTCCCTGCCCAAGCTGTTCACTTATGGTTTGGATTCGTTTACCGACTGTCTCGGTGAACGAACGAGTCCCCCGGTTCGTCCGGAGACTCACCTGGGGCACGGCTCTCCCCCTCCGGAGAACCGTTCCCCGAACCCCCGTCAATTCCCCAAGGAGAGTAGGGATCAATGCGACCCTCCCCCGTCATCTCCGCGATCGGCACGGGAGCCCTGGCCTTCGGGCTCGCGCTCTCGGTCGCGCCCGGCGCCTCCGCCGCGACCGTGCCCGCCGAGCCCTCACCCCAGGGCGAGGCGACCACGATGCAGGAAGCGCTTGAGAGGGACTTCGGCCTCACCCCGTTCGAGGCCGAAGACCTGCTCGAGGCCCAGAAGGACGCCCTCGGGATCGACACGGCGGCGGCCGAGGCCGCCGGCGACGCCTACGCCGGTTCCGTGTTCGACACCGACACCCTGGAACTGACCGTCCTGCTCACGGACGGCGGCTCGGTGTCGGACGTCGAGGCCACCGGTGCCGAGACCGCGGTGGTCTCCCACGGCACCGACGGCCTGGCGGCGATCATGGACGAGCTCGACGCGGTCGGCGCCCAGCCGGGTGTCGTCGGCTGGTACCCCGACCTCGCCAGCGACACGGTGGTCGTCGAGGCCACCGACGTCTCCGACGCCCGCGGCTTCGTCGAGGCCGCCGGTGTGGACTCCTCCGCCGTCCAGGTGGAGGAGACCGACGAGGCGCCCGAGCTGTACGCCGACATCGTCGGCGGCGACGCCTACTACATGGGCGGCGGACGCTGCTCGGTCGGGTTCGCGGCCACTGACAGCGCGGGCAACGACGGATTCGTGACGGCCGGCCACTGCGGCACGGTCGGCACGTCCGCCGACAGCGAGGACGGCAGCGGTTCCGGAGTGTTCGAGGAGTCGATCTTCCCGGGCAACGACGCCGCCTTCGTCCGCTCCACGTCCAACTGGACCGTCACCAACCTGGTCAACATGTACAGCTCCGGCGGCACCCAGACCGTCGGCGGCTCCTCCCAGGCCCCGGTCGGCGCGGCCGTGTGCCGTTCCGGCTCCACCACGGGCTGGCACTGCGGGACCATCGAGGCCCGCGGCCAGTCGGTGAGCTACCCGGAGGGCACCGTCAACGACATGACCCGGACCGACGTGTGCGCCGAGCCCGGCGACTCCGGCGGTTCGTTCATCTCCGACGACCAGGCCCAGGGCATGACCTCGGGCGGCTCCGGCAACTGCACCTCCGGTGGTACCACGTACTACCAGGAGGTCGGCCCGGCGCTGAGCACCTGGAACCTCAGCCTCGTCACGAGCTAGACCGTACGGGGACCGCGTGGTCCCCGTACGACCGCGCCCCCGTCCGCCATCCGGCGGGCGGGGGCGTCTCGCGTTCCGGGCCGCTACACCCTCGGGCGAGCACTCGCGCCCGTCCGCTCTCCACGGTCAACGGAGAGCTCCGCAGAACGAACGAGGGGACGCTGTGCGCACGAGCGACGGTGCGCGAACGAAGCCGTGACCACTGGTGTTACACCTGTGTGTCCGAGCGGCCACGTTTGGTACGGGGTACCGGTGTCCGCATGTGGCCAAAATGCCCCCCTTGCGACAGGGGAACGGATTCGGTCGGTAGCGCATCGACTCCGACAACCGCGAGGTGGCCGTTCGCGTCGCCACGTTCTGCGACCGTCATGCGACCCATCATCGGGTGACCCCACCGAGCTCTGAATGGTCCACCGTTCTGACGGTCTTTCCCTCACCAAAACGTGCACCTATGGTTAGGCGTTGTTTACCGAATGTCTCGGTGAACGACAGGGGCCGGACGGTATTCGGCCCCGATCCCCCGTTGATCCCCCCAGGAGAGTAGGGACCCCATGCGACCCTCCCCCGTTGTCTCCGCCATCGGTACGGGAGCGCTGGCCTTCGGTCTGGCGCTGTCCGGTACCCCGGGTGCCCTCGCGGCCACCGGAGCGCTCCCCCAGTCACCCACCCCGGAGGCCGACGCGGTCTCCATGCAGGAGGCGCTCCAGCGCGACCTCGACCTGACCTCCGCCGAGGCCGAGGAGCTGCTGGCCGCCCAGGACACCGCCTTCGAGGTCGACGAGGCCGCGGCCGAGGCCGCCGGGGACGCCTACGGCGGCTCCGTCTTCGACACCGAGAGCCTGGAACTGACCGTCCTGGTCACCGATGCCGCCGCGGTCGAGGCTGTGGAGGCCACCGGCGCCGGGACCGAGCTGGTCTCCTACGGCATCGACGGTCTCGACGAGATCGTCCAGGAGCTCAACGCCGCCGACGCCGTTCCCGGTGTGGTCGGCTGGTACCCGGACGTGGCGGGTGACACCGTCGTCCTGGAGGTCCTGGAGGGTTCCGGAGCCGACGTCAGCGGCCTGCTCGCGGACGCCGGCGTGGACGCCTCGGCCGTCGAGGTGACCACGAGCGACCAGCCCGAGCTCTACGCCGACATCATCGGTGGTCTGGCCTACACCATGGGCGGCCGCTGTTCGGTCGGCTTCGCGGCCACCAACGCCGCCGGTCAGCCCGGGTTCGTCACCGCCGGTCACTGCGGCCGCGTGGGCACCCAGGTGACCATCGGCAACGGCAGGGGCGTCTTCGAGCAGTCCGTCTTCCCCGGCAACGACGCGGCCTTCGTCCGCGGTACGTCCAACTTCACGCTGACCAACCTGGTCAGCCGCTACAACACCGGCGGGTACGCCACGGTCGCCGGTCACAACCAGGCCCCCATCGGCTCCTCCGTCTGCCGCTCCGGCTCCACCACCGGTTGGCACTGCGGCACCATCCAGGCCCGCGGCCAGTCGGTGAGCTACCCCGAGGGCACCGTCACCAACATGACCCGGACCACCGTGTGCGCCGAGCCCGGCGACTCCGGCGGCTCCTACATCTCCGGCACCCAGGCCCAGGGCGTGACCTCCGGCGGCTCCGGCAACTGCCGCACCGGCGGGACCACCTTCTACCAGGAGGTCACCCCCATGGTGAACTCCTGGGGCGTCCGTCTCCGGACCTAATCCCCGCGGTTCCAGGCGGACCGACGGTCCGCTGACCTGAGTCACCAGGCGTCCCCGCCCGCTTCCAGCGGGCGGGGACGCTCGCGTCCGCACCGGGGTGCGGGGGACCGGGCGTCGGCCACGGCCCCACCCGTGACCGGACCGCCCGGGCTCAGGCCGCCCGGTGGACGACCTTCCCGTCCAGGACGGTCAGCCAGGCGTCGACCTCGCGCAGCCGGTCCTGCGGCAGCGACTCCACGTCGGCGTCGAGGACGACCAGGTCGGCGAGGTAACCCGGGCGCAGCGCGCCGAGACGGTCCTCGACCCCCAGCGCGTGCGCCGCGTCCAGGGTGTGGGCACGCAGCGCCTCGTGCAGGGTGACGCCCTGCTCCCGCCCGATGTCGGCCCCCTCCCGGGTGGTGCGGCAGACCGCGTTGGCCACGGTGTCCATCGGGCGCAGGCTGGAGACGAAGGAGTCGCTGGACAGCACCGGGCGCAGTCCGAGGTCGATCTCCTCGCGCATGGGCTGGAGCCGGTGCGCCCGGTCCCCCAGTCGGCGCAGGAAGTCGCCGCCGCTGTCGTAGAGGAAGTTGGGCTGGTTGACCGGGATCACCCCGTACTCGGTGAAGCGCTTGGCCTGCTCCACCGTCGGGTAGCCGCAGTGCTCGATCCGGGGGCGCGGATCGGGGCCCGAGACACGGGCCGCGGACGCGATGGCCTCCAGGGTGTGCTCCATCGCGGCGTCGCCCTGGGTGTGGATCGCGACCTGCCAACCCTCCTGGGCTGCCCGCGTCACGAGGTCCACCAGCTGGTCGGGGTGGTGGTAGAGGCTGCCCGGGAACTGGCCGCGCTCGCCGTAGGGCACGCTGAACTTCGCGGTGCCGCCCAGCAGGGTGCCGTCCGAGTAGAACTTCATCCCGGTCAGTCGGAGCCAGTCGTCGCCGAACGGGCTCGCGAGACCGGCGTGGGTGAGCGAGTCGAGCTGGTGCGAGAGCGGCATACCGAAGGTGCGCAGGGGCAGGGTTCCGGCCGCACGCGCCGCCCGGTACACCCGCAGCTCGCGGGCGGAGACCTGGGGGTCGCAGACCGTGGTCACGCCCGCGGACAGGTACGGCGCGGCCGCGTCGGACAGCCATCCCAGCAGGTGCTCGGTGGGCAGCGCGGTGTGGAAGTTCGGCCCGTGGCAGCCGATGTCCACGGCCAGCGGCAGCAGGAGCTCCATCGCCGCGTCGGTGACCATGCCGGTCAGCCGCCCGCCCTCGTCCCGGACGAAGGAGCCACCGGCCGGGTCGGGCACGTCCTCTCCGATCCCGCTCCAGGCCAGCGCGGCGGAGTTGACCACGGCCTGGTGGCCGGAGACGTGGTAGACGATCACCGGGTGCTCGGTGGTGGCCTCGTCCAGGTGGCGGCGGGTGGGACGACCGCCCGGGTACTTGGCGTCGTCCATGGAGAAGGCACGGATCCACTGACCCGCGGGGGTGCGCTCGGCCTCGGCCGCGATCGCGGCGACCAGGTCGGCGGCGCTGCCCACCCGGGGGTAGCGCGCGTCCACCGCGGCCAGGGACTCGGCGGTGGAGAGCAGGTGGTTGTGCGGGTCGATGAAGCCGGGAAGGACGGTGCGCCCACCCGCGTCCACCTCCACGGCTCCGGGTCCGGCCGCGGCCCGGGCCGCCTCGACACCGCCGACCAGACGGACCCGACCCTCGCGCACGGCGACGGCGGGCGCGGTGGGGTCGGTGTCGTCCATCGTCAGGACGCGGGCGTTGTGGATGAGCAGACCGGTCACGGGTGGGTCCTCCTCAGGAGTGGGTGGTGCCGCCGTCCGGGCGGACGGCGGTACCGGTGCGGTTGGGGATCGGGGGGCCGGGTCAGGCCGAGGTGAGCAGTTCGGAGTCCCGGTAGCGGGGCGCGCGGGCCAGGCAGACGATGCTCAGCAGCACCATGGCGATCAGGAGCCCGACCACGGACAGGATGCTGCCGGTGGCGGCGAACAGCGCGGTGCAGGCCAGCGGGGCCAGACCACCGAAGATCGCGCCCGCTGTCTGGTAGGCGATCGAGATGCTCGTGTAGCGGGCCTGGGGCGGGTACATCTGGGCGAGCACCCGGGCGATGGGTCCGTAGACGGTGGCCATGGCGACGCGCATGACGCACAGCATGAGGACGATGAGCAGCGTGCTGCCGGTCTCCAGGATGAGGAACTGGGGCAGGGCGAGCACGCCCACGCCCACCAGACCGATGGTGACGACCCTGGCGGTGCCGTAGCGGTCGCCCAGCCAGGAGACACCGAGCGTGACCACCAGTTCCACGAAGGCCGCGATGCTCAGACCGGTGAGGATGACCTGTTCGCTGATCCCGACCTCGGTGACCCCGTAGGCCTGCAGGAACGTGGTGACGATGTAGTAACCGCCCACGGCCACGGGCAGCACGCCCACACCCAGCAGGAGGGTGCGCCAGGAGGTGCGCAGGGCGTAGCCGAGCGGGAGGCCCTTGGGCTGTTCGTCCTGCACGGCGTCGAAGACCGGGGACTCCTCCACCTTGAAGCGGATCACCAGGCCGACGGCCACGAGCAGGATCGACGCCAGGAAGGGCAGACGCCATCCCCAGTCGTAGAGGATCTCGGTGTCCCACGCGGCGATCAGTCCGAAGGAACCCGTCGCCAGCAGCGCGCCCGCGGGGTTGCCGAGCTGGGCGAAGGCTCCGTAGAACGTCTTGCGGTTCTCCGGGGCGTGCTCCACGGCCATGAGCACCGCGCCGCCCCACTCCCCGCCGACGGCGATGCCCTGCACGAAGCGCAGCACCACCAGCAGCAGCGGGGCCAGGAACCCGACCTGCTCGTAGGTGGGCAGCAGGCCCACGCTGAACGTGGCCACGCCCATCATGAGCAGGGTGATGACCAGTGCCGACTTACGACCGAGCCGGTCGCCGTAGTGGCCGAAGAGCAGGCCCCCGAGCGGTCGGGCGAAGAAGCCCACCGAGAAGGTGGCGAAGGAGGCCATCAGCCCCACCATGGGGTCGATGTCGGCCGGGAAGAACAGGGTCGCGAAGACCAGGCTCGCCGCGGTGGCGTAGATGTAGAAGTCGAACCACTCGATGGTGGTGCCGACGAAGGCCGCCACAGCCGCACGTGCGGGGTGCGGTGACGTGGGGGCGGTCCGCTCTGACATGGGAACTCCGATGGCGCGTGGCGTGGTCGTCGGCGACCACGACCGATGTGATCCGGCGTGTTGTTGTGACCGTAGACACTCCACGTCCACCGACGGCGGGATGGTCCGCACAGGTTGTACCGTGACAAATGTGCGGGTCGCACAGCCGACGGAGGACGGGAGGGGTCCCGTGAGCATCACCGTTCGCGACATCACCGCCTCGCCACACCTGGAGGTCACCGCCTCGGCCGGGCGCTCCGGGCTGGACCGTGTGGTCCGTTGGGCGCACGTGACCGAACTCCCCGACCCGGTGCGCTGGCTGCGCGGCGGGGAACTCGTGCTGACCGCCGGCCTCGGGCTGGGCGGGGACCCGGAGGGGCACCGCGCCTACGTGCGACGGCTCCACGGGGCGGGGTGCGCGGGCCTGGCGTTCGCCATCGACATCTGGCTGAACGAGATCCCGCCCGAGGTCCTGGACGAGGGCGACCGGCTGGGCTTCCCCGTCCTTCGGGTCGAGGGCGAGACGTCGTTCGTCGCCGTCGTGGAGACCGTCGCCGACCACTACGCGGCGGAACGCACCCGTGCACAGGGCCGGGTGCTGGCCGCCCAGGACGCGATGGCCCGCGCCGCCCTGCGCTCGGGCCCGGCCGGGGTGCTGCGCGAACTGGCGTCGGCCACCTCCGGGGAGTGCCTGCTGCTCGACCGCAACGCGATGACGAGTCGAGCGGTTCCCGAGGTCGAACCGGCCTGGCACTCCCTGGTGCGCGCCGAGGTACTGGGAGCCGCGCCCACCCCGGGGATGCGGGTGCTGACCGACGACGGGGCGTCCATCCTCCTGCAGACGCTGGGCACGACCGGCCGCACCCTCGGCTGGGTGGCGCTGCGCTGCGCGGAGCCCTCCCCCAACGTCCGGGTGCTCGCCAACCACGCCGCGTCGCTGCTGGCCGTGCATCTGCTGCACTCACGGGACGCCCGGCGGGCCATCTTCGGCGAGCGCGCGCCGCTGTTGCGCGCCGCCGCACTGGGGCAGGCGGTGGGGGTGCCGTTGGCCCTGCCGCCCCCGCCCTGGGAGGTCGTCTGCTTCCGGACCTCCGCCCCGGGCGCCCTGGACGACGCCGCCGACGCCCTCGTCGACGTACTGGGCGACACGGAGGCGGCACGGTCGAGCGGGCTCTGCCGCCTGGGCGAGCAGCTGCTGGCGGTCCTGCCCGACACGGGCCGTCCGTACGCGGGCGAGCGGCTGCTCGCCCTGATCGACGGGGTGTCGGCGGCCGGAGCGTGCCGGGCACGCGGCCCGGGCGAACTCGCCTCGGCCGTGGCCAGGGCCCGCGGTGCGCTCCCCTCCGAGGGGTACCGGCACGTGGACGAGGCCGACGCCTGGGCCCTGCTGCGGTCGACAGTGCCCGAGAGCGGGTCCCGAGCGTTCACCGAGGCGGTGCTGGGGCCGGTCGTGGAACACGACGCGCGCAACGGCACCGATCTGGCGCACACCCTGCTCCACTACCTGGACAGCAGCGCCCACGTGGAGGAGACGGCACGGGAGCTGGGCGTGCACCGCAACACGCTGCGAGCTCGGCTGCGCACCGCCGAGCGGGTCCTCGGCCGCGACCTGGGTGACCCGCGTACCCGCCTGGAGCTGTGGACGGCGCTGAGTCTGCGCCCGATGCGCTGCGTGGACGGCGTCTGGCACGACTGACGAGCCGTCCCGGGCGCGCGGTGGCCGGACGGTTCCCCGGGCGCCGCGGGGCACCCGGGGAACCCCGGGTCACTGCCGCCGGTTGCCCACCAGGACGGCCAGCAGGTCGGCGGCGGTGGCGGAGGCGTCCAGGAGACCGCCCACGTGCTCCTTGGTGCCCCGGCGCGGCTCCAGGGTGGGCACGCGCTGGAGGGAGTCGTACCCGGGCAGGTCGAAGATGACGGAGTCCCACGAGGCGGCCGCCACCTCGTCCGCGTACTTGGCCAGGCACCGGCCCCGGAAGTAGGCGCGGGTGTCCTCCGGCGGTGCGGTGACGGCCCGGGCCACCGCCGCCTCGTCCACCAGGCGCCGCATCCGTCCGCGCGCGGCCAGGCGGTTGTAGATGCCCTTGTCCTCGCGCACGTCGGAGTACTGGAGGTCCACCAGATGCAGACGGGGATGGGACCAGTCCAGCCCGTCCCGGGACCGGTAGCCCTCCAGGACCTTGAGCTTGGCGACCCAGTCCAGTTCGGTGGCCAGGTCCATCGGGTCGACGGCCAACCGGGACAGGACCGACTCCCAGCGGTCGAGCACGTCGGCGGTGTCGGGGTCCACGTCGGTGCCGAAGCGGTCCTCCACGTACTTGCGCGCCTGGTCCAGGTACTCGCCCTGGAGCTCCAGCGCGGTCATCCGGCGCCCGTCCCGCAGTCGGACCCGGTGGGTCAGCCCCGGGTCGTGGGAGACCTCCCGCAGGTCGGCCACCGGTGTCTCCAGGGACAGGTCGGCGCTGAGGAAGCCGTCCTCGATCATCGACAGCACCAGCGCCGTGGTCCCCAGCTTGAGGTAGGTGGAGACCTCGCTCATGTTGGCGTCGCCGATGATGACGTGCAGGCGCCGGTACTGGTCCGGGTCGGCGTGCGGTTCGTCCCGCGTGTTGATGATGGGGCGCTTCAGGGTGGTCTCCAGACCCACCTCGACCTCGAAGAAGTCCGCCCGCTGGGAGATCTGGAAGCCGCTGCCCTGGCCGTCCGCCCCGATCCCGACCTTACCCGCGCCGCAGATCACCTGCCGGGAGACGAAGAACGGGATGAGGTGCCGGACGATGTCCGCGAAGGGCGTCGACCGGTTCATCAGGTAGTTCTCGTGGCACCCGTACGAGGCGCCCTTGTTGTCGGTGTTGTTCTTGTACAGCTGGATCGGTTCGATGCCCGGGGTGGCACCGGCGCGGGCGGCCGCGTCGGCCATCACCCGCTCCCCCGCCTTGTCCCACAGCACCGCGTCGAGGGGGTTGGTGACCTCCGGCGCCGAGTACTCGGGGTGCGCGTGGTCCACGTACAGCCGCGCGCCGTTGGTGAGGATGACGTTGGCCAGCCCCAGGTCCTCGTCGGTCAGCTGCGTGGGGTCGGCGACCTCGCGCGCCAGGTCGAACCCGCGGGCGTCGCGCAGCGGGTTCTCCTCCTCGAAGTCCCAGCGTGCCTTCCTGGCCCGTGCCGCCGAGGCGGCCAGGTAGGCGTTGACCACCTGGGTGGAGGTGACCATCGCGTTGGCTCCGGGGTTTCCCGGCACGGAGATCCCGTATTCGGTCTCGATACCCATAATCCGCCGCACACTCATGATGAGAGGTTATCCGCCACGGACCTGTCTTGAACGCTTCCGCGCCAATTGTGGCCTAAGCGCCGTCTTCCCGGGCGTTTCCACCGGCGTTCCTTGGGCGTGTCGTCCCAGTTCAGGACGGTTCGGAGTGGATTCTCGAAAAAGCGGACCGGATCCGGTACGGGAGTTCCCGGCCCGGCCCCATTGTGTGGCCCGGCAATCCCGCACCAACGACGGAGCGGGACCCGCCGAATCGTACGCGGGCCCCGCTCCGAGGCGTTCCTACAGGTACTGGCCGGTGTTGGCGACGGTGTCGATGGACCGACCGGAGTCGGCCCCCTTCTTCCCGGTCACGAGCGTCCTGATGTAGACGATGCGCTCGCCCTTCTTGCCCGAGATCCGAGCCCAGTCGTCCGGGTTGGTGGTGTTGGGCAGGTCCTCGTTCTCGCTGAACTCGTCCACGCAGGCCTGGAGCAGGTGCGAGACGCGCAGCCCCTTGGACTGCTGGTCGATGAAGTCCTTGATGGCCATCTTCTTGGCCCGCGAGACGATGTTCTCGATCATCGCGCCGGAGTTGAAGTCCTTGAAGTACAGGACCTCCTTGTCACCGTTGGCGTAGGTGACCTCCAGGAAGCGGTTCTCCTCACCCTCGGTGTACATCCGCTCCACGACCCGCTGGATCATGGCGTCGACCGTGGCCCGGGACGATCCGCCGTGCTCGGCCAGGTCGTCCTCGTGCAGCGGCAGGTCCTCGGTCACGTACTTGCCGAAGATGTCGCGCGCGCCCTCGGCGTCGGGCCGCTCGACCTTGATCTTGACGTCCAGGCGGCCCGGCCGCAGGATCGCCGGGTCGATCATGTCCTCGCGGTTGGAGGCGCCGATCACGATGACGTTCTCCAGCCCCTCCACGCCGTCGATCTCGCTGAGCATCTGCGGGACGATGGTGTTCTCCACGTCGGAGGAGACGCCCGAGCCGCGCACCCGGAAGATCGAGTCCATCTCGTCGAAGAACACGATGACGGGGGTTCCCTCGGAGGCCTTCTCCCGCGCCCGCTGGAAGACCAGGCGGATGTGCCGCTCGGTCTCGCCCACGTACTTGTTGAGCAGCTCCGGGCCCTTGATGTTGAGGAAGAAGCTCTTGCCGACGTCCTTGCCGGTGCGCTCCGCGACCCGCTTGGCCAGCGAGTTGGCGACCGCCTTGGCGATCAGCGTCTTGCCGCACCCGGGCGGGCCGTACAGCAGCACGCCCTTGGGCGGGGTGAGCTGGTGCTCGCGGAAGAGGTCCTTGTGGAGGAAGGGCAGCTCGACCGCGTCGCGGATCATCTCGATCTGGCCGGTCAGGCCACCGATGTCGGTGTAGGAGATGTCGGGGACCTCCTCGAGGATGAGCTCCTCGACCTCCGACTTGGGAATCCGCTCGTACACGTACCCGGAACGGGGTTCGAGCAGCAGGGAGTCGCCCGGTCGGATCGGTTCGTCGCGTAGCGGCTCCGCCAGGCGGACGATCTTCTCGTCGTCGTGGTGCGAGATGACCAGGGCGCGCTCGCCGTCCTCAAGGAGCTCCTTGAGCATGACGACCTCACCGACCGTCTCGAAGGACTCCACCTCGACGACGTTGAACGCCTCGTTGAGCATGACCTCCTGGCCCGGACGCAGGTGGTCCAGGTCCACGGAGGGACTGACGTTGACCCGCATCTTGCGGCCGTTGGTGAAGATCTCGACGGTGTCGTCCTCGCGGGAACCGAGGTAGACACCGAAGCCCGAGGGCGGCTGAGAGAGCCGGTCGACCTCCTCCTTGAGTGCGACGATCTGTTCGCGCGCCTCCTTCAGCGTGGAGACGAGCCGTTCGTTCTGCCCGTTGGCGCCCGCGAGGCTGGCCTGGGCCTCCCGCAGCCGCTCCTCGAGCAGACGCACGTGTCGGGGTGAGTCGGCGAGCTTGCGCCGGACCACGCTGAGTTCCTTCTCCATGTAGGCCACCTGGGCCGTGAGCTCAGCGACTTCACGGTCCCGATCGCCCTGACGCTCGTCCTCGCGTTCGGCCACGTCCGCCACCTCCCTGTAGGAACTACTCGGGAACCTACCTACCCATGCCCGTTTCCTAACCTGTAACCCCGCACGAGTGTCGTGGACCTCTGGTGGGGATCTTGCGTAGAAGCAGGTCACGGTGGTAGCGAAGGGCCCGACGTAATGAGAAAGTAACCTCCGTGGCGGGGCCGGGGCAAGCACCTCCCAGGCCGCGCGACACCCGTGGGCCGCCGGGCGCGCCGCTTTCCGGACACCCTCGAACACGAGGAAGGGGCCCGACCGGATCATCTCCGGAGGGCCCCCGCGCGTCGGGCGCGGCGCGGTGGCTACTCGCCGCCCTCGGCCACCGGCGCGGACTCGGTCTCGGCCGTCGTGGCGGACGCGGGAGCGGCCGCCTTCGCACCGGCGTCCGCCGCCGCCCTGGCGGCCTCGTAGTCCTTGCCGTAGGCACCCTTGGCCGGGCGGCGACGGCGCTCGGGGGCCTCCACCCCGTCGGCCAGACGGCGCGCGACCACGAGGAAGCCCGTGTGGCCGATCATCCGGTGGTCCGGGCGCACGGCCAGGCCCTCCACGTGCCAGGTGCGCAGCATGGTCTCCCAGGAGCGCGGCTCGTAGAAGCGGTCGTCGCCCCGGAGCTCCTCCACCACGCGCGAGAGCTGGGTGGTCGTGGCCACGTAGCAGCACACCAGCCCGCCGGGGATCAGCGCCCGGGCGACCGCGTCCAGGCACTCCCAGGGGGCGAGCATGTCCAGGAAGACCCGGTCCACGTCGGTCTCGTCGAGCTCCTCGACCAGGTCGCCCACGGTGAGCCGCCACGCCGGGTGCGGGCCGCCGTAGAAGTTCTCGACGTTCTTGCGGGCGATCTTGGCGAAGTCCTCGCGGCGCTCGTAGGAGTGGACCATGCCCTGCTCCCCGACCGCGCGCAGCAGCCAGTTGGACATGGCGCCGGAACCGGCTCCGGCCTCCACCACCCGGGCGCCCGGGAAGATGTCGGCCTCGACCATGACCTGGGCCGCGTCCTTGGGGTAGACGATGGTGGCGCCGCGCTTCATGGAGAGCGTGTAGTCGATGAGCAGGGGGCGCAGCGCCACGTAGGCCGTGCCGGTGTTGGAGCGCACCACGCTGCCGTCGGGCTCACCGATGAGGTCGTCGTGCTCGACCTTGCCCTTGTGCGAGTGGAAGGTCCCACCCTCGCGCAGTGTGATGGTGTGCATGCGACCCTTCGGGTCGGTCAGCTGCACGGTGTCGCCGTCGGTGAAGGGGCCGCGGCGGCCATGGATACCGGTCAACGTCGCTCTCGTCTTCCCACGTCGCGTTTGGTCTGGGCAGTCGCCCAGCGTATCGGCCCCCGGGCACCGCGACGAACCGGCGGGCGTTCCGGGCGGGACCGGGCGGGCGTGCGAAAGCCCCGCCCGTTGGGCATCATCAGGCGTGTGGACCCACGTGCCACGCTCATCGGAACACGAGGACCTCGGGAGACACGACCCATGTCACAGCAGACCACGGGCCTGGGAATCGACATCGGTGGCAGCGGGATCAAGGGCGCGCCGGTCGACCTGGGCTCGGGTGAGTTCCTGCGGGACCGCCTGAAGATCCTCACCCCCGACCCCGCGAAACCGGCGGCCGTGGCCGAGATCGTCGCCGAGATCGCCGCGCACTTCCCCGAGACCGAGGGCGCTCCCCTGGGCGTCACCTTCCCCGGGGTGGTCCAGGGCGGGGTCGTGCGCACCTCCGCGAACCTGGACAAGAGCTGGGTCGACACCGACGCCCGCGCTCTGTTCGCGGAGGCCGCGGGCCGACCGGTGCGGGTGCTCAACGACGCCGACGCCGCCGCCCTCGCGGAGAACCGCTACGGCGCGGCCAGGAACGTGGACGGCACCGTCCTGCTCACCACCCTGGGCACGGGCATCGGCACGGCGCTGGTCGTGGACGGCCGCCTGGTGCCCAACACCGAGTTCGGTCATCTGGAGATCGACGGTCACGACGCCGAGTCGCGCGCCTCCTCCGGCGCCAAGGAACGGGAGGGGCTCTCGTACCACGACTGGGCCAAGCACCGGCTCCAGCGCTACTACCGGACCATCGAGGACCTGGTGTGGCCGGACCTGATCGTGGTCGGCGGCGGGGTGAGCCGCAAGGCCGACAAGTTCCTCCACCACCTGCACATCCGGACCCCGATCGTGCCCGCGGAGCTGCGCAACACGGCCGGGATCGTCGGGGCGGCCCTGTCCGCCGCGGAGGTCTAGGGGTCCTCCGCGGCGGACCGTCCGGGGGGGGTGAGGGGCCCCGGGTCCCGGGGCAGGGCACCGGGACCCCTCAGGGGTGGACACCGCCGTCCTCGCCAGGATCACCGGTCAGGAGGCGTGACCGGCGTGGGCGGTACCGCTTCGGGTGCCGAACGGGTCTGGGGCCCGCGCAGAGGGAGACTGGGGCACGGACACACCCAGACCCCGTTCCGACACCCGGGACCGTGCGCGTGCACAGCCCGCTCAGGGGTCCGGACGCGGCGGTCGTCCGCGTCCGGACGGTCCGTCAGCCGCCCTCCGCCGAGGTGGTCAGGGCGCCGACGATCCTTCGTGCCGCGTCGGAGGTGCGGTCGACCGGGGTGAGCGGGACCCCGTGCAGCTCCGTGGGGAGTCCTTCCTGGCGGGGCCAGCGCATCCACCACCAGAGGTCGCCCCGGTGGGGGCGCAGGAGGGCACGCTGCGGGCGGGTGGCCGGACCGGCGTCCACCACGCCGAACACGCCGTCCTCACGCGCCTCGACCCCGCGCGCCCGGAGTTCGGCGGCCATGCCCCGCAGGGCGAGCGCGGCCAGGTCCACCCGGCACACGGCCTCGGCGGGAGCCTGGGCTCCGAACACGCCCATGGGCGGGGTACCACGATGCTCGCGTCCACTCCCGGCCAGGCTCGGACTCCCCGCCGGTGGTGTCTCAACGGTCACGCGGCCTCCCTGCCTTCCTCACGGGCCCGGCGCGACACGTCGTACGCCGGACCAACGACACACCAACTCTGCACCACCCTGAGCAGCGGTGAGCACCCGTATGCGGATCACGCATCACACTTTCTTTTTCACACATAGCCACCAAGCGCTCACGGAATCCCTAACCTGAGCTGCATGCCCCAACGAGACGGTGAACTGCCCCAGGATCTGTGGACCCGCCCGCGGATGGCCGCCGCCCTGGCCACCTGTGACATGCCGACGGTCATCGAGGGCGTGCGCTCGGCGCGCGGGTGGTCCCAGGGGGAACTGGCCCAGGCACTGACCTACTCGCAGAGCTGGGTCTCCCGGGTCGTCAACGGCCAGCAGTCCCTCACCGTCAGTCAGGTCCACGACCTCGCCCGGCGGTTGGACATCCCGCTCCACCTGCTGCGGTTCGGCGGGGCGGGGGGCGCGGAGGCATCCGGTGTGGAGCGGGGGTCCGGCGCGCTGGACGGCACGCGGGAACCGGACGACGTGGGGACACGGGGGCTGGGCCGGGGCGCGCGCGAGGAGCTCGACGGCACGGGGCGCAACCCCTCCAGACGCCGGGACCCCGCGCGGAGCGTCGCCACCGGTCCCTCCGCCCTCACGGGCGGGCGCCCCGCGGGTGGATACGAGGGGTACCACGGCATCAACGAGACCACCGCTCCCGCGCTGCGCTCCATCACCGGCGGCCAGCGCCGCATGGACGCCACCTCACCCGCGCGCCACCTGCTGCCCGGCGCCGTCGCGCACGTGCACCTGGCCGAGCGGATGCTCGGCAACGCGCGCGGGACCGCCTTCCACACCGAACTCAGCGCGGCCGCGAGCGAGGCCTCCGGTTTCGCCGCCTGGCTCAGCGCCGACCTCGGAGACATGGGGTCGGCGCGGATGCACTACCGGACCGCGGTGGTCCGGGCCCGTCAGGCCGGGATGCGCCTGCTGGACGTCTACATGCTCGGTTCCCTGGCCGCCTTCGAGATCGACGTCGCGGAGGACCCCGAACTCGGCCTCGGACTGGTCCGGGAGGCCGAGCACGTGCTCGGGCCCACCGCCCACCCCACCGCCCGCGCCTGGCTGGCCTGTATCGGCGCGCTCGCCCACGCGGGACTGGGCGACCGCGTCTCCGCCGCCCGCTCCATCCGGCGCGCCGAGCGCGAGGTGGACAGCCCGGACAACGCCCAGCCGCCCTGGCCGTGGGTGTTCGCCTTCGACCAGGCCAAGGTCGCCGGGTACCGCGCCCTGGTGGGGGTTCGGCTGCGCAGCCCGCACGACGCCCGGGCCGCCTTCGCGGAGGCGGTGGCACCGGCGCCGCGCAACGTCAAGCAGTCGGCGCTGCTCAAGGTCGAACTGGCTTCCGCCCACGCGGAGGCCGGTGACGTGGACGAGGCCTTCCGGCTCGCGCAGGAGGCCCTGACCACCGGCGTGCGCTTCGACTCCGAGCGCGTGGTGGGCAGGGTCCGCTCCTTCCGCAGGCGCTACCAGGGCCCCCGCGCGCACTGCGTCGAGGACCTCGACGACAGGCTTTCCTCACTGGTTACCGGTATCCCCCTGAGTGGGTAGAAAGTCCGGGAAGCGAGCAGCAGGGAGGTCATGTGATTCGTATCGGGATCACCGGACACCGCAACCTGACCCCTGACGTGAGCGGCGCCGTCGCCGGTCTGGTCAGGGCTCACCTGGAACCGTACGGATGCGAGATGGTGGGCCTGTCCTGTCTCGCGGACGGCGCCGACGTCCTCTTCGCCGAGGCCGTGGTGGCCACCGGCGCCCCGCTGGAGGCGATCGTCCCCGCGTCCGGCTACCGGGAGGCGCTCCCGGACGAGCACCACCCGGTGTACGACCGCCTCCTGAAGCAGGCCGTCCTGGTCCACTCCCTGCCGCACGACGAGTCCGACCCCCGCGCCCACATGGCGGCGGGGCGCCTCCTCGTCGAGCGCTGCGACCAACTGGTCGCGGTCTGGGACGGAGAGCCCGCCCGGGGCCCCGGAGGCACCGCCGACGTCGTCGCCTACGCGCACCGGGTGGAGCGCCCCGTGACGGTCCTGTGGCCCGAGGGTGCCCGCCGCTGACCCCTTCCGGGTCCAGGCGCTCCGTCGCACTCGGACCCGGCGGCCCTCCCGCCTACCGTCCTCCGGTGGCCCGTCCGGTGATCACGGCGTTGACGTCCGAGGCCCGCAGCACTCCCAGGATCGCGCCGTCGGCCTCCACGACCAGGTACTCGGGTAGCGGGTACCGGGTGAGCTCCGTCAACAGCTCCTCGCCCTCCAGGTCGGCGGAGACGGTCGAGTGCTCCGTCAGCGCCCGCGCCACGTCCGACACCGGAACCCAGGCCCGGCGCGCGTCGGTGATCGCCTCGGCCGCCGCCGGGTGCACCACGGACAACGGTGTTCCGACCCCGTCGGTGACCACGACGGACTCCGCTCCGCCCTCCCGGGCGCGGAGGTCGGCCTGGGCCAGCGGGAGGTCGGCCGGGACGGCCACGGCGCGACGGGTGAGCGAGCGCGCCCTCAACCCGGGCACCCGGGCCCGGACGCGCGCGTTGTCGAGCGCCTCCGAGGCGCCCATCCACATGAACCCGGCCAGGACCAGGCCCCACACGATCGCCCACGGCCCGGGGGCGCTCCCCGCGCTCCAGGCGAACAGGAACGGCAGCGCCGCGACGACGAGGGCGAGGACCAGTCCGCCCCAGGCGGCGACCACGCTGCCCGTGTGCGGACGGCCGGTCATCTTCCACACCCCTGCGCGCAGGAGGCGGCCACCGTCCAGTGGAAGCCCCGGCAACAGGTTGAACACGCCCACGAGGAGGTTGGCGATCCACAGCTGGAAGAGCAGTTCGCCGGGCACGCTGAAGGGGTCCGCGAAGTGCGCGAGCACGAACGCGACCGCCGCCAGGACCAGCGACAGCAACGGCCCGGAGAAGGCGATCCAGAACTCCCGGCCCGGGGTGGGCGCCTCCCGGTCGATCTCCGAGACCCCGCCCAGCACGTACAGGACGATGCGGCGCACCGGCAGTCCGTACCAGCGGGCCACCAGCGAGTGGGCCAGTTCGTGCACGAGCACGGAGGCGTAGAGCAGGACCGCGAAGACGAACGCCAGCAGGTAGGCCGAGGGACCCAGTGCCAGACGCGACTGGACGATCCCGCCGTAGACGAGGGTGATCAGGACGGCGACGATCCACCACGACGTGGTGACGTAGACCGGAACCCCGAAGGGGCGGCCCAGCAGTAACCCTGGCTTCTTCCGTTCACTGTCGTCGGGACGGGGTCGGGACTGGTCACTGCCTCTGCTCACGGCTCCACACTAGGCCCTGTCCCGCCGGGGTCCCCGGCAGGTCGGGGCTGAGCCGCCCCGGTCCGTTCGTGGTGCCTCCGTCCACGGTGTCCCGTCCGCTCCGGGCGGGTGCGCTCCTCTCATAGGCTCGGTGTATGACCATCGCGCCGCTTCCGACCGCCCTCTCCCCCTCCCGGGCCTCGGACTTCCTCCAGTGCCCGCTGCTGTTCCGGTTCCGCACCATCGACCGCCTCCCGGAGGCGCCCAGCGCCGCCGCGCTGCGGGGCACCCTGGTGCACGCCTGCCTGGAGCGCCTGTACGAACTGCCCGCGGACGCCCGCACACCGCGCACGGCGGAGGGCCTGGTCGAGCCGCAGTGGGCCCGGATCCGGGACGACAAGCCCGAGGTCGCCGAACACCTCTTCCCCGGTGAGGAGGGGCTCGCCGCCTGGCTGGACTCGGCCCGCGCCCTGGTCCGCCGCTACTTCGATCTGGAGGACCCGGAGCGCCTGGAGCCGCGCGAGCGCGAGATGCGCCTGGAGGTCGCGCTCCCCACCGGCCTGCGGTTGCGCGGCTACGTGGACCGCCTGGACGTGGCCCCCGACGGGCAGATGCGGGTGGTCGACTACAAGACCGGCAAGTCGCCGCATCCCCGGTTCGAGGACAAGGCCAAGTTCCAGATCTTCTTCTACGCGGTGATGATCTGGCGCGACCTGGGCGTGGTTCCCGCCCGTCTCCAGCTCGTCTACCTGGGTGACGGCTCGGTGCGCTGGTACGACCCCACGGAGGAGGAGCTCCTGGCGGCGGAGGCGGAGATCGGCGACATCTGGGCGCGGATCGAGGCGGCCGGGCGCGCGGGAACCTGGGAGCCCAGGCGGAGCAAGCTGTGCGGCTGGTGCGAGCACCAGACCCTGTGCCCGGAGTTCGGGGGCACCCCCCCGCCGCTGCCGACCGCCTGAGGTCCGGCGCCGACGACCCCGAACACGGGTAGATCGGTGGTGTGGGTCTCCCCGACGCGGGTAGTGTGACGCGACTCCGACCCAGATCACGGGTGGGTCACGGCGTTTACGGCCCCGGCGACCGTCGACTTGGGGGAGAATCGGGCCGTGTCCGACTCCGTATCCGTCTCCGTCCTGCTCGCCGACGACCAACCCCTCGTCCGCGCCGGCTTCCGCATGATCCTGGAGTCGTCCCCCCACCTGTCCGTCGTCGGTGAGGCCTCGGACGGCCGCGAGGCCGTGCGCTCGGCCCGGAGCCTGCTCCCCGACGTCGTCCTCATGGACGTCCGCATGCCCGGCGTGGACGGTATCGAGGCCACCCGACGGATCGTCGAGTGGGCCCGCCCGCTCGGCCACCGGGTGCACGTCCTCGCCCTGACCACGTTCGACCTCGACGAGTACGTCGTCGGGGTGCTGCGCGCGGGCGCCTCGGGGTTCCTCCTCAAGGACGCCCCGCCCGCGGAACTCGTCTCGGCGGTCGAAGTGGTCGCCCGGGGCGGTTCCGTGGTCTCCCCCACCGTCCTGCACCGCCTCCTCGACCGCTTCGCCCCCCTCCTTCCGACCCCCGAGCCCGAACCCGAACCCGAGCGGGACACCCTCACCGCCCGCGAACGCGAGGTGTTCCAGCTCATCGCGCGGGGCTGGTCCAACGGGGAGATCGCCGCGCACCTGGTCGTCGGCGAGACCACCGTCAAGTCCCACGTGGGAAGCATCCTCACCAAGCTCGGCCTGCGCGACCGCGTGCAGGCCGTCGTGCACGCGTACGAGAGCGGCCTGGTCCGCCCCGGACAGCAACCGGAACAGGACGGGGCACGTGACTCGCGTGCCCCGGGTCCCCCGTCCTGAACACCGTCACCGAGCCCCGCGAGCGCCCGAGACCCGGCGCGTCGCCCACCATGACGAAGCACGCCCCTTGACAGGATGATCCGGTGACCGAACTCACCGCCGCCGCCGCGGCCGGAGGGCGAACCGCGCACACGGGCGCGGCGTCCCCCTTGGGGTTGCCGAGGCAGTACGCCGATCATCTGGGGTGCGGGCGACGGGGAGGAAACGGAGTACAGCCATGCCAAGCAAGCGGGATCGCTCGGGGCCGCCGAGCGAGGAGTTCATGCTCAGCCGGATGCGCGACTGGCGCGCCGAGCACGAACGCGAGCTGACCCCGGACAGCCTGGAGGACGGCGAGGACGTCAGCCTGCCCGACGCCCGGGTGATCAACCTGGTGCTGCGGGTGGGCGAACTGATGCTGGCCAGCGGGGAGGGCACCGAGGCGGTCAGTGAGGCGATGCTGAGCCTGTCGGTCGCCTTCGACCTGCCCCGCTCCGAGGTGTCGGTCACCTTCACCACGATCTCCCTGTCCACCCACCCCGGCGGCGACAGCCACCCGGTCACCGGGGAACGAGTGGTGCGTCGCCGTACCCTCGACTACTTCCGCGTCAACGAGCTGCACACACTGGTCCAGCAGGCGGCGCTGGGGCTGCTGGAGCTGGAGGACGCGAGCGCCCGCCTGGAGCAGATCCGCCGGGCCCGGATGCCCTACCCCAACTGGCTGATCGCGGTCGGTTTCGGACTGATCGCCTCCAGCGCCAGTCTCATGGTGGGCGGTGGCCTGATCGTGGCCGCCGTCGCCTTCCTCGCGACGGTGCTGGGCGACCGCACGTCGGTGTTCCTGGCCAACCGGGGGGTCGCGGAGTTCTACCAGATGTCGGCGGCGGCCGTGGTGGCCTCCTCCATCGGCGTGGGTCTGCTGTGGGTGAGCACCGAACTGGACCTGGGTCTCCAGGCGGGCGCGATCATCACCGGTAACATCATGGCCCTGCTGCCGGGCCGTCCCCTGGTCTCCAGCCTCCAGGACGGGATCAGCGGCAGTTACGTGTCGGCGGCCGCGCGACTGCTGGAGACCTTCTTCATCCTGGGCGCGATCGTGGCGGGCGTGGTCTCGGTGGCCTACACCGCCACCCGTCTGGGTATCGACCTGGACCTGGAGAACCTGCCCTCGGCGGGGACCGCCATGGACGTCCCGGTCCTGATCGGCGCGGCGGGGATCGCCATGGCCTTCGCGATCTCCCTGGCCGTGCCCCCGCGCATGCTGCCCACGATCGGCGCCCTGGGCGTGATGATCTGGCTGATCTACGCGGGTCTGCGCCTGCTCCTGGAGGTGCCGCCGGTGGTCGGGACGATCGTGGGCGCGATGGCGGTGGGCGTGGTCGGCCACTGGCTGGCCCGGCGCACACAGCGGCCCGTGCTGCCCTACCTGATCCCCTCCATCGCGCCGCTGCTGCCCGGAAGCATCCTGTACCGGGGTCTGATCGAGATCACGCAGGGAACGGCCGTCTCGGGACTGCTGAGCATCGCCGAGGCGGTCATGGTGGCGCTGGCGCTGGGCGCCGGGGTCAACCTCGGCGGTGAGCTGGTGCGTGCCTTCCAGCGCGGTGGCCTGGCGGGGGCGGGGATGCGCAGCCGACCGGCGGCACGCCGCACAAGAGGTGGCTACTGAATGGTGGCGACACCGGCTCCCGGCCGCTGGTGCGGGGCCGGTACCGACGATCCGGACGGGAAAAGGTGACCCGGGGCAGAACCGGTCGAGCGTGTGGCGTGTCTCACTTGGCGAGGCCCAACAAGACACGCCGATGAACGTTGTCGACCTAAACCGACAACATCATGTGATGTCAGCCACTAATGTTGGCCTCAGCTCAACGAGGAGCACCCGACGAAAGGCTCTGACATGTGCAGCCATTCACCCGCCTGCCCTTCCTTCGAGGACACTGACCGCGAGGCCGCCCGCGTCGTCTCCAGCCACCCGGAACAGGGCTGGAGCCTGCTCTGCAACGGCGTCGTCCTCTTCGACGACACCGGCGAACTCCTCCCCGACGGCGCGGTCGTGGCCCCGCACCGCCCCCGGGCCGCCGCCTGACCCCGAGCACCCCCGAGCACGCCGTCCCCGGGCCCGTTCCGGACCCACGGCTCAGCCGCCGTCCGGCCAGTGCTCCGGCAGGACGTCCTCACCCATCGCCGCGCTGAGCCGACGTCTGAAGTCGGCGTGCACGGAGGTCCCCCACACCAGTTCGCTCGGTGTGCGCAGGGCCGTCTCCATCGCCGCGCGCAGGGCGGCCGGGCGGGATTCGCCCTCGACGACCGGGACGGCCAGCAGTGCGTGCATCTGGGTGACGACCGCGAACAGCTCGCCCGCCAGCGCGGGAGCGCTGGAGGTGGCCACGGCCTCCTCCAGGTAGTCCTCCCACCACGGCGCCGCGTGTTCGCCACCGTCCTGCGCCGGGTACGCGAAGGGGCGCCGCAGGCGTCCCCGTACGGCGTCCGCCGTGTTCCGGTCACGGCTGTCCAGGCCCGCCCGCCAGACCCGTTCGGCGGCGTCGGGCTCCCCCTTCAGGGACAGCAGGCCGGCGAGCAGTTCCACCGCCGCGCCGGAGGTGCGCGGTTCCGGGCGCGGGCCCGACTCCCCGTCGGACCGTCCGGCGTCCACCACGGAGCCCACGTCCGCGATCGCCCTCTCCAGGTGGGTGGCGGCGCGCAGCATACGCAGCCCCGGGTCGTCGCCCACGCTGAGACCGCGTTCGACCGCGACGGCGGCGGCGTCCGGCCGTCCCCGTTCCAGGAGCCGACCGGCCAGGTCACGCGCGGCCTCCACCACGGTGGCGGCGTGCAGGCGACTGATCGCCGCGTCGCCGGGCGGCAGCTCCAGGGCCGCCTCCCAGTGCTCCTCGGCCTCGTCCTCCTCGCCGCGCGCCTCGGCCTCGCGCGCCAGTCCGTAACGGGCCACCGCGGCGTGGGCGGGGCCGCCGAGATCGAGCAGGCGCCGCCAGACCCGGACCGCCTCGCCGTGCGCGCCCTCCTGTTCCAGGGAGAGCGCCAGGTGGTGGGCGGCGCGCGGCGCGTACCGGGTGTCACCGGTGGAGAGCGCGCGGCGCGCGGCCTCCCGGGAGGCGGCCAGGTCGCCTCGCTGGTCCTGCACCACGGCCAGGCCGAGCAGCGCCCTCGCCTGGACCCGGGGCGGCGGGTTGGCCGCGACGGCACGCTGGTACAGCTTGGCGGCCCGCTTGAGGTGCCCGTTCTCAGCGAGGTCCTGGGCCTGGTCGCACAGGTCCGGGGCACCCTCCGGCGTCGGCCCGGAGGTGTCCTCGACGTCGTCGGGGTCCGTGGCCCGGGGCTCTGGTTCGGCGGGGTCGGCGGGGCCAGAGCGTGCGGGAGGTCCGGACGTCGTGGTCATTCGTTCCGCTTTCCATGGGGGTCTCGGGCCCGCGCGACGGGGAGCGCGTGCCGCAGGCGTGGCCGCGACCGCTGGGCGGTTCCACGGCTGTGCAAACTCTAACGCGCCGCCCCCGGACGTCACGGGCGCCCGGTTCGGGTGTCGGCGCGGTGCGCGGCCCGTCGGTTCTCCCCGCACCCCTCGGGGGACGCGGAAGGGGCGCCCCCGCGCGGGTGGGCGCCCCTCACACGTTCACGGAACCCCTGTGGCCCGTGCTCGCCTTCCTACAGCTCGAAGGCCTCCGGCGGCGGGCAGGAGCAGACCAGGTTGCGGTCACCGTAGGCCTGGTCGATCCGGCCGACCGGCGGCCAGTACTTGTCCTGGCGCAGCGAGGGCAGCGGGTAGGCGGCCTCCGCGCGGGTGTAGCCGCGGTTCCACTCGTCGGCGGTGACCGCCTCGGCGGTGTGCGGGGCGCCGCGCAGCGGGTTGTCCTCGGCGTCCCACTCCCCCGAGGCCACGCGGTCGATCTCGCCCCGGATGGAGATCATCGCCTGGATGAAGCGCTCCAGCTCGGCGAGGTTCTCGCTCTCGGTGGGCTCGACCATGAGCGTGCCGTTCACCGGGAAGGACATGGTCGGCGCGTGGAAGCCGTAGTCCATCAGGCGCTTGGCGACGTCCTCGTTGCTGATACCGCTGGCCTTCTGGAGCGGGCGGATGTCGATGATGCACTCGTGCGCGACCAGACCGTTGGCGCCGGTGTAGAGCACCGGGTAGTACGGCTCCAGGCGCTTGGCCACGTAGTTGGCGGAGAGCACGGCGGTCTCGGTGGCGGAGCGCAGGCCGTCGCCGCCCATCATCCGCACGTAGGCCCAGGAGATGGGCAGGATGCCCGCCGAGCCGAACGGCGCGCCCGAGACCGGTCCGACGCCGGTGTGCGGGCCCGCCTCGGGCTGGCCCGGGTGGTTGGGCAGGAAGCCCGCCAGGTGCGAGCGGACCGCGACCGGGCCCACGCCCGGACCGCCTCCGCCGTGCGGGATGCAGAAGGTCTTGTGCAGGTTCAGGTGGCTGACGTCCGCGCCGAACTCGCCCGGCTTGGCCCAGCCGACCAGGGCGTTCAGGTTGGCGCCGTCCACGTAGACCTGGCCGCCCGCCTCGTGGACCAGGCGGCAGACCTCGGTGATGGTGTCCTCGTACACGCCGGCGGTGGAGGGGTAGGTGACCATGATGGCCGCCAGTTCCGCACCGTGCTTGGCGATCTTGGCGCGCAGGTCGTCGAGGTCGACGTTGCCGTCGTCGGCGCAGGCCACCACGGCCACCCGCATGCCCGCCATGACCGCGCTGGCGGCGTTGGTGCCGTGCGCGGAGCTGGGGATGAGGCAGACGTCGCGGTGGTCGTCGCCGCGCGAGCGGTGGTAGCCCCTGATGGCCAACAGACCGGCGAGCTCACCCTGGGAGCCGGCGTTGGGCTGGAGGGAGACGGCGTCGTAGCCGGTGACCTCGGCCAGCCACCCCTCCAGGTCGCGGATGAGCGACACGCTCCCGGCCGCCTGGTCGAGCGGGGCGAACGGGTGCAGCCCCGCGAACTCCGGCCAGGTGATGGACTCCATCTCGGCGGTCGCGTTGAGCTTCATGGTGCACGAGCCCAGCGGGATCATCGTGCGGTCCAGCGCGAGGTCGCGGTCGGACAGGCGGCGCATGTAGCGCAGCAGGGAGGTCTCGCTGCGGTGGGTGTTGAACACCTGGTGGGTGAGGTAGTCGACGCCGCGCGCGAGGTCGGCGGGGAGGCGGTCGGCGTCTCCGTCCACGGACACCGGGCCGCGCTCGGCACCCCGGTCGGCCTCCCCGAAGGCGGCGAGCACCTTCTCCAGGTCGTCCACGGTGGTGGTCTCGTCCACGCTGAGGCCGACCGTTCCCTGGTCGACGCCCAGCAGGTTGATTCCGGCCTCCAGGGCGCGCTCGACCACGCGGTCGGCGCTGGGCACGCGCACGCGCAGGGTGTCGAAGTAGGTCCCGTGGAGCACCTCGAAACCGCGCTGGGCGAGTGTGTCGGCCAGGGCCGCCGTGCGGGTGTGGACCTGGCGGGCGATCGCACGCAGTCCGTCGGGGCCGTGGTAGACGGCGTACATCCCGGCCATGATGGCCAGGAGCACCTGGGCGGTGCAGATGTTGCTGGTGGCCTTCTCGCGGCGGATGTGCTGCTCGCGGGTCTGGAGGGCCAGACGGTAGGCGGGCTTGCCCGCGTCGTCCACGGAGACGCCCACCAGGCGACCGGGCAGCTGACGGCGGAGCTTCTCCCCCACCGACATGTAACCGGCGTGCGGGCCGCCGAAGCCGAGCGGGACGCCGAAGCGCTGGGTGGAGCCCACCGCGATGTCCGCCCCCAGGTCGCCGGGGCTGCGCAGCAGGGTCAGCGCGAGGATGTCGGCGGCGACCACGGCCAGGGCGCCGCGCTCGTGCGCCTCCGCGATGACGGCGCTGGGGTCGCGCACCACACCGCTGGAGGCCGGGTACTGGACCAGGACGCCGTAGACGTCTCCCTCCGGCAGGCCCTGGGTGAGGTCCGCGACGACGACCTCGATGCCCAGGGGTTCGGCGCGGGTGCGCAGCACCTGGAGGGTCTGCGGGAAGACGTCGGAGTCGACCACGAAGACGTCGCCCTTGACCTTGCTGACGCGGCGGGCCAGGGTCATGGCCTCGGCGGCGGCGGTGGACTCGTCCAGCAGGGAGGCACCGGTGATGGGCAGACCGGTGAGGTCGGAGACCATGGTCTGGAAGTTGATGAGGGCTTCGAGCCGGCCCTGGGAGATCTCGGGCTGGTAGGGCGTGTAGGCCGTGTACCAGGCCGGGTTCTCCATGATGTTGCGCAGGATGACCGGGGGCGTGAGCGTGCCGTAGTAGCCGCGGCCGATCATCGGGGTGGTGGGCCTGTTGCGCGAGGCAAGGTCGCGTAGTTCCGCCAGCGCCTCGGCCTCACCGATCGCCGCGGGCAGGTCGAGCGTCGCGCTCTGGCCGGGGGCGCTGAGGATGGACGCGGGCACGGCCGCGTTCATGAGATCGGCGGTGGAGCCGTAGCCGACCGTCTTGAGCATCTCGGCGGTCTCGGCGGGGGCGGGTCCGATGTGGCGGTCCGCGAACACCCGGGCGGGGGCGCCCGGGGTGGGGACGTTCGACGGGTCAGGCACGGAGACCTCCTGGTGACAGGGCCGATCGGGTCGGCGGTGTTCCTCACGGTCTCCCCCTCTGTCACCGGGCACGACCGCGCCCAGGCTTCAGAGCGGCCTACTCCGCGCGGTCCATGGTGCCTGAGAGGTTACTGGGGAGTATTGCCCCGTCGGCGCCTCGTTGCCGAGGTCTCTCCCGCGCGGTATCAGCGGCCTGCTGACGCTCTGTATGTGTGTACAAGCAGGGAGAATGTCGGTTTTCATCCCCGTTGTGACTACGACCGTACTCGATCCGGCCCCGTGACACCGAGTCAGGGCGCACCTTCACCGTGGTCGACGCGCCCGCGCCGGTACCGCGTTCACCCGGTGCGCCGCTCCCGGCGCCGCATGGCCAGCTCGTCCACGACCTGGGGTGCCGCCGCGGGCAGATCCGCTCTCTCCTCGGCCGGGACCACGCCGAGCGCCTCCTCCAGTTCACGGGAGACGTTGGCCAACGCCAGACCGAACATGCCCTGGCCCCGCTGCATGAGGTCGACCACCTCGTCGGGCGAGGTGCACTCGTACACGCTGACGCCGTCGCTCATGAGGGTGATGCGGGACAGGTCGGTGGCGGGGCGGCCGCGCAGGTGGTCGACGGCCGTGCGGATCTGTTGGAGCGATATCCCGGTGTCCAGGAGACGCTTGGCCACCTTCAGCATCAGGATGTCGGGGAGGCTGTACAGCGGAGCGTTGTGGGCACCCGTGCGCACGCTCGGCTCCACCAGGCCGGTCCTGGCCCAGTAGTCCAGCTGTCGATAGGTGATCCCGGCGGCCGTACACGCCGCTGGACCCCGATACCCGACGTCCGTAGGCAGCGCCATCACGTCCTCTTCGCACAGTAGGCCCTGCTGCCCCGCTAGCCGCAGCGCGGACCGCCTGTCATGGTGATCCCGCTTGCCGCTCGCTACCGCCACGCCGACCTCCGGCTTCTCGTCCCACGGCGGCATCGACAGGGGAGTCCACTCAGGGAACGGGCGCGCCGTGGGTTTCACAGCACTGACGGTAGGACGACCGCAGGGCAGCGTCAACGAAGGCGCGCGGCGCGTCGCCAAGTGCGCACACCAAGGAAGTCGCGGTCCCGGCCCCCGCCGGGCCGAAACCCACTGGGCGGTTGTCGACTGCGCCCTCCACGACCATTCCGTTCACCCAATCTATCACCGGTGCGACCCATGAACCCGCAGGTCAAGGCCGCGAATAGACGAATCGGGGCCCGCGGAGGGCGAGCCCCGACCGTCTCAGGTACCTCGTTGGCCGAAATCCTCGGGCGAGATGTTGTCCAGAAACTCCCGAAACGCCTCGACCTGGTCCTCCTGCTCGTCCGGGATCGGCATCCCGGCCTCCTCGATCACGTCCTCGTGGGCGTAGATCGGGGTGCCGGTCCGTAAGGCCAGGGCGATGGAGTCCGAGGGGCGCGCGCTAACCTCCACACCGTTGCTGAAGACCAGCTCGGCGTAGAAGATGCCGTCACTCAGCCCGGTGATGTTGACCGTCTCCAGCCCCGTGTCCAACGCGTCCAGGACGTCACGGAACAGGTCGTGGGTGAGCGGGCGCGCGGGCGAGACTCCCTGTTGGGCGAGCGCGATCGCGGAGGCCTCCACCCCACCGATCCAGATCGGCAGGTAGCGGTCCCCCTCGGATTCCTTGAGCAGGACAATCGGTTGGTTCGAGGGCATCTCAACCCGGACGCCGACGACCTCCATGTGTTTCACAGCGGCTCCGTCCCACGAGTCGTCATGCCGGATGGGCGCTCGTCCCTGCTCCCCCGTCGGATCAGGACCCGAGGGCGAAATCGGCACCCTTCGTTACAAAGCTCTCCGGAGGCGGGGGGCCGCAAACCTCCTCGGCGCACCCGCCCCCGTCGACCGTGGTCAGCGCGCCGTCATCGGCGCGGCTTGGTCAGCAGGACCATCCGGAACTTGCCGATCTGGATCTCGTCCCCACCGCCCAGCTCGGCCTCGTCCACCGGTTCGCGGTTGACGTAGGTTCCGTTGAGGCTGCCGACGTCACGGACCCCGAAGCCGTTGCCGCGGCGGAAGAACTCCACGTGGCGTCGGGACACGGTGACGTCGTCGAGGAAGATGTCGCTGTTGGGGTGTCGGCCGGCGGTGGTGACGTCGCTGTCCAACAGGAAGCGACTCCCGGCGTTGGGGCCCCGCCGGACCACCAGCAAGGCGGTCCCGGGTGGAAGCGCGTCGGTGCTGGCGGGATCGTCGCCGCCGAGTTCATCGCCCTGTTCCTCCTCCTCCAGCGCCTGTATACCGGAGATGGAGATGGTCGACGTGACATCCCCAGCGGAGTCACCGCCGGCGTTGGGCCGTGGGCTCTGCTGTTCGGCCCTACGGACCGGTGTTCCACAGTGGGAGCAGAAACGGGCATCATCCGCAACGGCGTGACCGCACTGCGTGCAGTAAACGCTCGACATAGGTCGGCTCGGCCTCCTACCGCACGGGGCGGTGCTTGATTCGGCTGATCGGTGGCGCGTTCCGGGCGCCAGGCGGGCAACGGGGCCCGCTCACCGTCCGGAACACGGTGAGTCGGTCCACTGTCCACGGTCGCGGCAGCGGTTCGCCTCACACGGTCGGTCGCTAGGTCTCATCCCCCAAGTAGGACTCCTTGTCACCCCCGTTGGATGTCCGCCGTTGCCGGGATTCCGTGGCGGGAGGTGACACGGTGCTTCAGGGAACACTCGACTTTAAACCATATCCCTGTCCAGACAGGGTTTCGCTCCCCCTCGGCCCGCCGCGAACACCCGTCGGGGCGCCCGCGTGGCGGGGTCCGCTCGCGTCGGTGCCCGGGGCACCGCCACGACCGGAGACAGGCCTCATGGGGAGACCCACACCTGTTCTGGAGCAGATGCCCGGCCCGGGCGTTTGGTTCTCCGTCACGCGGGGTGGATTTTCGTGAACTTCCGGCCCCTGCCTCGACCTGCGCCTTCGTCCACTTTATCCCCCGCTCCGCCCCGGGGTGGGAACACCCCGGGGCGCGACCCGGACACGGAACGTGGGCACGGGCGTCACCCTCCGCCCGTGCCCGCGCGCCAGAGGGCGCGGAGCCAGGCCGCTAGCTCTCGGCCCGTTCCACCACGGCGGCCCACTCGTCGAGCAGACTCTGCACCGTGTCCGAATCAGGACCTTCAGCCCAAAGATGGGTCACGGCCTCCGCCGTGTCCGGCAGGACCAGTGCCCAACTGCCGTCGGGCTCGATCACCCGGACACCGTCCGTGGTGTCCAGTTCGCGGTCTCCGGCGGCCTCCACGACCGCGCGCATCACGCTCCCCTTGACCGCCCACGGGGTGGGCACCGAACGGCGCAGGAGGTGCGCCTGAGGGATCGCACGGTCGATCTGGCCGAGCGAGCGCCGGGTCCGCGCCACCAACCCGAGCAGCCGCACGAACGCGGCGATCGCGTCACTGGTCGGACTGAACTCGGGGACCACGAAGCCGCCCCGGCCGTCAGCGGCGAGCACGATCTCCGCGCCCTCCGAGCGCACCGCCTTGGTCAGCTCGTCCGTGGCGGTGGCCGTCCACAGCACCTCGGCACCGTGCGAACGGGCCACCTTCTCCGCCACGCGGGTCGTGGTGACCGGCAGCGCCACCCGGCCTCCGCCGCGTTCGGCGGCGACCAGGTCCAGGACCACCAGCAGTGCGCGGTCGCCGTCCACCAGCTCGCCGTTCTCGTCCACGATGGAGAGCCGCTCGGCCACCGGATCGAAGCGCACGCCGAAGTCGGCGCCGGAGTTGGCGACCAGTTCGCCCAGCCGCTCCAGGTCCCGCATCTTCTTCGCGACGGTGTCGGTGGGCGAGGCCTCGTCCAGCCGGTTGTTCACCGTGAGCACGTCCACGCCGATCCGGCCCAGCAGCGAGGGCAGGATCAGCGAACCCGTGCCGCCGGCGCAGTCGACCACGACCTTGAGCTCGGCCTCGGCCACACCGGACGTGTCCACGGACCGCAGCAGCTCATGGGAGTAGTTCTCCACGTTGCGCGACGGGAAGGACAGCTCACCGATCTCCCCGGGGAAGGCGCGCCGGTACTCGGCTCGGGAGAAGACCCGGTCGAGCTTGCGCTGGGCTCCCGGTGAGAGGTCGGCGCCCTGTCCGTCCAGGAAGATGATGTCCACGGACTCGGGGTCGCCGGGGCTGGTGCGCACGGTGATGCCGCCGCTGACACCGCTCTGCGAGGTGTGGAAGCGCGCCACCGGCAGCGGGACCACCTCCAGGTCCCGCACCTCGATGGCGGCGGCCGTGAGCGCGCTGATGATCGCGCGCTTGAGCGTGCGCGCCGCCCGAGAGACGTCACGGGACGTCGTGACGATCGCGCCCTTCTTGAGCGTGGTCGCGTAGGCGTTGGCCAGCCGCACCGCGAGCTCCGGGGTGATCTCGACGTTGATCAGCCCGGACACGCCCCGGGGACCGAACAGCGAACGCTGCCCGCGCGACTCCCAGATGACGTTGGTGCTGACCACCGCACCGGCCTCGATGGTCTTGAACGGGTACACCTTGACGTCGTTGCTCACGTACGCCTCGGACTCGATGACGCAGTCCTCGCCGACGATCGCCCCCTCCTCGATCCGGGCGGCCGCCATCACGTCGGTGTTCTTGCCGATCACCGTGCCGCGCAGGTTGGCGCCCCGGCCGATGAACACGTTGTCGTGCAGCACCGTGCGGTGGCAGAAGGCCTCGGCCCGGACCACCGTGTTGCTGCCGACCACCGTGTACTCCCGCAGCTCCGCCCCGGCCTCGACCTTGGCGTAGTCACCGACGTAGAGCGGGCCCTTGAGCACCGCGCTGGTGTCCACCTCGGCGCCCTCGCCGACCCACACCCCCGGCGAGACCTCGAAGCCGTCGATCTCGACGTCGACCTTGCCCGAGAGCACGTCCGCCTGGGCGCTGAGATAGCTCTCGTGGGTGCCCACGTCCTCCCAGTAGCCGTCGGCGACGTACCCGTACAGGGGCGCGCCCTCCTCCAGCAGTTCGGGGAAGACGTCGCCGGACCAGTCGACCACCTCGCCCGCGGCGACGCGGTCGAGCACCTCCGGTTCCATGATGTAGATGCCGGTGTTGACGGTGTCGGAGAAGACCTGGCCCCAGGTGGGTTTCTCCAGGAAGCGCTGGATGCGGCCCTGGTCGTCCACGATGATGATGCCGAACTCCAGCGGGTTGGGCACCCGCTTCAGGGCGATGGTGACCTTGGCTCCGCGCTCCTTGTGGAACCGGACCATGTCGGTCAGGTCGATGTCGGTGAGCGCGTCACCGGAGATGACGATGAACGGTTCGCCGCGCAGGTGCTCCTCGGCGTTCTTGACGCTCCCGGCGGTGCCGAGCGGAACCTCCTCCGCGACGTAGTGGAGCTTCATGCCGAGCTCCTCGCCGTCCCCGAAGTAGTTGCGGATGAGCGTGGCCAGGAACTGGACGGTGACCACGGTCTCGGTGAACCCGTGTTTGCGCAGCAGGCGCAGCACGTGCTCCATGATGGGGCGGTTGACCACCGGGAGGAGCGGTTTGGGCTGGTTGGCCGTCATCGGGCGCAGGCGCGTGCCCTCGCCGCCCGCCATCACGACGGCCTTCATGGGGGGTGCGGTGGCCTCACCCGGGGGGACGGGTGCGGAGTCGGGTGCGGTCATCGCGCGCACCCCCGAACGGCGGTGCCGTCAGGAGACGCGGCGAAGGACGGTTTCTCGGAACGCGCACGGTCGCGCGCGGTGGGACATGTTCTCATTGCGGAGACGACACTCCCTTTCGATCCGACAGGACTCTGGTGAGCCGGTCCGCCGGTTCGCTCGGTGGATCAGGGCGCGGTCCGGCCCTGGTCCGGCAGGCCCGGTCCGTCCGAGCCCTCGGGTTCCGCGCCGGGTTCGCCGTCAGCGGTCGCCGGAGCGGACGGATCGGGTCGGTCCACACCGTCGCCGCGTGCGGCGTCGCTGTCCCGGGAACCCCTGGGGGAACCCGTGTGATCATCGCGTTCGTCGCGGCGGGACTGGCCGATCAGACCCAGTCCCTGGACGGCGTAGAGCAGTCCGGCCCACCAGTAGAGAGCCGTTCCCCACAGCGCGAAGGCCCAACCTATAATCCGTGCCACATCTCCGACGATGGACGCGTACCCGGCGAGGAACAGCAGGGGGAACGAGTACAGCAGGCAGAGGGTGGCGGCCTTGCCCGCGAAGTTGACGGGCAGCGGCCCGTAGCCGAAGTGGCGCAGCAGCGGCAGCGCGCCGAGGATGAGGACGTCGCGCAGCACGAGGATGCCCATCAGCCACCACGGGATGATGCCGCGCAGGACCAGACCGAGCAGGGCCGCGAAGATGTACAGGCGGTCCGCGAGCGGGTCGAGGATCTGACCCAGTCTGGTGGCCTGGTTCCAGGCTCGGGCGATCTTGCCGTCCAGCCAGTCGCTGAGCCCGGCCAGGGCGAGCACGAGCAGCGCCCACCAGTCCGCCTGGGGTACCAGGACGAGCCAGAGGAACAACGGCACGCCCAACAACCGGAGCATGCTCAACAGGTTGGGAACCGTCCAGATGCGGTCACTGACCACCGGGCTGGCCACGCTGCCCCCCGCTTCGTGTCTGCCTTCTTGCGCGGATCGCCCCATACCGCCAACGATAACGGGCGGGACCGTCGTTCCCGCCACCCCGCACCCCGCCGGAACCCGGGGCCCGGAAGGACGTCCGCACGCTGATCGTACCGTGTACGGGCTTCACCCTGGACCGGGGCGCGACCTGCGGGGACACACACTCCGTCGGTGGTTCAGCCGAGGTCGAGGATGCGGTCGGCCTCCCGCCGTCCGGACAGCAGGGCGCCGTGCACCGTCGCGGAGTGCTCGATCTCGGTGGCCTCCCCGGCGAAGAAGAGGCGGTCCCCGACCGGGTCGCCCAGGGCCACGCGGTCCCCGTCTCCCGCACCGACGGCGGTGAACGAGAACCCGCCGCGCGCGAAGGGATCGTCCATCCAGTGCGTCACGTGGTGGTCCACCGGGTCCGGGGCCTTCCTGAACATGCCTCGCAGGGAGGCCATGGCGTGCTCGACCACGTCACCGTCCTCCATCCCGGCGAGGAACCTGGCCGCGTTGCCGCCGTTGCGGCTGACCAGGATGGGCTGGCCCAGGACGTTCTGTCCGGCGTACCAGTGGAACCAGGTGCCCTCCTCGGTGCCCAGGTGGACCAGGACCTCCGCGTCACCCCAGAAGACGTCGTCGAAGCGCAGGAACAGCTTCTCCAGTCGGCCGTTGCCCAGGCGCGCCAGTGCGTCCCGCTTGTCCTCGGGCAGTTCGGGGGAGAAGTCGACCTGCCCGGACTGGAGGACACCGAGGGGCAGGGAGACGAGGACCCGGTCGGCGGTCAGTGTCTCCTCACCGTCGGGTGTGTCCACCCGCACGCCGACCCCCTGGTCGTCGTGGGTGACCCCCAGGACCACGTGCTCCAGGCGGACGTCCAGCCCCCGCGCGAGATAGTCGGTGAGCTGGCTCATGCCGTCCGGGAAGACCACGTCGTCGCCGCTGAACTCGTGCCGCGAGGCGACCGCCGCGAAGGCGACCTCTTCGGCGTCGGCTCCGTGGTCGGCCTCCGCGAACCGGTGGACGATCTCGGCCGCGTCCCTGGCCCGGGAGCGCACGAGGTTGACGTCGTAGAGGGCGTGGTTGATGCCCTCCTCCATCGACTCCTCCGGGCTCGCGCCGACCGTCGCCCAGTACATGTGCTCGTGGAGGAGGTTGACGTCCTCCAGGTTGCGGCGGTGCCGGTCGAACAGGAGCCTGCGGCCCTTGGGGTCGTAGGCGGTCTCGGTGGAGCGGTTGAAGACGGCGGTGCGTGCGCCCGCCTCCTCCACCAGCCGGGACAGCGGGTTGTTCTCCTCGCCGCGCATCCAGGAGGCCCCCACGTCCAGGGTGGATCCCTCCCAGTCGCGCACCGAGTGGATACGGCCTCCGGTGCGGTCCCTGGCCTCGACCACGGTGACGCGTTCACCCTGCTCCGCAAGGCGGTCGGCGGCGGCCAGCCCGGCCATCCCGGCGCCCACGACGATGGTGTGGCCGCGCCCGGGCGCGGCCTCGCGTCCACGCGGCTCGGGCTCGGCACGGGGGGCCTCCCCCTGCTCGTGCTCCTCGCCGGAGACCTCCTCCTCGGTGATCTCCGCGCCCACGTCCTCGCTCATGGCGTCCCCCCTCCGTGTCGGCGGCCCGACATGAGTGACCCTAAGCGCCCGGTCTGTCCCGACCCGGGAGGGACACACCAGAGGACCCCGGCACGGAGCGGTCAGGGTTCGACGTGCGCGGCCAGGTGGGCCAGTGACGAGGCGAGGCCGACCGCGTGGTCCTCGGGTCGGATGCCCGGGGGCACGTCGGTCGCCTCGATCGTCACCGTGGTGCCCTCGGGGACCGGCTCCAGCCGCCAGGTCATGACCATGGCCCCCAGGAAGGCGGGGTCGTCCGACTTGAAGTCGATGACCTGCACGATCCGCTGATCGGGTACGAGTTCGTCGAAACGCACCTCGGTGACGTCGGTGGACTCCGAGGTCTTGCCGTGCCCGGAGTCGGCCTCGCGATAGGTGAGCTCCATCCGGTACCCGCCGCCGGGCCGGGGGTCGAAGTCCTCGATCCGCCCGGACATGCCCTCCGGGGGCAGCCAGGCCTGAAGGGCGGCGCCGTCGGTCAGCGCGCCGTAGACCTCGGACGGCGGCGCCGCGATGGTCCGCTCCGCCCGGTCGACCCGTCCGTTCCCTCGCACACTCATCCGGTCTCCTGCCTCCGCACCGCCCGGTCGGTCCGGGCGTGGGCCACGACTGTAACGCGAGGTGGGGACGGAGCGAGGGAGGTCGGAACGAGGGCGGGCGGGACGGCGGTCAGCGCTCTTCCGACTCACCGCCGTCCCCACGTGCGCGGGCCCGTCCCGTCCTGACCGGCCCGAACGAACGAGTGGTCCCGTCCTGACCACTCCGGGCCCCCGGGTGGCAGAGCCCGGGGTCCACGTCCGCACCGGGGGTCATGGTGTCACCACCGACGCCCCGGCGTCCGTCAGTCAGGAAACCTAGTGCGCAATGCTTTCAGATTTCTTCCGCTCCCGGAGGGGTCAGAGGAGTCGGCCCTCACGGGCGACGACCCGCCCCGCGCGGACGACCGCGTGGCGCGGGGGCAGGTCCACCACGACCTGCGGCAGGCACTCGCCGTCCACCAGCAGGAAGTCCGCGGGCGCACCCACCGCGAAGTCGGCGCGCGGCAGGTCCACCAGGGCCGCCCCGTCGTGCGCCGCCGTGAGGAAGGCGTCCGAGAGCTGCTCGTCGAGCCGTGCGCGCAGCGCCCTGGCCAGCAGGTGGGCGCGGTGCAGCATGTCGGCGTCACCGAACGGGCTCCAGGAGTCACGGACCCCGTCCGAGCCGACGCCGACCCGTACCCCGTGCTCGCGCAGCCGCGCCACCGGAAGCACGCGGGACGGGTCCGGGGCCACCGTGGTGAGCGCGACCCCCGCCTCTCCGAGACCGGCCGCCACGGCCTCGAAGTCGCCGGCCGCCGGGGTCACCCCGAAGGCGTGGCTGACCGTGACGTTGCCGCCCATGTCCAGGGCCCGGGTGCGTTCGATGATCGCCCAGATGGTGCGCGAGCCCACGGATCCGCTGTCGTGCAGATGGATGTCGACCCCCACCCGGTACCGGTCCGCGAGGCCGAACACGAGGTCGAGCTGGCCGTCCAGGTCGTCGTCGAAGCCCTCGGGGTCGATCCCGCCGACCAGGTCGGCGACGCCGGTACGCAGCGCCTCCTCCAGGAGGGCGTCGGTGCCGGGGGCGCGCCGGACCCCGTGCTGGGGGAACGCGACGACGCGCACGTCCAGCGCGTGCTCCAGTCGACGGGCGGCCTCCCGCACACCGTGGAGGCCGTCCAGCCCGTAGGCGGGGGCGATGTCGGCGTGCGCGCGCATCGCCCGGGTACCGCGCGTGACGGCGTGACCCATGAGGCGTTCGGCGCGGTCGGCCACGGGGCTGGAGCAGTTCCGGAAGAACGCGGCGTCCTGTTCACCCAGTTCCGCGATCCCCTTCGCGGGCCGGCGCGACTGCCAGGGCTCCCCCCAGGAGGTCTTGTCCGGGTGGATGTGCGCGTCGACCAGCGTGGGCAGGGCGATCCGCCCGCCGCAGTCGACCACCTCGGCCCCGCCCACGGGGGCGCTCTCGGCCACCACCCCGTCGACCACCACCAGGTCGACGGGGTCGCCGCCCATGGGACGTACGTCGCGGAAGATCGTGGGGGGATTCTGCTGGGTCATGACAGCCTTCCTGGTAGCGGTATACCAAAAATACCGAGGAAGCCGACCCAGGCAAGTGGCCCCTCGGTCGAGGGGCCACTCGGAGGTAGCGTGAACCACGCGTCGGGTCAGGGAGCGTCGTCGGGGCCCCGTGGCGGGAGCCCGTCCTCGTCCTCGAAGTCGATGCGCTCCTTGCGGAGTTCGCCCTCGATGTGCTCCTCACGGGTGACGTCCCGCTTGCGGACGTGGACCTCCTCGACGGGCACCTCCTCCTTCGAGACGACCGGACGCTCCTCGTACAGGGTGAAGGTGCGCTCGTCCTCCTCCATGTGCCCCGGGTCCAGGACCTGGGACGGGTCGGTGACGGGTCGCCGCTCGACCTCCAGTTCCTCGTGGTGCAGCGGGACGGTCTCCTCGAAGCGCTCGGTCTCGACGTGCCTGCGCATCCGCGCCTGCCCGCCCTCGCGGCGCTCGACCCCGATGTCCACCCGCTCCTCATGGCGCAGGACGGAGAGGTCGTCGGTGTCGCGGGACCCGCCGAGGCGCTCCTCGCCGTGGTACCGGTCCAACGGGTCACCGGCCTGCGGCTCGTCTCCCCGCCCTTCACGCGGGTCCGCGAAGTCACCGTGGCCGCCTGTCCCCGCGGGCACGCCCGCGGCCGTGGTCTGGTGGCCCGGGCCGGCCGCCCCGGCGTCCGGGTCCGCGGTCCTGGTGTCGCCCTCCCCCTGGGCCTGCCGGGGGAAGCCACCCTGTCGCGCGAAGTAGTCGCGGACGAGGGCCTCGTCCTCCGGGGTGATGTGCCGCTCGGCGTCGACCTGTGGAGCGTCCTTGACGACCCCCTTGTCGTAGGGGACCTGGATGTCCTCCTCCACGGGTCGCGCCCCCTGGAGCGGAACGAGGGTCTCCCGCATGCCGAACAGCCCGGTGTGGACCGACACCCAGCTCGGTTCCCCGGTGCTGTCGTCGAGGAACACCTGCTTGATCTTCCCCACGTTGGTGCCCTCGGCGTCGAGCACACGGTGGCCGACGAGGTTCTCTGGTACGAGTTCGCCTGTCACGGGGCCTCCCTCCCTGTTCACGGAACGGGACGTGTGCCCCGTACTCGCCGGGCCCGTACCCCCGGCACGGAGCCCGCAAAGGCCCCGCGGTCACTCCCTGAACAAGGAAGTGCCAGCCATAAGACCCCACTTGGCCGGGGCCGACTCTCGCGAACCCCACATGACGTCCCATGGCACGGCTCTTGACGTCGGCGCACCCCGAACACGAAGAAGCGCCCACCGCCCTCCAGCTGTCGCGCTTCGCGTTCGGGAGGCACGATGAGCCGCTGGTCCTCCGCCAGGACACGGTGGAGAGCCCCTGAGACGACGACGCGTGTGGTGTGCTGGAAAGCATGGATGAGGATCGGCGCGAAGCTGGCAACGAGGGCTCCGAGCGACACCGGACGTTGCCCGACACACTCGCCGCGGCCGACATCAAACGGTTGGTGCGCGCGTCGCGTGAGGGTGATGGGGACGAAGCGGAACGGATCCGTCGAAGGCACCTGAAAGTGTAGTCCGCTTACAGCCAGAAGCCTTAGCGGGCAGGGGTTCCCGTGTTAGTTTCAGGCTCCGCGGAACGTTCTCCCCAGGCCTGATCGGAGCACCATGGAGCTGGAACTGCTCGCGACCGACGACAAGTCCGGCGGCAAGGGCTGCCCCTCCGTCTACATCAGTGACACCGGCGAGTTCGTCGTCCAGGGGGCCGGGCTCGCTGACGCCGACTTCGCGAAGCTGGCCCATCCGCTGCCCGGTGAGACCGCCGTACGCATCTCGCCCGAGATCGTGCTCGCCGCCGTCGATCAGTACCGGCGGAGGGGTGTGTGACCCCTCCGAAAACCGGTTCCCGCCCACTGCGAGAAGGCGAGTTCGATCGCTTCTTCGAGGAGTGCCGCTACACCGCCTTCCGGTTGGAGACGCTCCAGGTCTACGACGTCGGCTATGAGGAGGAGGCCTTTCGCCGTTTTCTGGCCGACGGGGAGAGGATCTCCACCGCGTCCCACCGGGAGTGGACCCGCATCGTCGGGAGCGGACGACGCTTCCGCCGTGTCCACGTGGTCACCGAACCCCTCACCGACTACCTGCGGTTCGAGAGTGTGTGCGCCTACCGCGCCAGTGTCGAAGCGGGCGAGGACGTCAACATCCTGCCCGTCGACGAGGGATCCTGGCCGAAGGACATCCCTCGATTCGACTACTGGCTGTTCGACTCGGAGCGTCTGGTGCGCATGAACTACACCACGGACGGAACCATGCTCACCCCTGAACTGGTGACCGCCCCGGAGGAGGTCGTGCGGGCCAACGCCGTACGCGACCGGGCGCTGCACGTGGCCACACCCTTCCCTGAGTACGAGAAGCGTTTCGACGCGGATATGCGGCCTCTGTGACGGACACCGAGAACCGTGCGACCACCAACACCGCGCACGGCTCCCCGGAGGCCCTGTTGCAGACGGGAGCCGTGCACGGGGATGTCCACATCACCTCGAAACCCGCCCGTGCCGTCGCCGCTCCACGTCAACTTCCGCACCTCAGCAGGGTGTTCGTGGATCGCGAGCATCACCTGCGGCGATTGGACGCACTGACGGCCCAGGCGTCAGGGCGGAGTGTCCCGGTCGCGATCCTGGCCGGGCCACCAGGCGTCGGCAAGACCGCCTTGGCCGTGCACTGGGCGCATCGGTCACGTGTCCGGTTTCCGGACGGGGATCTCTACGTCAGCATGCACGGCCACGCCCCCGGACCGCGTGGGCAAGCCGCCCAGGCGCTCGACTCGATCCTGAGAGCCCTCGGGGTGCGTGCCGACCGCATACCCCTGGACATGGACGGTCGCTCGGCGCTGTACCGATCCGAGGTGCACGGCCAGCGCCTTCTGGTGGTCATCGACGACGTACTCGATCCGGCACAGGTGCGGCCTCTGCTGCCCGCCTCGACCGGAAGCATGGTGGTGGTGACCAGCCGAAGCACGCTACCCGGACTGGTCGCTCGCGAAGGAGCGGAGCGCCTGCTCCTGGGGGCACTCCCGCTCGTCGAATCCGTGGACCTGCTTCGAGGAGCGGTGGGAGCCCGGGTGGACTCCGAACCGGAGGCCGCGCGCAGCCTGGTCGAGCACTGCGCCCGCCTGCCGCTGGCCCTCAGAGTGGCGGCGGAACGGCTCGTCGACCGGCCGGACACAGCGCTGATCGAGCTGGTCAACGAGCTGGCGGCCGAGGAATCCCGTCTGGACACTCTCGCGGAGGAGGACGAGTTGAGTGACCTGCGTTCCGTGATGAGCGCCTCCTACCAGGGCCTGGACGCCGGCACCGCACGATTCTTCCGCTCCCTGGGACTGCATCCGGGGCCGGAGTTCTCCGTCGCGGCAGCTGCCGCGCTCACCGGTGTCCCGGGTGCCGAGGCCCGCAGGCTGCTGGATCGACTGAGACGAGCCAACCTCGTGGAACGCCCGCACGTCGACCGCTATCGCCTCCACGACCTGGTGCGTCTGTTCGTCGTGGAACGGGTGCGTGCCGAGGACGGACTCCCAGCGATTCCCGAGAGCATCGGGCGGCTGGCTCGGTGGTACGTCCATGCCGCCTCCCGGGCCCAGCTGGCCGAGCACCCGCACTTTCCCGTCGTACCCGGTGGTGAGGCTCCTCAGGAGCTACCCGACTTCACCTCTCCCGAAGAGGCCCTGTCGTGGTTCGAGGCAGAGCGCACGAACCTGATCGCCGTGACAACGGCCGCCTTCGACCACGGTCAGTACGGTGTCACCTGGCGCCTGCCCGCCAGTGTCTACCCTCTGTTCGAAGTCCACCGGCACTGGCACGCGTGGGTGGACCTGCACAGGGTCGGTCTGAGAGCGGCGGAGAAAGCCGGGAGTCCCTTCGGGTTGGCCCGCAACCATCTGGGGATGGGCGACGCCCTGTGGCTCTTGGAGGACCTCGACGAAGCCGAACACCACTACCGGACGGCCCTGGCGAGCGGTGACTCCTGGGTGCGGGGGTTCGCGCTCCGGCAACTGGCTCTGGTGGCCTGGCAGAGCGGCGAACGGGGGCCCGGCACCGTGGAGAGGATGGAGCGCTCCCGTGCGATCTTCCGGGAGGCGGGAGAGCGGCGGGGCGAAGCCATGTCCCTGCTCGGTCTGGCGGATTTCCGCGCCGATCTGGGCAGCTGGGAGGAGGCTCTCAGCCTCTGCCGAGCGGCGGTCGACGCCTTCGAGGAGATCGACGCCGAATGGAGCGAGGCCTGGGCCCGCTGTTCCCTGGGACGGATCCTCACCGGCACGGGCAGGGCCGCGGAAGCCACCCTTGAGTACCGATCGGCCATCGCCGCATTCGACAGGTACGAGGACTCCGACAGCCGAGCCGTGGCACTGCGCGGCCTGGGCAGGTCCCACGTCGAGCTGGGCGAACCGGAGCGGGCGCGTGAGGTCTGGACAGCCGCCCTGGACTATCTCAGGGACCACGACGATCCGCGTACCCCTGAGGTGGAGGAACAGCTGAGAGCCCTGGACACCTGAGAGACGACGCGGCGCCCGCACCTGGTTCGGGTGCGGGCGCTCGGGACGGTCAGACCTTGCGGTGCTGGGGCACCCACACGCCGTCCTCGACGGTGTAGTCACCGAAGAGCGCGGGGGCCTCCTCCTTCAGGGTCTCGCCGATGAGGTTGAACAGGAGGCGGATCTCCTCCTCCGCTCCGGGAGCCGTGCGGGCCTCCAGGGTGTGCCGCAGCGTGCGCACGTTGGCGGTCCACACCAGGCCGGTCGCCACGCCCTCGGGGGCGAAGCGGCGCATGAAGGAGGTCTTGTGCTTCTTCTCCGCGAACTTCACGCCCTCGTCGTCCAGGCCGAAGTGCTCCGCCATCCAGAACTGGAACTCCTCCATCTGCTGGAGCATCGCCGTGGCGCGCTCCATCAGCTCGGGGTCCTCCTCGGCCCACTCCGGGAACCAGAACGGCAGGTCGGTCAGGCGCACGAACCGCAGGGACTCCTGCGAGACGGCCACACCGGGGCGGTGTCGGATGAGCTCGTGGGTGAGCACCCGCGAGACGTTGTGCAGCACGAAGCTGAAGCTGACGTGCTCCAGCACCGAACCGTGCAGGCTCGCCAGGATGTTGCCCAGGTAGGCGTCCTGGTCCTTGCGCACCCGGGTGACGTTCGGGTTCAGGCCCGGCTCCCACGAGCGGTAGCACAGGCGCCCAGCGAACTCCGCGAGGTTCTGGGGGTCGTTGAGGTGGGCGTCCAGCTCACCCCGGTCGAACCGCTCCAACCACGCCTCGCCGCCGACCTCCTTGAGGTAGTCGGTGATCGCGTCGTAGTCCACCTGCGGACGTGCAACCAGGCGGACCTGGGGCTCGACCTTCTTCACGGCACCCTCTCCTAGCAACTCCCCCGCCCAGGGCACGCGTCATGGCCGCGACCAGGGTTTCCGGAGCACGGGAGCGTGTGTGGGGCGGGGCCGATTGACCTCTCCCGAGGGTACACGTCCCGTTGCTTCGCCGTGGTCGGTCCGGAGCCGGGCCGACGAGCCGAGGGGCCGGGTGGCCGACACGCGCTCGGGCGTGGTCGGCCACCCGGCCCCTCGCAGGTCGGACGGAGGTCCGTCAGATCCCGTAGAAGTAGCCCGGGGCCACGAAGAGTCCGACGACGATGGCGATGATGCCCCAGAGGAGCTGCCCGCGCAGCACACCGAGGACACCGGAGACGATGAGGACGATTCCGAGGACAGTCAGCAAAATACCCATAGGCACCACCTGTCCGGTCACGAGCGAATCAAACAGTATCCCTGAAGCAATTATTGTCGTGCGACATCATTCCAGGTGAGCGGCGGTCACTGTGACACAGGTCGTACCGCCGCCCACCACGTGTGTCACTCTCGGGCGAGCTCCAGGACGCGGGCGACGATGCCCTCACCGACGCCGGCGGTGAGGATCGACTCCGGGTGGAACTGCACCGCGTACCAGCGCGCCGCCGGGTCCTCGATCGCCATGACCACGGGCTCCTCGCCAGGATCGCCGTCCAGCACGGCGGTGACCTCGAAGTTCTTCACCAGGTCCGGGGTGCTGTACGTGGAGTGGTAGCGGGCGGCGGGGAAGGCGCCGTCCTCACCCAGGCCGGGCAGCAGCCGCCCCCCGGACACCCGGACGCGGCCGGGCTTTCCGTGCACCGGCGCGTCCAGGGTGCGCAGTTCTCCCCCGGCGTGCTCGACCATCCCCTGGAGCCCCAGGCACACCCCGAACACCGGCAGGCCGCGGGCGGCCAGGGCGTCCAGCAGGTCCGACATCGCGAAGTCGACCGGCAGGCCGGGGCCGGGCGAGAGCACCACCAGGTCCGGCGCGATCCGGTCCAGGAGCTCGGGTGCGAACCCGTAGCGGACCGTGGTGACCTCGGCACCGTGGCGGCGCACGTAGTCCGCGAGGGTGTTGACGAAGGAGTCCTCGTGGTCCACGAGCAGCACCCTCATACCCTCCCCGGGGCGCGGTGCGGGCGCGCTGACCGCGGGGACCGTCGCGTCGGCGGTCTCCTCGCCCAGGGCCAGCGTCTCCAGCAGCGCGCGGGCCTTGAGGAAGGTCTCCTTCTCCTCAGCCTCGGGGTCGGAGTCGTAGAGGAGGGTCGCACCCACCCGCACGGCCGCGACCCCGTCACGGATGTGTGCGGTGCGCAGGGTGAGGCCCGTGTTCATGGAGCCGTCGAAGTTGACCACCCCGACCGCGCCGCCGTACCAGCGGCGGGGGCTGGTCTCGTGCTGTTCGATGAACCGCATCGCCCAGGTCTTGGGCGCCCCGGTGACGGTGACCGCCCACATGTGGGTGAGGAAGGCGTCCAGGGCGTCGAAGTCGCGACGCAGGGTGCCCTCGATGTGGTCGACGGTGTGGATCAGCCGCGAGTACATCTCGATCTGGCGGCGGCCGATCACCTTGACGCTGCCCGGCTCGCACACGCGCGACTTGTCGTTGCGGTCCACGTCGGTGCACATGGTGAGCTCGGACTTCTCCTTGACCGAGGAGAGCAGCTCCTGGATGTTCTCGGCGTCGCCCAGCGCGTCCTCGCCCCGGCGGATCGTGCCGGAGATCGGGCAGGTCTCCACCCGCTGGCCGGTCCCGGGCTCCCCGCTGACCCGCACGAACATCTCCGGGGAGGCGCCGACCAGGTACTCCCCCTCGCCCAGGTTGAAGAAGAACTCGTAGGGCGCGGGGTTGCGCTCGCGCAGCAGTTCGTAGAAGCGGGCCGGGGACGTGCAGCGGGCGTAGGTGCGGTGGCCTGGGACCACCTCGAACAGGTCGCCCCGGCGGAACCGCTTCTTGGCCTCCGCGACCACCTCGGCGTAGGAGCCCGGCCGGGGGCCGGGCGGAACCTCGGCGGCGACCACCGGCGGGGTGGGTGCGGTCTCGCGGGGCAGTCCCTGGGTGGTGGCCTGGGGGCGCGCCTCCGTGGCGGGCACGGTGAACTCGTAGGTGTGGCGCACGCACGTCTCGCGCTTGCGGTCGCGGACCACGATCGCGTCGGGCAGGTGCAGGACCAGGTCGCGGTCGGTCGGGTCGCGGTCGATGTGGCGCTGGACCGGCTCGAACTGGAAGGCGAGGTCGTAGCCGAAGGCGCCGTACAGGCCCAGGTTGGAGTCCTCGGGGCTGCGCAGAGCGGCGACGACGGCGCGCAGGGCGGTGAACACGCTCGGGCGGCGGCTGCGCTCCTCCTCGGTGAAGAAGGCGTCCGGGTCGGGCTCGGGAACGGTGACGGCGACATGGTCCGGTCCCTGCGCGCGGTCGGCGGCCCCGGGCACGGTGTCGAGCGCGTCGGCCAGGACCGGGAGCAGGACCCGCCCCCGGTCGTTCAGGGCGGTGGCGGTGACTCGGCGCCCTCGGGTGCTGATCTCCAGGCAGGGGTCCACGTACCCCAGGTGCCAGCGGTCGTAGCGACCCGGATACTCCATCCCGGAGGAGAGGACCCCGCCCCGGCGGTGTTCCACGGAGGCGACGAGTTCGGTCAGGATCTCGGGGTCGCACGGGGTGGCGGTGCGGTGGACGGTCACGCCGCTCGGGGTGCGGTACGTGGTGGTCTGTGCGTCGCTGGGGTTCACGGCCGGTCCTTTGGCGCTCTGCGGTCGGTGGTCATCGCCGTCCGGGGCCGTCGGAAACGACAAACGACCGCCGGTGTGGGGCGGTCGCTGCGGTGTTCGTGGAACGCGAACTGTCGGTGCGCCGCCTAGGAGCGGCGCCACCACTGTCCCTGGTGGGTCGGACTGGTTCGCATGGGGCCGAGTGTAGCGGGTGCGGGACGGAGAGCGCGCCGGAAACCGAAAAACCCTCCGTCCGGTTCCGGGAGAGGGTTCGACGCGCTCGCCGAGCACGGGCCGACACACGCGTGCGGAAGCTCTGCTAAGCTACGGGATTCAAGCCCTTCTAAAGCCATCACAGAACTTCCTAATCGCAAGGATAGCCACCAGATGGACTCCTGTCAATCCGACCGTGCGACCCCCTCTCCCGAGGAGGCCGCGATCACGGTCGAGCAGGCCCGTGTCAGCGCCATGTACGAACGACTCGACGCCCTGCGCGCCCGGACCGGGCGGCGGCTGGCCGACGCCCACCTCCAGGAGCGCGCCGGGTACGCCGCCATCGTGGAGCGTGAGACCCGGTCCTACGAGCACGCCCGCCGCAGGGCCCAGCTCGGTTCGGTCGAGGAGGGGCTGTGCTTCGGTCGGATCGACGTCTCCCACGGCCCCGGGGACACCGAGGCGCGCTACGTGGGGCGGATCGGGCTGCGCGACGCCGAGTACGACACCATCCTCGTGGACTGGCGGGCCCCGGCCGCCCGTCCCTTCTACGCGGCCACGCCCAGCGCCCCGGAGGGGGTCACCCGGCGGCGCCACCTCAGGGTGCGCGGCAGGAGGGTCGTCGGGCTGGACGACGAGGTGTTCGACGTCGACGGCCTCACCGAGGGCGACCGCCGTCAGCTGGTCGGTGAGGCGGCCCTGCTCGCCTCCCTCCAGCGAGGACGCACCGGTCGCATGGCCGACATCGTCTCCACCATCCAGGCCGAACAGGACCGCGTCATCCGCGCCCGGCTGGCCGGGATCCTTGTCGTCCAGGGCGGTCCGGGCACCGGCAAGACCGTCGCGGCGCTCCACCGCGCCGCCTACCTCCTCTACACGCACCGGCGGGTCCTGGAGCGCCGGGGCGTCCTGGTGGTGGGACCCAACCCGGCCTTCCTGCGCTACGTCGGGAACGTCCTGCCCTCCCTCGGGGAGACCGACGTGGTGATGCGCACGGTCGGGGAGCTGTTCCCGGGGGTGGAGGCCGCCGCCCGCGACCCCCACGCCGTCGCGACGGCCAAGGGGTCGACGCGCATGGTCGACCTCGTGGGCGCCGCCGTCCGGGACCGGCAGCGTTCGCCCCTGCGCGCCTTCGGAGAGGCCGACCTGCGCGTGGAGACCGACGCGGGGACCCTCGTCGTCCCCGGAGACGTGTGCCGACACGTGCTGGAGACCACCCGGAACCTGCGGCTGCCGCACAACACCGCGCGCAAGTACCTGGTGAACACCCTGCTCAGCGAGCTCGCCCGGGACGAGTCCCGGCGGCTCGGGCGTCCGGTCGCGGATGAGGACCTCCCGCACGTGGGCGCGCGGCTCTGGCAGGAGGAACCCGTCCAGCACGCCCTGGACGCCCTGTGGCCCGACCTCACCCCGGAGCGGCTGCTCCGCGACCTGTACGCCGACGGCGAGGCCCTGAGGAGGGTGGGCGCGGAGGCCGGTGTCGCGAACGCCGAACGCCTGGCCCGCCCGGCGGGGGCTCCCTGGACCGTCGAGGACGTCCCGCTGCTCGACGAGGCGGCCGACCTCCTCGGCCGGGACAACAGCCACCTGCGGGCCCACCAGCGGCGCCGCGACGCCGAGCGGGAGGCGGAGGTCCGGTACGCGCAGGGGGTCCTGGACCTCACCGGACTGACCGAGGACCCGAGGGAGGGGCTGGACGCGCGCCTGCTCGCGGACCGCCACCGCGACACCGGCCCGGACCTGAGCACCGCGGACCGGGCCGGGACGGACCGGGAGTGGGCCTACGGGCACGTGATCGTGGACGAGGCCCAGGAACTGTCCCCGATGGCCTGGCGCACGGTGATGCGCCGGGTGCCGACCCGGTCCCTGACCGTGGTCGGGGACGTCGCCCAGACCGGCAGCGCGGCCGGAACCGGTTCCTGGGAGGCCGCCCTGGAACCGTACGCCCCGGACCGGCTGCACGTGGAGCACCTGAGGGTGAACTACCGGACCCCGGCACCGATCATGGCCGTCGCCGCCGACGTGCTGCGCGTGGCCGCCCCGGGCCAGGAGGTCCCCGAGTCGGTGCGCGCGGACGGCGACGCCCCCCGTGCGGTGCGGCTCACAGACCCCTCGGACCTGCCCGCGCTGGTCACCGAGGAGCGGGAGGCCGTCGGCGAGGGCCGCATCGCGGTCATCACCTCCGACGCCTCCCTGGCCGAGGTGGCGGGCGCGCTGCCCGGTGTGGAGACGGACGCGTCGCGCGACGCCCCCGGGGACGCCGTGGTGGTGCTGACCGCGACGGAGTCCAAGGGGTTGGAGTTCGACTCGGTGATCGTGGTGCGTCCCGAGGAACTGTTGGCCCAGCCGCGCGGCGCGAACGACCTGTACGTGGCGGTGACCCGCGCGACCAGGCGTCTCACCGTCGCGCACGAGGCCGAACTCCCGGACCTGCTCAAGCGCCTGGTGTGAGTCGCGCGCGCCCGCCGGGGGTCCCCGACCCGGGTCCTCCGGCGGGCGCCGGTCAGGTGTCCCGGACGGACCCGCAGCCCTCCAGCTCCCGGGAGGCGTCCAGGTCGTAGGCGTCCTCGACGGCGCCCCGGGGGCGTTCCCCCTCGGGGTACTCCTCCCCGTAGCTGGGGGTGAAGGTGAACTCCTCCACGCAGTGCACGGGTGCCACGGCGCGCGACCACATCGGCGCCGCCTCCAGTTCCTCCGCTCCCACGTCGTAGAAGCCGACCTCGCCGAGGTGCGAGGTGACCAGGCGGGTGGAGGCCGACCGACCGGGTTCGGCGATCGGGTGCACGATCGTGTACTCCGTGACCACCGAGAGGTAGTCCCAGCCCTGGTCGTCCCTTCCCTCCTCCGCGCGCATCACGCCGTCCACGCGCACCTCGTCACCGATCGGCTCGGCGGTACCGGGAGTGAGGTTGAAGGGCAGGTGGCGGCTGTTGAGCTCGTGGTCCCGGTTGCCGAGGTTGTCCAGGTACCACTCCAGGGTCTGTCCGGTGAGGAGCCCGGTGAGTTCGCTGTTGTCCTCACCGAACACCGCGTCCTCGTTGAGGTAGACGGCCTCCAACAGCTCCTGGGTGTGGGCGTAGGCGCGTTCGACCTGTTCCCGGGAGTAGGGGCCGACCGCCTCGGCCTCGGGCACGGGGAAACCCTCCCCGTAGTCCTCGGCCGCGCTGCCCGCGAAGGGGTCGTCCCGGTCCACTCGGTCGACGGGGTCCGACTGGGACCGGACGCCCGCTCCGGGCACGGCGCGGTCCAGGAGGTCCTGGGCCGGGGCGCAGGCGACGAGGGGGAGGGAGAGAAGGACCGCGGCCCAGGGGGCGGCGGCGATACGTGGGGGCATGACGCTGACTTTCGTTCTCTATGGGGCAAATGAGAACTTAGTCCGCTTTCTTCGCCAGCGACGGCTCAGGACACCACACTTGCGTCACGATCCACCGGATACCGGGGACTAGCGGGGACTAAAAAGTACACATGCCCTTCACCCCCGACTCCCCCGCCCCACGGCCCCTCCCTCGTCCGCCCCTCCCCCCACTGCCCCGGACGGTCAGGGGCGTGTTCGTCCGCAACGTCCTGCAGACCGCGTGCCCCGGATACTTCGCCCTGGTGTGGCTCGACGCCGGACCCGCGCTGAGCGGCGCGGACTTCGAGTTCGTCGACGACCTGCCCGCGACCTGCCCCCGCCCCGACGCGCCCCTCCCCGAGGCCTTCCGGAACGCCTTCGCGGAGGGGGTCCGCGTGGGCCTGGAAGCGCGCGGCAAGGGCAGGTCCGTCCACGCGACGCGGATCGTGCTCCGCGACGCCCTGTGGAGCGAGATCGACTCCAACCCCTGGAGCTTCGAGGTCGCCGGACGGTACGCGGCCACGGAGGTCCTGGCGTGTGTCCGGGAGGACCGCGCGCCCCGCCAGGCGGGCAGGAACGCGCGCACCGACCGGCCGATCCCACCCATGCCGAGCACCCGGACCCGTGGCTAGCGATGCCCCGACAGGGACCCCCAGGTCACCCGTGGTGTGAACTTCTGTGCCCGTTCGGTGGACTCACGCGAAATTGTACGTACAATCTGTACGGACAACGCGTGTACCGGTGCCGTGTGTGACGTCGGTCCACGATCCCGGTCCCATGTGAACGGACTCTTATGCGTGACAGCCAGGGGTCGCTGGTACCCCTCCTTAAGTGGATGAACAAGGTCCCTGGCGGGGCCATGCTCATCCCCCTCGTCCTCGGATCGGTCCTGGGAACCTTCGCTCCGGCGGCCCTGGACATCGGCAGCTTCACCACCGCGCTGTTCAAGGACAGCGCCATGCCGCTGATCGCCCTCCTCATCTTCGCGACGGGCACCCAGGTCACCCTCCGCACCAGCGGTCCGGTGCTGGCCACCACCGGTGTCGTCCTCCTCGGGAAGAGCATCATCCCCGGTCTGCTCATCATCGCCCTCGCGATGGTCACCGGACCCGAGGGCGTCCTGGGCATCTCCATCATGGCGATGCTCGCCGCGGCCACCAACGCCAACGGCGGCCTCTGGCTCGCCCTGACCGGACAGTACGGACGGACGAAGGACCGGGGCGCCTACATCGCCGGGGCCATCAACGACGGCCCGTTCTTCGCCCTGCTGTTCATCGGCGCCTCCGGGCTCGGGCAGATCCCCTTCCTCACCCTGGTCGCGGCGATCATCCCGTTCCTGCTCGGCGTGCTCGTCGGCAACCTCGACTCCCAGTGGCGTGAACTCCTCACGCCGGTTCCCGCGATCGTCATCCCGTTCTTCGCCTTCGCCCTGGGCACCGGCATCAACCTGGCCGACGTCGCCAGGGGCGGCCTGTCCGGGGTCCTCCTCGGCGTGGCGATCACCTTCGTCACCGGCGGGCTCGTCTACCTCGGCTACCGCTTCCTCCTGCGGCGCGGCAAGGAGTCGGGGATCGGATTCGCCGCGGGCACAGCGTCGGGCAACGCCGTCGCCACCCCGGCCATCATCGCCGCCGCCGACCCGTCCTTCCTCTCCTACGCCGGGACCGCGACCACCCAGGTCGCCGCGAGCGTCCTGGTCACCGCCCTGCTCGCGCCGCTGGTGACCACCTGGGTGCTGCGTCGGGCCGGAGCCGCGCCCGCCGAGGCCGAGCGCCAGGAGATCGCGGAACGGCAGCGGGCCGCCGACGGGGCGGCGAGCGACCCCACCGACCCGGAGGAGACCCGGTCATGACCCACTCACGCACACCGCGCGTCGCCGTGGTCGCTGACGACCTCACCGGCGCGGGCGACACCGCCGTCCAGTTCGTGCGCGCCGGCTGGAGCACCGAGCTCCAGCTCGGCACGGCGGAGTCCACCGCCGACGTGGTCGCCGTGACCACCGACTCCCGCGCCCTGCCGCCGGAACGGGCGGCCACCGCCGCCGCCGACGCCGTGCGCGGGCTGCGCGACGCGGGCACGGACCTGGTCTACAAGAAGGTCGACTCGACCCTGCGCGGCCCCATCCGCGCGGAGATCGACGGGGTCCTCTCCGTCTCCCCGCCCGGAACCGTGGCCGTGGTCTGCCCGGCCTTCCCCGCCAACGGCCGCGTCGTCCGCGACGGCGTCCTCCTGGTGGACGGGGTGGAGGTGCACCGGACCGCCGTCGGCGACGACCCGGTCTCCCCGGTGACCGAGAGCCGGATCGCGGAGCTCCTGGGCGCCCGGTACGTCCGACTGACCGGTGACGACCCCGAGGCGAACGCCGCCCTGCTCCGTGACTCCGCGCCGGTGGCCGTGGTCGACGCGGAGACCGACGCCGACCTCGCACGGGTCGCCGACGCCGTCACGGTCCTGGGCGACCGCGCCGTCCCCGTGGGTTCGGCCGGTCTCGCCGCGCGGCTGGCCGAGACCTGGCGCCCGGTCCGGGAACCCGCCCCGGCCCTGGTGGTGGTGACCTCGCTCCACCAGGCCGCGCGCGGACAGGTCGCGGAGCTCCTGGCCGACGAGTGGACGCGGGTGGAACAGCCCGACGCGCACGCGCTGGCCGACGACGCCGCCTGGCGGGAGTGGTCCGACCGGGTCGTGGAGACCTTCGACCCCGCCCACCCGCACACCGCTCTCGTGGCCCCCGACGACCGCACCAGCGGGCTCGACCCCGCCCTGGTCGCCCGGCGCTTCGGGGAGCTGGCCGCCCGCGTGGCCGAGCGGTACCCGCTGTCCGGGTTCGTCGTCACCGGTGGCGACGGAGCCCGCGCCCTCACCGCGTCCCTCCGGGCCCGGGCCATCGCCCTGACCGGCGAGGTCGCCCCGGGCATCCCGCTGGGCACCCTGGCGGGCGGCCCCCGGGAAGGACTGGCCATCGTCACCAAGGCCGGGGGCTTCGGCTCCCCCACCGCCCTCATCGAGGCCGCTGACGCGGTCCGCAACACGAAAGGCAGCAACTCATGAGCCGCCCCACCCTCGCGGTCACCCTCGGTGACGTCGCGGGCATCGGTCCGGAGATCACCGCGAAGGCGCTCCTCCACCACCCGGAGGTCCGCGAACTGTCCAGGCCCGTCGTCGTCGGTGACGCGGACGCCCTGCGCAGGGCCGTCACCGCCGTGGGCGGGGACGCGTCGGCGGTCAACCCGATCGACTCCCCCGCCGACGCGGCCGACGCACCCGGCGTGATCGACGTCGTGCAGACCGGCCCCTCGCTCGGCCACGTGCCCTACGGAGAACTGAGCGCGGAGGCGGGCGACGGAGCGGCGCGCTTCGTGATCGAGGCCGTGGACCTGGCCAAGCGGGGTCTGGTCGACGGGATCGTCACTCCCCCGCTGAACAAGGCCGCCATGCACCTGGGCGGGCACCAGTGGCCGGGCCACACCGAGCTGCTCGCGCACGAGTTCGGCGTCAGCGACTACAGCCTCGTGCTGTCCGCGGGTGAGCTCTCCTTCTTCCACCTGACCACGCACGTCTCCCTGCGCCGCGCCATCGAGGACGTCACCCAGGAACGCACCCTCGAGGTGCTGCGGCTGATGAGCGCGTTCGCCCGCGCCCAGGGTGAGGCGGACGAGCCCATCGGCGTGGCCGGGCTCAACCCGCACGCCGGGGAGAACCGCCTCTTCGGGGACGAGGACGCCGACGTGCTCGCCCCCGCCATCGAACGCGCCCGCGCCGAGGGCATCAACGCCCACGGGCCGATCCCCGCCGACGCGCTCATCCCGGCGGCCGTCCGGGGCAAGTGGAAGCTGGTCGCGGTCTGCTACCACGACCAGGGGCACGCGCCCTTCAAGGCCGTCTACGGCGATGACGGCGTCAACATCACCGCCGGACTGCCGGTGGTGCGGGTGTCGGTGGACCACGGCACCGCCTTCGACATCGCGGGCCAGGGCATCGCCCGCGAGGCCAGCCTGGTCCTGGCACTGCGCCGGGCCGCCGAGCTCGCCCCCGGCTGGGGACACGTGTGGAAGGCCACCGCCTCCTGACCGCACGGGCCCACCACCGCGCGCCTCCGCCCTCCGATTCCGGGAGGCGGGGGCGCGCCGCGTCCGGCGACGCGTCGAACGCGGACCGGGAGGCCCCGACGCTCCGTGGCTCCCGCACCCCACGCCCTAGAATGACGGCCATGCCTGTCGACCGCTCCGACTCCCGGCCCCTGCACGCCCAGGTGGCTGACGCCCTGCGCGCGGAGATCCGCGACCGCTCGATCCCGCCCGGAGACGCCCTGCCCAGCGAGGCCGCCCTGCGCGAGCGCTTCGGTGTCTCCCGGAGCGTGGTCCGACAGGCCCTGGCCACCCTGGAGGACGAGGGGTCGGTCCGCCGGACCCGGGGCCGGGCTCCGGTCGCCGCGATCCCCACCGAGCACCATCGGCTCGTGCAGCGGGTGACCGGGCTCTTCGACCAGTTCTCCGCCGAGGGGCTGAGCCTGCGCACCGCCGTGCTCTCCCTGGAACGCGCCCGCACCGGCCCGCCCTCAGCCGTCCACCACCTCGTGACCGAGGACCTGCTGCGCCTGGAACGCGTCCGTTCGGTGGACGACGAGGCCCTGTCCTACGTGCGCACCTGGCTCCCCGCCGGGCGCTTCGCCGAACTGGACGCGGCCATGCTGGCCAACGCCTCCCTGCACCGGCTCATGGAGGTCCGATTCGGCGCGGTGCCCAGCAGCGGACGCAGGCAGATCCGCGCCGTCCCGGCCGACCCGCGCATCGCCCGTGAACTGGGGGTGCCCGACGGGGTGCCGCTCCTGCTCCTGGAAGGCGGCACCTTCGACCAGGACGGCCTGCCGCTGGAGTGGTTCGAGAGCTGGCACCGCTCCGACCGCGTCGTCTTCGACATCGAGGCGGACGGAGCCACCGACCAGGTCCGTATCGCTCCGGGCCCGTCCCTGGCCGCCGCTCCGGCTCCGGCGGAGCCACCACGCGGCGCCCCGCCTGAGGGAGGCGGGCCGCAGGGAGGTCTCGACCGCGCCGTGGCCCTCGCCGCCGAGCTGCGCACCGAACTCGACCGTCTGCGGGCCGGGGGCTGAGCCTCGCGGCCCTTCGGGGCTCCCGCGCCGAGGGGCGCGCGGCGGGGCGGGCGCCAGGGGTCACTAGGATCTGGGCATGCCCATCGTGTTCGACCTGGTCAGCACCGACGCCTCACGTGTGGTGGTACGGCCCTCGCCGCTCGCCGAACTGATGGCGTTCCTGCACAGCGTCGCCGAACCGGGCCACCATCCGGGCGCGAGCCGGGACATCCGCGCCGTGCGATCCGGGGTGGACCGGGCCACCGAGCGGCGCCTGCGCACCTTCGCTCCCCTGTGGGCCAGGTTCCGGCTGCGCGCGCTGCTGCCCCTGGACACCAGCCACCCCGCGACGTTCCAGGACGAGCTCGCCCTGATGAACGCCATGCCCGCACCGGTGTTCGACTCCATGGTGGCGGAGACCATCGCCAGTGGGAGCTGGGAGCGCTACTACGGCCTGCGTGACCCCGACGACCACCGTGCGGAGTTCCTGGAGGTCTGCCGGGCCAAGAGCGAGGAGCGGGAGGAGCTGGGTGAGCTCTTCCTGGCGGACCGTGCGGCCTTCCGCCAGAACCTGTCCGACCTGCTCCAGCACTGCCACGACACGTTCTTCCGTGCCCGCTGGGAGGCAACCCTGCCCCAGCTCACCACGGCCGAACGCGAGGTACGGGGGCGCTTCTCCCAGGACCGGCTCGGGGTCGTGCTGGCCTCCCTCACACCGGGCGGACACTACCTTCCGCAGACCGCGCAGGTGGCCTACGACAAGCTCCAGAACGCCTTCGTCTCCTGCGCGGGGCGCGATCTGGTCCTGGTGCCCAGCCTGTTCACCCGCCCCCACCTGGTGGTGAAGTTCGAGGAGGCGCAGCCCCGCGCGAACCTGCCCATCGTGGTGCAGTTCCCGATCACCGAGTTGGGCACCACCGACGTCCCCCTCCGGGAGTTGCAGCACCGCATGGCCGTGCTCTCGGACCCCGCCCGGCTCGTGCTCTGCCGACACCTGGTCAACGAGCACTGCACCACCGGCGAACTGGCGACGCGGGTGGGGATGACCGAACCCCAGGTCTCCCGACACCTGCGACGCCTGCGTGAGGCCGGGCTGCTGGAGTCCGTGCGCGACGGCAGGCTGGTACGCCACCGCATCAGACTCGGCACCGTCTACTCGCTGGGGCACCAGTTCCTCACCCGGCTCGTGCAGTGAGGCCCGGGAGGGGTGGGTGCCGCGCCCGGTGTCCCACCCCCTCCCCCGGGCCCCGCGCCGGACTCCGGCCCGAACACGCGCGCGGAACGGGGAGCCGCGCCGGTCAGAAGTCGACCAGCTCCGCCTCCAGCCGCAGCTGCTCGGCGTCCTCCGGCCGGACGAAACCAGCGGCCAGCATCCGGTCGAGGACCCGTGCGTGCTCGCGCCGGTAGCCGTCCGCGTCCCCGTAGCGCTCGACGAGCCGTTCGCGACCGAGCGGGGTCTCACTGCCGTGGTACCAGGAGGGCCGGCCCATCGGGGTGGCGGCCACCAGGGTGGAGAGCGGTGCGTCGGTGTACGTGGTGCGGAGCCCGCCTCGGGCGTTGCCGAACCCGTCCCTGAGCACGGTGTCGGTGTCGCCCTCCGTCTCCAGGAGGCGGGAGGCCGGGGGTGTCGCCTCCCCCCGCGCCCACGCGGACAACGACTCCAACAGGGCGTTGTACACGTGGGAGTTGGGGAAGGTGGACCACCGGGCGCCCTCCGGCAGCGGGCAGTCCCGGAGGCGCTCACGGTCCCGGTCACTCATGTGCCGGGTCTCCCGGTGCGCCATCCCGGCCACCTCGTACAGCCGGAAGGACGGCGAGTCCGGCCTGCGGTGCGTCAGCCCCCGCACCTGGCCCGACACCCCGCACGCCCAGCGCACGGACTGGAACTCGGCCTCCCCCAGGACCTCCATGACGGGCACGTCCACGTCCGGCAGCGCGGGGCCTCCCGAGGCACAGGGCATGTACCCGTCGAAGACGGGTCCTCCCTCCGGGCGTCGCAGGACGGCGTGGTGGCGCTCCACGAACCTGCGCACGACACCGCCGGTCTGGGAGATCCCGGCGAACAGCAGGGTGCGCACGGCGGCTTCGGGCAGGCCGGGGAGGCCCTCCCGCAGGGCGTTGGCCACCTGGGCGATGATCTCGAACGACTGCGGCGTGGCCCGCCACCACCGTTCCTTGAACTCGTCGTACTCGCGGGCCAGCACCTCCGGTGTGGGGTTCTCCGTGAAGGGGATGCTGCCCGCGAAGTCCTTGGCGAGCTCCCCGGAGGAGAAGGTCATCTCCGCGTACCGGCGCTGGTCGACCCCCTTGATGAGGTCGAGCGCGGACGGGGCCTGGGAGTCGATGCCCACCCAGATGAAGCCCCCGCGCATGATCTGGCGGTTGAAGGCCCGCCACACCGAGTTCCCGCCCCAGATGTGGCTCACCTCGGCCAGCGCCCGCCCCGTGTAGGACGCCATGTCCGCGGGACGTCGGATGAGGATGCGGGTGCTGTAGGGGTCGCCGGCGGCCGTGCCGGAGACGAGGTACTCCTCCTGGACGTAGTCGTAGGTCGGGATGCGGTCGACCCCGTAGGGTTCGAGCACCACGGCCCGGTCCCCCTCGGTCTCGGGGACGGGTCCCCGGATGAGGGCATGCTTCGCCTGCGCGTGTCGGGTGGTCATGTTCTCCTTCTTCCAGAGCGGAAGGGGGCGGGACGGGCGGGGACGTGCGGTCAGAGTCGGGGCACGGCCTCGATCAACGTGCGTGTGTAGTCGTCCGCGGGGGCGCGCAGCACCTGGGACGTGGGGCCGGACTCCACGACCCGGCCGCCGTTCAGGACGGCGACGCGGTCACACATGAAGTCCACGACGGCCATGTCGTGGCTGACGAAGAGCAGGGAGAGGCCGCGCGCCCGGCGGATGTCCTTGAGCAGGTTGAGGACCTTGGCCTGCACGGACACGTCCAGTGCCGAGACCGGCTCGTCGGCGACGATCAGTTCGGGTTCCAGGGCCAGGGCGCGGGCGATGGACACGCGCTGGCGCTGGCCACCGGAGAACTCGTGGGGCAGGCGCCCCATCCAGGACCGGGCGAGCCCGACCTCGTCGGCGAGCGCCAGGGCCCGGACCTCCCGCTCGGCGGGGGTGTGCAGCCCCTGGACCCGGTAGGGCTCCTCCAGCAGCTCGCGCAGGGTCATGCGCGGGTTGAGGGAGTTGGACGAGTCCTGGAAGACCATCTGCATGCGGCGGCGGTAGGTCCGCAGTTCGGACCGGCGCAGGGACAGGATGTCCCGGCCCAGCACCGTCACCGAGCCCGAGGTGGGCCGGATCAGACCGATCGCCATGCGACCCAGGGTGGACTTGCCCGAACCGGACTCGCCCACCAGGCCCAGGACCTCGTCGCGGCCCAGTTCCAGCGACGCGTCCCGGACCGCCACGTGCGCGGTGCGGCGCAGGACCCCGCCGAGGCGGAACCTCTTGGTCACGTGCTCCATGCGCAGTACGGGTTCGGCTCCCGCCGCGCCGTCGGTCGTGCTCATCACTGCACCGCCTTGGTGAATCGGCTCTTGTCGATGACGGGGAGGCGGTCCGGGCTGTGCCCGAGCCGGGGCGAGGCCTCCAGCAGGCCGCGGGTGTAGCCGGACTCCGGTGCGGACACCACCCGGTCGGTGGGGCCCGACTCCATGGCGTGACCGTCGAGCATGACCACGACGTCGTCCGTGTACCGGGAGACCAGTCCCAGGTCGTGGCTGATGAGCAGGACGGACAGCCCGAGTTCCTCACGCAGGTCGGCCAGGAGGTCGAGGATCTGTTTCTGGATGGTGGCGTCGAGCGCGGTCGTGGGTTCGTCCGCGATGAGCAGGGCGGGCTCGCAGGAGATGCTCATGGCGATCATGACGCGCTGGCGCATACCCCCCGAGAGCTGGTGCACGTAGGCGTCCAGCACGCCCCGGGAAGGCGGGATCCCGACCAGGTCGAGGAGTTCGGCGCTGCGCGCCCGGGCCTGGCGCCGGGTCAGCCCCAGGTGCAGGCGCAGGGGCGCCGCCATCTGCGCGCCGATGGTCTTGGTGGGGTGGAGCGCGCTCATGGGCTCCTGGAACACGAAGCCCATCTCGCGTCCGGCCATGGCGCGCCGTTCGCGGGCGGGCAGGGACAGCAGGTCGCGGCCCCGGTAGAGCACCTGCCCGGAGGCGCGCGCCGTCTCGGGGAGGATGCCCATGACCGCGGTGGCGGTCATGGACTTGCCCGAACCGGACTCGCCCACGATGCCCAGGGTGCCCTGACGGCGAAGGGTGAGGTCGAGGGCGTGCACCACGCGGCGCGGACCCTCCGGGGTCAGGACGTCGACGTCGAGTCCGCGCACGTCCAACAGGACGTCGTCGGTGGAGTTCGTGGTCACTCCTTGGCCTCCAGCCTGATCCGGGGGTCGAGCGTGGCGGCGACCACGTCGACCAGCAGGTTGACGAGGACGAAGGCCACCGCGATGAAGAAGATGCAGCCCTCGATGAGCGGGTAGTCGCGCCGCTCGACGGCGGTGAGGAGCAACTTGCCCAGCCCGGGCAGGGAGAAGACGTTCTCGGTCACGACCGCTCCGCCGAGCATCGAGGCCAGGGAGAGCCCGACCACGGTGACCAGGGGCGCGAGCGCGGCCGGGAAGACGTAGGAGCGGGTGATGGTGCGCTCGGGCAGGCCCTGGGCCCGGGCGGTGGCCACGAAGGGCTGGTGCTTGGCGTCGAGCACGCCGTTGCGCGAGTAGCGGAAGAGCGTGGCCGCCTCCAGGGTGCCCAGCGCCAGGCACGGCAGCGCCATGTAGCGCACGTACTGGACCGGGTCCTCGGTGATCGGGGTGAACCCCGCGACCGGGAGCCACTGGAGGGTCACCCCGAAGAGCATGACCATCAGGATGGCCAGCCAGAAGGTGGGCATGGCCACGCCCACCGCAGACCCGACCACCATGGTCCGGTCCAGGGCCCTCGACCTCGTGGCTCCGGCGACGGCGCCGAGCGCGGGTCCGATGAGGAGCGCGAGGAGCATGGAGATCAGGGCCAGCTGGCCGGTCACGAGCGCCGCGGACAGGACCAGTTCGGCCACGGGCGCGTGCAGGAAGATGGACTCCCCGAAGTCGAAGCGCGCCATCCTGGCGAGCCAGTCGAGGAACTGCTGCCACATCGGGGCGTCCAGGCCCAGTTCCGTGCGCAGTTCCGCGATCTCGGTCGCCGTGGCGTTCTCACCGAGGATGACGGCGGCCGGGTCGCCCGGGGTGAGCCGCAGCAGGACGAAGAGGAGCACCATCGGCACGGCGACGGTCGGGATGAGCGCCAGCAAGCGTTTGAACACGTAGGAGAGCACGGGTCACCCGTCCTTCTCGTCGGAGCGGACGGCGGTCCGGGTCCGGCGCGAGGACCGGGCCGAGGACTTCGAGGAGCGCGCCAGCTCGGCCAGGCGCCGGGCCCGCGGGTCCATGGCGTCGCGCAGCCCGTCTCCGAGGAGGATGAGCCCGAGGACGGTCAGCAGGATCGCCGCGCCGGGGAACACCCCGATCCACCAGGCCACCGCCGCGTACTGCTGCGCGGCGGACAGGCTCGCGCCCCAGCTGGGCACGTCCGGCGGCAGTCCGATACCGAGGAAGCTCAGGGCCGCGATGGACAGCACCGTGGCTGCGAAGCCCATGGTCGCCTGGACGATGAGCACCGAGACGGACTCGGGTGCCACGTAGCGGAACAGGATCCAGGAGTCACGGGCCCCGAGCGCGCGGGCGGACTCCACCATGGGCGCCGAGCGCGCGGTGAGCGCGGCCGCGCGGACCACACGGGCGATCGGCGGTACCAGGACCACGGTGAGGCCGAACAGGACCGGCCCCACGCCCCGGCCCAGGACGCCGACCAGGCTCATGACCAGGATGATGTTGGGAAACGACATCAGGCCGTCGATGACGCGCATGACGATCGCGTCCACCCAGCGGAAGTAGCCGCAGACGACGCCGGTGAGGAACCCGGCGACGATGGCGAGCAGCGTGCAGGCGGCGGCGATACCGAGCGACGTACGCGCGCCGTGGAGGAGCACCGTCCACATGTCGCGGCCCTGTTCGTCGGTCCCGAGGGGGCCGCCGGTTCCGGGGGCCTGGAGCCGCTCGCTCGGCCGGAGCAGGTCGGGGTCGCCGCCCAGGAGGGGGGCGAGGAGTGCCAGCAGCGTGATGACCGCGACGATCGCGGCGCCCGTCATCGCGCTCGGGTCCCTGGACAGGGACCGCAGGGTGGTTCTCATGAGGAGTCTTTCGTGCGCGGTGGGTTCCGGAACCCGGCGGCCCCGCGGGGTGGGCCGCCGGGCGGCGGTCCTACTGGTCGATCCAGATGTTGTAGAAACCGCGGACGGTCCCCTGCGTGGCCTCGAAACCGCCGACGTCCGCGGAGGTCACCGCGAGACGGGGTTCGTGGCCGAAGCGGATGAACGGGACGTCCTCCCAGATGAGGCCCTGGAGTTCGTCCCAGGCGGGCTTGCGGCTCTCGGTGTCCTCGCCCTCCGTGACGGCGGCCATGAGCTCGGCCTTCTCGTCGGTGGCCCACCAGCCGGGGAAGTCGTCGTTGAGGAAGACCACGGTCAGGGGGTCGGAGTAGGCCGCTCCGCCGCCGAGGAACACCTCCCAGGTGTCCTCCTCGGTCCGGGTGGAGCCGAAGGTGGCGGCGTCCATCGCCTGGAGGTCGACGTTGAGGCCGACCGCCTCCAGCTGCTGCTGGACGATGGGGCCGTAGTTGTCGTTGGAGGGGCGGTAGAGCACGCGCACCGGCGTGCCGTCGTACCCGGCCTCGTCGAGCAGGCGCTCCGCCTCCTCTGCCGAGCGGTCCGTGTAGGCCTCGGACCCGGAGTCGGAGTACCAGGGCGAACCGGGTGGGAAGAAGCTGGAGTCCTCGGTGAAGTAGTCGGTCCCGCCGAGGTACTGGGTCTCGATCTCCGCGAAGTCCAGCGCGTTGAGCACGGCGCGGCGCATGAGCACGTCGCCCATCAGCTCGGACCGCAGGTTGAACTGCATGATGGAGAACTCGGAGTCCTCGCTGAGCACCGCCCGGAGCGAGGGGTCGGCCTCGTAGACGTCCAGCTGGTCGACGCCGAGGAACTGCGGGGCGACGTTCACCTCGGCCGTGCGCAGCTGGTTGAGCGTGTTCGACTCGTTGAACGGGACGAACCTCAGGGTGTCGGCGTGGGCGGTCTTCGCCCCCGCCGCGCCGTCGGGGTCCTCGTCGCGCGGGGCGTACTCGTCGAACCGGGAGGCCGTGGCCTGGCGGTCCACGGTGAACTCGTCCAGGCGATAGGGGCCGGTGCAGTCCAGGGAGGACAGTTCGTCGTCCCCGGCGGCCTCCAGCGAGGACGCCGACATCACGTAGGCGCCGGTGTCGGGGGTGGAGAGCAGGGCGGGGATCGCGCCCGTGGGGTTGACGGTGGTGATCGTGACCGTGAGCTCGTCGGTCTCGGCGACCTCCTCCACCAGGCTGTTGAAGAGCTCACCCGGGTCGGAGTCGGCGTAGCGGTCGAGCGAGGCCACGACGTCGGCGGCGGTGAGCTGGCCGCCCTCGTGGAACGGGACGCCCTCCCTCAGGTCCAGCGTGTAGACGCCCGCGTCGACGTCGTACTCGTAGGACTCCACGAGGCCGTCCTGGATCGAGGTGTCGGCCGCGTTGGCGAACAGGCCCTCACACACCGACGCCGCGACCATCCAGTTGGAACGCGAGGTGGTGGCGTGCGGATCGATGACGGCGGGCAGTGAGGCGACCACGAGCTCGCCTCCGGTCACCGGCTCCGAGGAGGCTCCGCCGCCCTGGGGGGAGCCGCAGCCGGACAGGAGGAGTGCCGTGCCGCCCACCAGTCCTAGTGCGGCCGCGCTGCGCTGAGAGATCACGGATCAGGCCTTTCGGGGAAATCGGGATGGTGGTCCCGTGGGGACACCCACAGGTTAGGCATGGTTCACCCACGTGAAAGGCATCGTTTACCGCGACCCCGGTAAGAAACGATCAGGTGACGGAAGTTACAGGTGTGACAGGTGAGACCGTGGGTGTCCGTGATCCCACGCACGGCGACCGCTCCGGAGCGTCTCCCCCTGACGGGCGGTCACCCCCGGCGCGACCGGGAGGGCGCCGCACACGGGCGAGGTCGGCGCGTCGGGTACCGGGCGCCCGCCGGTCCGTCACCGCGCCGCAACCGGAACCCGGGACGGATTTCACGCGGAGGGGTCTGGTCAGACCGGCCGCGACACTCCATGGTGTGAGGGTTCGACCGACACCTCCTCCCCCAAGGAGCAGCGTTGCCCGCGATCCCCCGTACGTCCCCCGTCACCCCCGCGCGCCGAACGGTGGTCGGCGCCCTGGCCGCCCTCACCGCCGCCGTACTCGTCGCCGTCCTCGGCTGGGCCACCCCGGCCCTGGCCCACCACGTCCTGCCGCCCGGTATCCCCTCCACCTCCGCCGCGCAGTCGCAGCTCAACGGCCTCACCGTCCGGGCCAAGAACAACGGCGCGGGCTACGACCGCAGCCTCTTCCCGCACTGGGTGGTCATCACCAGCCCCTGCGACGCGCGCGAGACCGTCCTGCGTCGCGACGGCCACACCGTGCAGGTGGACGGCGACTGCCGACCGACGTCCGGCCGGTGGTCCAGCGAGTACGACGGCGTGTGGACCGACGACGCGTCCTCGTTCGACATCGACCACATGGTCCCGCTCCACGAAGCCTGGCGGTCGGGCGCCAACGGCTGGTCCGCCAACCAGCGGCGCGCCTTCGCCAACGACGTCTCCGCGCCCCAGCTGTGGGCGGTGTCCGCCAGCAGCAACCGTTCCAAGGGTGACCGCGACCCCTCCGCCTGGATGCCGCCGCGCACCGCGATCCACTGCGACTACGTCAAGGCCTGGGTCAACGTGAAGCACCGCTACGGGCTGTCCGTGACCAGCACCGAGAAGTCCTCCATCCAGGGCACCATCAACGCCCGCTGCTGACCGCTCCGGGCCGTGGGGGCCGAGGCCCGCACGGCCCGGCCCCGTGCGGCGGGGACCGTGCGCCCCGGACCGTGCGGGGCGAGGGGGTTCCGGACGGTTCACCGGCTCGGCATGATGGTGCGATGAAACGCTGTGAATTCTGCGAACTCCCCCTGGACGGCGGTTGCGCCTGCGCGCTCGGAACCGACCGTCGTCGCGGTCAGGCGCCCCCCGTGAGCGAGATCCACATCCACAGCAGCGGGAAGGCCCACCTTCCCGGCTGCCCGCACCAGTACCCGGGCGGCGTCCACGCCCCCCGGTGGGGTTGGGTCCTCGACGCCGATCCCGCCGCGTGGCGCCGGATCAGTGAGAGTTCACCCCTGCGCGCGACTCACGGCAACACCGACAGGGTCGCCACCAGCCGCTGCAAGGACTGCGACGCCTGAACCTCCGGTCACTGGTCCGGTCCCGACCGGGACGACGGGTGTCGCACCCGCCGTCCCGGCTCCGGCTCACCAGCCCGCCCCCGGGCCCAGCTCCCTCAGGTACGGACGCACGGCGTCGAGGACCGTGGGGAACCACACCGAGAACGCGGCGGCCGCGCGCAGCCGCTCCAGCCCGGCGGCGTCCACGAAGGCCGTCTCGGCCACTTCCTCGGGGTCGGGACGGGTCCGACCCCGGACCACCCCGACGAACAGGTGGTTGAACTCGCGTTCCACGAGCCCGGAGACCGGGTCCGTGTGGTGGTAGCTCACCGTTCCGGCCGCGCGCATGAGCGCCGGTGCCACCCCCAGCTCCTCCCCCGTGCGCCGGGACGCCGCCACGAAGGGGAGCTCACCGGGTTCGGGGTGGCCGCAGCAGGTGTTGGACCACAGGCCCGGCGAGTGGTACTTGGAGAGGGCACGGCGCTGGAGCATCAGTCGTCCCCGCTCGTCCAGCAGGAACACCGAGAAGGCCCGGTGCAGCTGGCCCGGGGCCCGGTGCGCGGACAGCTTCTCGGCGGTGCCCGTCGTGGTCCCGTCCTCGTCGACCAGCTCGAGCATGATCGGCCGGGGCTCGTCCCGCGAGGACTCGTTCACGGAGCCGGCGTGGGTGTCGGTGGTCATGAGCGCCCTTCGTGTTCGACGGTGGTGTGGCGTGCCGCGCGGTCACGGCCCGGCCGGGGCGGCCCCTGAGGGAGGGGGCGCCCCGGAGGCCGGGCCGTGTGCGCGGGCGGGAGGGTCAGACCTTGTCGGCCGCGATGAGCAGGTAGTGGAAGCTGCCCTCCTTGTACGCGGTCAGGAACGGGTCCTCGACACCGGTCGCGACCTGGGACTGCGCCCGCAGCTCCCAGTACGGGATGGTGGCGGCGGTGAGGTCGACGACGTTGATCGGCACCAGGTTGTTGGCGGCCATCGCCCGGAAGTACGCGCTCCGGGGGTGGATGTTGCACGTGTAGTGCTCGTCGATCCGGCTGACCGCCTTGGACCGGCCACCGGTCACGTCGTTGTAGCAGCCGGTGATGGTGACGTAGCGGCCGCCGTACTCCAGCAGGCGGGAGTGCTCGCTGAAGAGCTCGAACAGGTCCACGTACATCGTGGACTCGTTGTTCCAGCTGGCCCGCAGCGAACCGGACTCGAAGCCGGTGTCCAGCATGTTGCGGAAGTGGAAGCGCACCTTGTCGTCCACGCCCCGCTCACGGGCCTGGGCGTTGGCGAAGTCCACCTGCTGCTCGGAGATGCTCACGCCGTCCACGTGGCAGCCGAAACGGGCGTTGGCCATGAAGCTGGTGCCGCCCCGGCCGGAGCCGGTGTCCTGGATGCGGTCGTCCGGGGTGATGTCACCGAGGTGGTCCAGGAGGACGTCCGCCTGTGCGGTCTCCAGGCGGTGCATCTCCTCGATGATCCGCTGCTCCCGCGTCTCCTCGGGACCCTCGAGCACGGACGGGTCGTAGTCACCGATCCCGTAGTGGTGGTGGAAGAGACCGTCGACCTCACCGAGGCGGATGTTCACGGGGTCCTTCTCCGCGTTCCAGTAGTCCGCCACGGACTTCTGGTAGGCGGTGCGCAGGACCTGGTTCCGCACCGGGTTGTGAGAGGGCATGGTCGTGGTCATCGCGTGTTGCTCCTTGTCATGGATGTTCGTCGTCGGTTCGGGCACGCCGAACCGGGGCGGGGACGGGTGCCCCCGCCCGGAGGGGTGTCGTCAGTGCGCGGCGGCGCCGTGGTAGCGGGCGGTCCGGGCGTGCCACTCACGGCTGCCCCCGAGCCAGGCCCACACACCGGCGAGGAAGCGGCGCAGTTCCGGTGATCCGGCGAGGGCGAGCGCGGCCGCCTCCGCTTCGTAGGTGTGCATGATCTCGTCGTGGAGGAGGACCGAGCGCTCGATCGCCTCGCGCTCCGAACAGTTCTCCTCGGTGGCGATCAGCCTCGGGACGCTGAAGTCGGAGGGGTCCTCCTTGCCCATCGAGTAGAGGTCGTTCACGATCACGCTGGCGGACCCCGCCAGGGTGAAGACCCTCCGCACCCGGGGGTCGGAGAACTCCTCCTGGGAGAGCTCGTAGCCCGCCACCGCGTCGATGAGCACCATGCACGGCACGAAACTGTTCTCGTGCCGGTGCATGAGGAACTCCCAGACCGGGGGCCGCTGGCCGGTCGCCGCCCAGACCCCCTCCTGGTTGTAGGCCACGAACATGATCGCCAGCTCGTGCCGGAGCCGCCGGACCTGCGCGGCCGAGGCGTGGTCGGACAGGTTGTCCAGGGCGGCGCGCAGCGCCACCATGACCGGGTCGGCCTGGACGACCTCCTCCAGCTGCGGGGCGTACCGCAGCGGCAGGTGCGCCTGGTCGATCACCGAGTGGGCGATCGCCAGCCGCTGCCCCAGCAGCTCCGGGCGGGCCTCCTCCACCTCACCGTCCATGTAGTGGTCGTCCACCGACCACTCGGACAGCGCGCACTTGGCGGCGGCCAGCAACCGTTCGGGGTCGTCGGACTCCGGGTGGGCGAGCATGATGAGGCGTCCGAAGTCGCACGCGCGCACCCGGTCCAGCTGACCGGGGTACACACCCACCTCCTCGGCCCACGCGACCAGCCGGTCGTTGACCTCCTCCCCCAGCGCCGGGTCGTCCCGGACGGCGGGAGGGCAGTACAGGACCGGGACCGGTGCGCCGCCGTCGTCCTTCGGGAGGCCGGGGCCCGCGGGCGCGGGCGGGACCAGGGTGGCGGTCCCCGCGCCCCTCGGCTCGGACACGGGCGGCCGGGCGGGCAGCAGGACCCGGGCGGCCGAGGTCCCCAGGCCGGTGGGCCCGCCGGGCAGGCCCATCCCGCTGACGGACCGGGTCGGGGCCGCGAACAGGTCCGCCTTCCCGGGGCGTTGCGGGTCGCGCAGCAGCGAGCGCACCAGCTCCGCCGTCGAGTGCCCGGCGCTGGTCGAGGACATCCGGGAGAGCAGTGACACTCAGGCCTCCTTCCCTGACGGTGCGGATCGTTCAGGCACGGGGACGGACCTCGACGTTCTCCAGGACGCCGAGGGCGTCCGGGACGAGCACGGCGGCGGAGTAGTAGGTGCTCACCAGGTAGGAGATGAGCGCCCTGTCGTCGATGCCCATGAACCGGGCGTTGAGGCCGGGCTCGACCTCGTCGGGCAGGCCGGTCTGGTGCAGGCCGATGACGCCCTCGTTGTCCTCACCGGTACGCACCGCGATGATCGAGGAGGTCTGGTGCTCGGAGATCGGGATCTTGCCGCAGGGCAGGATCGGCACCCCGCGCCACGCGGGCAGGTGGTGGCCGCCGACCTCGACGGTGCCGATGTTGAGGCCCAGCTTGTTGCACTCCTTGCCGAAGGCCGCGATGGCCCGGGGGTGCGCGAACATGAACTGGGTGTTGCGCCGCATACTCACCAGGTCGTCGAGGTCGTCCGGCGTGGGCGGGCCGGAGTGCGTCTGGATGCGCTGGCGGAAGTCCGCGTTGTGCAGCAGACCGAAGTCGCGGTTGTTGACCAGTTCGAACTCCTGGCGCTCACGCAGGGCCTCGATGGTCAGACGCAGCTGCTGCTCGGTCTGGTTCATCGGCTTGTTGTAGAGGTCGGCCACCCGGGTGTGCACGCGCAGCACGGTCTGGGCGACGCTCAGCTCGTACTCACGGGGCCTGAGCTCGTAGTCGACGAAGGTGCCGGGGATCTCGACCTCACCGGAGTGCCCGGAGGAGAGGGCGATCTCGGCCTCGCCGTACTTGTTCTGGCTGCGTCCGGGGACCGACAGGAACGCCTGGACCTGTGCCTGGAGGCTGGGCGAGTCGTCCAGGAGGGCGATGAACTCCCGGCGGGGCAGCTCCAGGAGGGTGCCCGCGGTGGCCGCCTTGACGGTGAATCCCCAGACGGGGTCGGTGTCCAGGAGGTACCGCTCACCGACGTTGTCTCCGTCCGCGAGCACACCGAGGCGGTTGGTCTCCCCGTAGGCGCCCTCGCTGGTCTTGTGGACGCGCCCGTGCGCCAGGAGGAACAGCCGGTCCGCGGGCGTGCCCTCCTGTGCGAGGACCTCGCCCGGCTCGAACTCCCGCTGGGTGAAGCGCCCGGCCAGGGCCTCCAGGACCTCGATGTCGTCGTAGCCGCGCAGCACGGCCAGCTCCCCGAGCTCGCGCGGGATCACGCGCACCTCGGAGCCGGTCTGCTCGAAGTCGATCCGGCCGTCGCCGATGGTGTAGGTCAGTCGGCGGTTCACCCGGTAGGCGCCGCCGTCGGTCTGGACCCAGGGGAGCGTCTTGAGCAGCCAGCGGGAGCTCTTCCCCTGCATCTGCGGCGCGGACTTGGTGGTGGTCGCCAGGTTCCGCGCGGCGGCGGTCGCCAGGCTCTGCTGTTCGCTGGTCCGAACCTCGGGGGCTGAGTCGATCGACATCGAAGGTGTCTCTCTTCGTCGTGGTCGCGTGTACCCGTGCCCGACGGTGGGGCCGTCGTGCACGGACTGAGAGGGCGAAGGGGACGCAAACCACTGGGACAGGCGCAATACGACCGCTCCCGAACCGTCCCCCACAAACCGCGGCCCACCTTACGAGGAACACCACCGCGAAATCCCAGGAATCTCCTTTTCAGACGCAAGAAGATCATCCTGACATTCTCCGATTCCCAAACCGGGACCTTCGACTCACTTCACCCACCCAGATCAGCGATACACCCAACATGAGCAGCACTGATGAGAATCCGATCTCTCCCACCGCCCGACGCCCACAACACGCGGACATAGCCACCCAAGGCACCCATCAATGACCAAAAATCGGACCATAGCCGGGTTCCTTCGCGGATCCACGACCACCGAACTCGTTTCTTTTCGGTCACCGCAGATAACTCCCGAAAGCCCCGAATCACCCCTGGTTCCGCTGTCGTTCCTGCTCCACGACCGCTTCGATGTCCGTCAGCCGACGCATCGTCGCGAGGGGTCGCGCCATCCGGTGGTTGCCCGAGAGCGCCTCCTCGTTGTCCCGCATCCAGGCCCAGTAGCCCGCGGTGAACGGGCAGGCCCGGGGGCCCACCCGCACTCCGGGGTCGAACCGGCACGAACCGCAGTGGTCGCTCATGCGACGGATGTAGGCGCCACCGGAGGTGTAGGGCTTGGTGGCCACCCGCCCTCCGTCGGCGTACTGGCTCATCCCGATGACGTTGGTGGCCATCACCCAGGGGAAGCCGTCCACGAACGAGGTCGCGAACCACGCGCTCAGCCGGTCGGGTCGGTAGCCCCGTTGGAGGGCGTGGCTGCCCAGCACCATGAGCCGCTCGATGTGGTGGGCGTACCCCCGCTCGCGCACCCCCGCCATGGTCCGGCTCAGGCACCGGGCCTCGGTCCCCTCGGGGTCGAGTGCGCGCCACCACCCGGGCAGCTCCGCCGTCGCACCGAAGTGGTTCGACCGCAGGTACTCCGGGCCCAGATGCCAGTACAGGTGCCAGGTCCACTCCCGCCAGCCCAGCACCTGCCGGACGAACCCCTCGACCGACGCCAACGGAGCGGTGCCCTCCCGGTACCGGCGCTCGGCGGCCTCGACCACCCGGAGCGGGTCCAGCAGCCCCAGGTTGAGCGGGACCGACAGGAGCGAGTGCGACATGCTCCAGTCGTCCTCCAGCATGGCGTCCTGGTGCGTGCCGAACGTCGGCAGCCGCTCGTCGAGGAACCGGCGCAGCGCCCGCCCGGCCTCGGCACGGCTCACCGCGAACAGACGGGGGCCGTCCCCGCCCACCACCCTGCTCCCGGCCTCCCCGCACCACGCGTCCAGGTCCCGCCGCACCCCCCGGTCGACGTCGTTCTCCCGGGGCCGGTAGGGGGCGGGCACGCCCAGCGTCGAGGCTCCCGGCGGCCCCTCGCGGTTGTGTTTGTCGAAGTTCCACCCGCCGCCCACGGGCCCGCCGTCCGGTTCCAGCAGGACACCGAACCTCCGCCGCTGGTCCCGGTAGAAGTCCTCCATCCGGAAGCCCGACCGACCCTGCGCCCACTCGGCGAACCCGGCCTTGCCCAACGCGAACCCGGGGGTGGGCAGGACCTCGTGGACCAGGCCCTCGTCCCGCAGCCGCTCGACCAGGGCCCACGCCGCGTGGGACCCGGGTTCGTGCACGTCCACCACCCGACCGAACCGGCGCAGCCCCTCCCGGTAGGTCGCCGCCCGAACGTAGGTGACCCGCTCACCGAGGTCCTCGGCCAGCCGCCGCATGGCCGCCAGGACCAGGTGCAGCTTCTGCCGGTGGTAGGGCCTGTGCCGCAGGGCCCGCTCGGACTCGATCAGCAGGATCGGCCTGCCCCGGTTCCGCCGGGTTCCGTGGAAGTGCCCGCCGAGCTGGTCACCGAACAACCACAACGGTTTGTCCTGGGTCATGTTGGACCTGCTCTCTCCGGTGTCGGGTGTCGGATCGTGCGAGACGCGAACACCGGGCTCCGCGCCCGGCCCACCCCGGGTGACGCCCTCCCGGCGACGTGCGGCCCGGCCCGGTCGGCCCTCGACCCCGGTGTTCGACGGCCGTGTCCGCCCCTGAGGGCAGTATGCGGCCGACCCCGACCCGAAGCGGGGAGGCAGGGCTGCCCGAACGCCGCGCTCAGGATCGCCTACTCAGTGCGACCAAAAACGTTTGGAATCCGAGCTACTTGGTATACGAGTAATGAGCTCCACGGTGGAACCACCACTCCAGGAGCACCACACGCCAGCGCTCCCGCGCTCGAAGGGAACCCATGACCGCCGCCACGCCCAGCAACACCCCGTCGACGACGTCCGCGCTCCTCGCGGCCCTGGTGTTCGGCGCCGCCGTGACCGCGGCCGCGCTCGTCGGGGTGCTCTCCAACCCGGGGACCGCCACGGACTACGCCGCTCTGCAACAACCGTCGTGGGCACCGCCGTCCTGGCTCTTCGGCCCGGTCTGGACGGTGCTGTACGTGATGATCGCCGTGTCCGGCTGGCTGGTGTGGCGCCAGCGGGGCTGGAGGGGAGCCCGTACCGAACTGTCCCTGTTCGCGGTCCAGTTGCTCCTGAACGCGGCGTGGTCCCCCCTGTTCTTCACCGCCGGGCTTCGCGGAACCGCCCTGGTCGACATCGTCCTGCTGTTGGGCGCGCTGGCGGTGACCATCGTCCTGTTCGCCCGCGTGTCCCGTTGGGCCGCCGCCCTCCTGGTGCCCTACTGGGCCTGGGTGGCGTTCGCGACCGCGCTCAACTTCTCCATCTGGTGGCTCAACACGGGGAGCTGAACACCGGCCGTTCGACCCCATGGCCCGCCGCCGCGTACCGCTCGTCCCCGCCGCCGTGCGAACCTGGGCGTGGGTGACCCGCAGTCACGCACCCGCACCGAGCAGGACCGAGACCGGAGGCGACCATGGCGTCGGACGCACGGGCCACGCAATCCACGGCGCTGGCCGCCATCGAGGAGTTCCTCACCGGCCGCCTGGAGAGCACCCAGGGCGCGGCACGCGCCGCGCGGGCCTCGGGCGCCGACCCGAACGGCACCGGCCGGGACCTGGAGGAACTCCGCGCCCGTGACCTGTCCGACTGGCAGGAGCACGGCTTCCTGAGCCACCTCAACGCCGCCGCGGTGGTCGAGGAGTACTACGGACGCAGGATCACCCGGGCCCGTCGCGATCTCCGGCGCGAACGCCCCGGACGCGGGGACCGGTACGCGAGGGTCCGCGACGCCTACCGGCGCGTCCGCGAGGAGCGCGACGACGTCCGCGCCTGGCTGCTGGCCCAGGGCTGGGAACCCGACCTGGACCTTCCCTCACATGGGGGAACCCCGGGGGTCTCGGGCCACTCCTGGCACCACGCCCCCGAGCAGCTCTGACCGAGGGGGTGCGGGGCCGAGCCGGATGACGGCTCCGCCCCGCTCAGGCCGTGGTGAGCTCCTCGGCCACCGCCTCGGGTTCGACGAGGCATCGCCAGGCGGGAACGCGCACCGTACGAACGCCGGAGACCTCCTCGAACAGGGCCGCCCTGTCCAGAACCCGCTGAAGTGTCCGCCCCGGAGCAGGAGCGGCCGTGGAACCGACCCCGGCACGGTCGACGATCACGGCCGTGTCCGTGTTCCCCGGCACCCACAGGTCACAGGCGTACCCCTCGACACGGTGGCCCACCCTCGGGCCCGTTCCGCGCGTGGTGAGCGCCTCGAACAGAAGGCTGCCCGCCTCGTCGAGCCCCCCGCCGCCGCTCGGATCCTCCGTCTGCGCCGCGAGGTCACCCAACAGCCCGCCCTGGTCGGCCCAGTACTCGCGGTCGCCGACCACGTACAGGCGCGAGCGAGCGCGGGTGACCGCCACGTTCCACAGGTTCTGCTGCTGACGCGCCCAGTTCCCGCTGCTCCGGTGCACACCGGTCGCCGCCGCCGGTGAGATCACGACGACGTCGCGCTCCCCACCCTGGAACCGGTGAGCCGTGCCCACGCGAATGCGGTCGGCGGCCCCGTCCCCGAGTTTCTCCTCGATGAGGCGCACCTGCGGGGCGAAGGGCGACACCACACCGATGCTCGCCTCCGGAGGCAGGGAAAGCCACAGTTTGCGGAGCAGGTCGAGCACCGATTCCGCCTCCTCCCGGTTGAGGCAGGACCGTCCCCCGGGACGTTCGCAGGCACCGCGCACGTCGATCCACCGCACGGCGGGGTCCCCCGCCGCGACGAGTGCCGCGCTGTTGGTGCGTACCGCCAGGCGCTCGCCGTAGAAGCGCCGGTTCACCGGTGCGACGATGTCGGGGTGACACCGGTAGTGCTCGTCCAGCCACAGGACCTCGCCACCGCTTGCGACCAGCGCGGACGCCGCCGCGTGGTACGCGGAGGACCCACCGAAGGAGAGCGACCGTTCCTCCGTCTCCACCGCGGGCAACCCGTGGACGGAGAGGATTCGCCGGTCGTCCCGTGCGGTCATGGGATTGACCGGTTGCAGCTGGTAGGGATCGCCGATCACCAGGGCCCGTCGCGACCGGTAGAGCAGCGGGACCAGATCCGCGACCGTGCACTGACTGGCCTCGTCGATCACCACCAGGTCGAACAGCCCGGGTTCGGGCGGGAAGACCCCGCGCACCGAGCGGGACGTGGTGGCCCAGGCGGGCACGGTGCGCACCAGCGCCTTCATGCCCTTCCACCCGTTCTGACCCGAGGCGAGATTACGCAGACGCCCCTCGATGACGGTCCTCCCCCGCCGCAGCGAGTCCGCGACCCGACCCAGCAGGTACTCGGTGCTGGCTTCGCGCCGTTCCTCGCGCAGCTCGCGCATCCTGTCGACGGTCTGCTCGGGAGTCGGCCCCCGCTCCGACCGCTCGCGCAGCTCCCACCACTCGTTCTCCGTGGTCAGGTAGGCCAGGATGCCGGACAGTTCCTGGTCCGTCCCCGAGATGCCGAGCCCACGACACGTCAACCACCGGTGCCACCACCCCGCCCAGCGTGACTCCAGCGCCGCCTCCACCCTGCGGGTCCAGCGGTTCCGGTCCCGTGTGCTCTCGAAGGCGGACGCGGCGACCGCCGTCGGCAGTCCGCGCCGCAACCGGTTGCGGGCCTCGGCCAGGAGCGCCAGCCGCCGCTCGGTCCGCTCCGCCTCCGCCAGCTCGTCACGGCCCGTGTCCAACCCCCGCTGATGGACCGCCAGACGGGCGTGCGCGGTGGCCGCGTCCGCCTCGTCCCACTCGGCGGCCAACAGGGCGTTGAGTTTTTCGGGTTCACGCGCACGGTGTTCCTGGTTGCCGGTGCGCACCATGAGGTCCGCCTCCGGTCCGAGCTTGTTCACCCTCGTGACCACCTCGTCCACGGCCGTGTTGTTGGTGGAGGCGACCAGGACCGACTGGCCCGCCGCGACGGCCGTGGTGACCACGGAGGTGATGAGTTCGCTCTTACCGGTTCCGGGAGCGCCCGTGGCCACGGTCAGTACCTGGCTCATGGCGGAGGCGAGGATCTCCTCCTGCGCGGTGTTGCTGCGGCCGGTCACGACGGGCGGCACCGGTCGCGCCGCACCGTCGATGGGAGAGGCGCCGGACAGGGCTCCCAGCGCCGTCCCGCCGATCCTCTCGAGGCGGATCCCGCCACCGCTCCGGTCCAGATCACCGAGAAGCTGTTTGACGGCCGCCCCGGCGGGGTCGCCCCGATAGAGGACAGCGACGTTCTGGGCACCCCTGCGGGCACCGTGCCGCACGTCCCACGACGAGCGCAGTTCCCCGGCGACCAGGTCGTCGACCCTGGTCAGGTCCAGCTTGACGCAGACCGTGCGCGCCTTGTCCGCCAGGCCCGAGACCCCACCGCCGTCCCAGTCGGCCTCGAACCAGGTGACCAGTTCCTCGATGTCCCCCTCATCGAGGTCGGCTGCCGAGACCAGCAGTTCCCGGTTGAGCTCCGGCTCGCCGACCGGAACCAGGAAGTGCTCACCGTCCTCCTCCTCGACCTCCACGTCCATCACGAACAGCGGGGCGAGTTTGGCTTTGCGGCCACGGCCGCGCTCGGACCGCACCGGATCGAAGAGCACCGTCGGATAGCCGTAGCGCAGGGGGCGGCCCTCGTCGACCGCCTCCCGGGCCAGGCCCTCGGCCCGACCGGTCAGTCGCCACCGGTCCTCCACCCTGCTCAGGAGCACCTCCGAGCCCATGTCGCAGACCGCCGCGTCCCGGCCGTTCGCGTCCGGCAGCTGCTGTAGCACGCTCTGCCTCGTCAGGCAGTCGCGCAGGTAGTCGAGGTAGGGACCCCAGCCCCACACACCACCCGCACGGGGAGCGCCGCGGCTCTCCTCTCCGGTGGGAGCATCCGGACGTCCCTCCCCGGCGCTCCCCCCTTCCCCCGTTCCGGCCGATCCGGACGCCTTCGGCAGGTCGGCGGCGGTCGCCGACCCCGTGTGCCGGGCCAGCACCAGCGACCCGCGCACTCCCAGAGAGGAGACGGTGACGCGTTGGCCCTCGACGTGGTCGACCTCGCGGTGGACGTGCTGGTAGAGGTCGACCGCGTCGATCCACCCGTCCCCGTTGGAGTCGGTGGCCGCGCCCGCCAACCCCCGCACCACGGAGGCACTGAAAGGGGACGGACGCGCACCCGCTCTGTTGTCACCCTCCCGGGCCAGTTCCAGGGCGCCCGAGGCCGCGATCACGTAGGTCCCCGCACCATCGCTGAGCTGGCGCTCCAGATCGAGGGGTTCGGCCTCCTCCCCACCACCGGACCGGGTCGCGAAGCCGTCAGCGAAAGCCCCTCCGTGACAGCAGTCCAGCAACAGCACCTTGCTGCGCATCCGAGAGTCCTCCAGCAACCGCTTGAGGACCTCCGCGGACAGCGCGGTCGTCTCCAGGCGCTTGCGGCGCGTGTCCCGTAGTGCCAGGTGCAGTCGTCCCCGCTTGTCCTTCACCCCGTGCCCGGAGAAGGAGACCAGGAGCAGGTCGTCGGGCCTGCCCTCCGACAGCGCCGTCTCCAGGGCCTCCATGGCCTCGTTGCGGGTGGGTTCCAGCAGGGGCTGGACCCGGTCGTAGTGCCCGTTGGCCTTGAGGACCCTCTCGATGGCTCGGACGTCCTCGCGCGGTGAGTCGAGCCCTGCCAGGTCCTCGTAGCGGTTGACCCCGATGAGGATCGCTGTCCGGCGCATCAGTCACCGGTCCCCCGGGGCTTGCGCCCCTCGTTCAGGGCCCGCGCGTAGGCCTCGACGTCCTTCGTGGCCACGCGTCCCTTCACGGTGACCTTGGCGTCGCCGTACTCGACCGTCACCGACCGCTGGCCGCTCTGTTCGATCCACTGCCCCAACAGCGTCACCAGAGCGGCGAGCACCGGTTTGAGGATCGCACCGGCCACCACCACCGCCCCCGCGAGCAGCGCGGGATCAGCGGACCTGGTCCTCTCGGCTGCCTCACCCTCCGCCACACCGACCTCGTCGACGTCCAGGTCCTCCAACAGGAGCACCAGGTCCCGGGTGTGCTGTTCCGCCTCTTCCTCCGTGACGTCCTCGTCGAAGTCGACCCTGGCCACCAGCTCGCTCGGCTCCACGCGCGCGTTCTCCCGATTCCCCGACAAGGGGCCGCTCCGTCACGACCCGCTGACACTCCGCCACGCAGGTCTACCAGCCGGATACGTCGTTCGTCAGGGACTTGCGGCCACTGACCGGAACCGGCCATGCGACAAAAGGAATGCCCTGCGAGTCCAGGACTGCACAACAGGCATCTATGCGACTTGTACGCTCGTTCCCCGGCTGTGCCCCTGTCCCGGAAGGCGAACCACGTGGCGTCCCGAAGCGAACTCAGCTCCCGCATCACACGTGCCCTGTTCGAGGTCTTGAGTGAGCATCCGGAGGGCCTCCACAAGAATTCGGTCCAGGAGCGTGTTCGCGACTCGATTCCTGACCTGGAGACGGGATGGGTCAAGGTGGTGGAAGGCACGACCACCCCGTCCATGCACATGGGATGGATTGCCACCGAAGCGGTCAAGGCTGGCTGGATACGCAAGGACGGCAACGGCACTTGGACGCTGACTGGGGCGGGCCTGCACATTCTTTCTGAGGCGAGTGACGGAAGTGAGCTCTACCGCCTCATCCGAACTCGGTACCTGACGTGGAGGCGGAAGCAGAGCGAACACGAATGTGCCTACGCCGTGCTCCAGTCCCTGCCTGAAGGGGGTTGGGTGGCTCTGCCCGATCTCGCCATGTTGACGGGCCTGGACGAGGGGTGCTTGGCCCAGCACCTCTCCGCGGTCCGGCCCGAAGGCTGGCACCGCGTTCTCGACGAGGAAGCCCGGTCCCCCGCTTCGGCGCATCTCACTGAGCGGGAGAACTCCGAGGCCAACAAGTTGTTGGAGGCGGATGCCATCCTCGGGCCCGGAGGTTGGACGCTCACGAGCTACCGTGTCTCCCTCAAGGAGTTGCGGGATCTGCTCGGATCGACCGCGCGGGAAGACACACAGGAGGAAACCAACGTTCCCCCGAGGGCCTGGTTGCTCCGCAGCACTGGCGTCGGTGGCGACTCGAGCGTCGATGCGCTCTGGTTGGCGCGCGGCATCTGCGCCATACCCTCGGCAGGCGCCGACACCCTGCGCACAGGGGTGAGCGAAGCCGAGGTGCGCGACACCGTGCAGCAGCTACTGCCGCACTGGTCGGTCAGGGAACACGACCAGCTGAGCTACGCGCTGCACAGCTTCGTCTCCAAGATGCGCGCCGGGGACACCCTCCTGACCAACGTGGGTCGGCAGGTCCACCTCGGAACGGTGTCCGATAGCGAGCTGGAAAGCAATGTCTCGCTCCTGCCAGGCCACCTGATACGTCGCATTGACTGGCACACACGATCCGCGCCGCTGGACGTGTTCGCGGATCTCTCGACCGAGCTCGCATCCAGAATCGGCACACCCAACGCTGACCTGCTCGACCTCACCGGTTTCTCCCAGGAACTGGACGAGCTCCTTTCCGGAGCTTCGCATCGTCCCTCGACACCGATGGAGGCCGCACTCCCTTCTCCGACACCCGAGCTCGCGCACCGCGTGTTCATGGACGAGGACTGGCTCGCCGAATGCGTCGATCTCCTGCGCGACAAACCCCAACTGGTCCTCTACGGTCCACCCGGAACCGGGAAGACTCACGTGGCTCAGGAACTCGCCCGCCACCTCACCAGTGACCGACCCGAGAACGTCCAACTCGTCCAGTTCCATCCGTCCTACTCCTACGAGGACTTCTTCGAGGGGTACCGGCCGTACCCCGGTGACGCGGAACGATCCGCAGGCTTCACTCTGACTCACGGACCGCTGCGCACGCTCGCCAGCGCCGCTCGCCGGCACCCAGCGGAACCGTTCGTCCTCATCATCGACGAGATCAACCGAGGCAACCTCGCAAAGGTCTTCGGAGAGCTCTACTTCCTACTGGAGTACCGGAACAGATCCGTCCGCCTTCTGTACGGTTCCGAGGGCGACGCCGGGTTCGTCCTCCCTCAGAACCTCATCATCATCGGCACGATGAACACCGCGGACCGCTCGATCGCTCTTGTCGACACGGCGATGCGCCGACGTTTCTGGTTCACCGAACTGCACCCCAGCTCCGCACCAGTGTCGTCAGTCCTGCGACGCTGGTTGGAACATCACGCTCTGCCGGCCACCCCGGCTCTGCTGTTGGACGAACTCAACAGCCGGATCGAGGACCACGACTTCCGTGTCGGCCCCTCATACCTGATGAGAACATCGGTCCACGAATCCGCCGCCGGTCTGGAACGCGTCTGGCGACACCAGATCCTGCCACTGCTCGAGGAGCACCACTACGGCGACGGCACGGACGTGCCCGCGAGGTACGGACTCGAGTCCCTGTACAGGGCTTTGGGACTGGACGAGCGGCCATGACCGGGGTCCTGCGGCTGACCGAGCACAGGCCGCAGCGAGGTGTTCCCCTCACGACCGCGCAGGCCGCGCTGCTCACCGTGTCGAAACTGGTCACCGTGACTCCGGAACCCGGCGGCGACTGGTGCGTCACCGCTGACCGCGAAATGGTCGGATCCACGCGGCTGAGCTCGGCGCAGACCTCAATCGATCTGGTCATCACCCCCAAGCTGCCCGTCCGGCGGTTGTTCTTCCTCCTCGGCCACGCGCAGAAGGGCGTCGAATGGCACCGGCACGCCACGAACGTCGAGGAGCACCAAGAGCTGGTTCCCGCCATCGCGCATGCCTTCGCGCGCATGTGTGAGAGTGCCCTGAACCAGGGGGTTCTCCAGGGCTACAGAACCGTCGAGGAGTCGTCGACTGTTCTCCGGGGCCGTTTGCGGACCGCCGACCAGATCCGTCACCGTTTCGGCAGGCCCCTGCCCGCGGAGATTCGCTACGACGACCACACCGTGGACATCCCGGAGAACCGGCTTCTGTTGACCGCAGCACGGAAGCTGCTTCGTGAGCGGGACCTCGCACCCGCCACCCGCGCGCTTCTTCGCCGGATCCTCGTCCGACTGGATGGGGTGAGCTCTCTTGACCCCCGCCAGGGCCTTCCCACCTGGAGTCCGAGTCGGCTGAATGCCCGTCTCCAGTCGCCTCTCCGTCTGGCCGAAATCGTTCTGAGGTCCGGTTCCTACGAGTTCGAGGAAAGCCCCGGTCTACGCGCTGACGGTCTCGTCCTGCGCATGTGGCAGGTCTTCGAGGATTTCGTGACCCGTGCCCTCACCGAAGCGCTGCGTTCCACCGGCGGACGCTGCCTGCTGCAGGATCGGCGCTTCCACCTCGACCACGCAGAAACCGCCCAACTCCGCCCAGACCTCGTCTACGAGCCGCCAGGGGCCCACAGTCCTGGCGGAGTGGTGGACGTCAAGTACAAGCAGGTCAAGGGCGCTGGAGGCAACACGGGTGACCTCTACCAGCTGTTGGCCTATTGCACGCGCCTCAACCTGCCCGAGGGCCACCTGGTCTATGCGGCGGGCCCAGGAACTGCGACCACGCGTCACCACCTCCACGGAGGTCCGGGCGTCACCGTCCACCAGCACGCGCTGAACCTGGACACCGAACCGGATGTGCTACTCACCCAGGTGGACACCATCGCCACCGAGCTGCGCACGCCTGTATGAGGCTCGAGCTCTTCCCCGGCGAGCGGTGCGCGCCCCAGGAGAACCGAACTGACGTCCGCCCGAAGTCAGAACTCACGTACGAATAACACTTTCCAAGCTGTGCATTTCACCAATGGTGACATTAGCGGAAGAAAAATGTCAGCGAACCTTGGCACACTCCGGGACAGCACCGCTTACCACCTTGAACCGGAGAACCACATCATGAACTTCCACCACTACGTACCGGAACCGGCATGGGACGAGCTGCTCCGCGGTGGCACTCGCCGGTCCTATTCTCCAAGCGCTCCTCTGATGCAGCAGGGCCAAACATCGGACTCCGTTGTTGTACTGATCCAAGGGACCGTCAAGGTCACCGAGAGTTCTCGGGCTGGGCAGGTCGTCCCGTTGGCACTGCGAGGTCCCGGTGAACTCCTGGGTGAAGTAGGCGTACTCCTGAATCAGCCCAGGAGCGCTTCCGTGTGGGCAGTGAACAGGTGCGTCGGTCACAGCATCCCCGCTTCCACGTTTCGCTCCCTGGTGGAGCGGAAGCAACTGACCGGAGCATTGCACCGCTTCGCCCTCAATCGCTCGCTCGAGAAAGAAGCCCACCTCCGAAGCCTCAGGTGTGACCCGACAGAGATCCGCATGGCGCGCTTCCTCACCCACCTCGCGCTCGAGGTGGGTGAGCGCAACGGACAGAGTGTCACCATCCAGCTCGGGATGGACCGAGCGGAGCTAGGGCTCATGCTCCGGATGAGCCGCGCGACTGCAATCGAGACCCTGGGGCAACTCAAAGCGCTCGGACTCATCAAATGTGGACGAAAGCACATCGAGGTCGCAGATATTGAAGCGCTTGGTCTCTACACGAGCCAGGAGATGAGAAACGTGATCTGACCCACGCGCCAACGTCCAGAATCAGACGATATCCCCGCTCGTCACAAACGATGCTCCGAACATGAACGAAATCAGGATGTTCGGAAGCCGGACGATGACGCTCTGGGACTCACAGAAGCTAAACCCCTACCGAGCTGTGGTCGCGGTGGACGCCCGGGACTTCGGCTCGCTCGACAGCGAAGGCATGGCGGTGGTGAACGAGGACGTCCTACTCCTCTTGAGCGAGGCAATGTCCGCTGTCGGTCTCGATACCTGGGAAGAGCGCTACTTCGGCCAGCACACCGGCGACGGGTACGTGGCAGGTGTCGACCCGGAACACCTTCCCGCGCTGGTGAGCTGCCTTCCCCGCGCACTGAACGACGTACTGCGTGACCACCCACGGCCTGACGGCCGACCGCTCCAGCTCCGCCTCAGCGTGCATGTCGGGCCACTCCCCGACAGCGGCATCGGCGAACCCATGGTGGAAACCCACCGGCTACTGGACGACGACCGGCTCCGCGGCCTGCTCTCGCGTGCCACTCCGGCTCTGACTCCGCTGGCCATGATCGTCTCCGAGCGAGCCTACGAGGACGTCTACCGCAGCGGCTGCGCGACCAACGGAGCCGGTCCGCAGGAGTTCGCCCACTGTCTGGTACGGGTGAAGTCCTTCGAGAAGCCCGCCTGGATACACGTCCCCGGACTCGACTGGGCTCTTGCCGACCCAGATCTACTCCTCACCGAGCAGAGGCAGGCACCCAACCCTGTCTCCTCGGAGCGGGCGGATCTCAGACAGCCACCAGTATCCAAGTTCAGCGCCAAGGGCAACGGCACCATCGTCCAGACCGAGCACTTCACCAACCACAGCATCAACAACCACCCCGGGGGCGACCGATGACTACAAACCATATGCAAGTGCAGACCGGAGGAACAGGTGTCCAGGCCCACAACGCGTTCTTCGGTGAAGAGTACGTCGCTCCCGAACCCGTCTCATGGGACGACCTGAGGGCTTCCGGTGCCGACTTCGTCGAACCCGGTGAGACAGCGCAGTGGCACGCCGCCCAAACCGCTCTGCAGCGCCACGGCCTCATCGTGCTGGTGGGTGCGATTGGCAGCGGCCGCGGAATCCTAGGACTACGCCTTCTCCGGCTTGCGCTCCCACCCAATGGAAGCATCTACCGCCTGAACCCTGACTGGTCGAAGCCCAAGACCAAGTACCTCCCAGAGCTCCAAAGAGAAGGGGTAGTACTGGACTTGTCCTTCACCTCCCATGAGCTTCCGGATGAGGACTTCGGGCGACATTTGGTCGACTACGGCAAGCAGAACCTGCAACGTCGCCAGTACACCGTGGTCCTTTCGACACCAGAGCTTTGGGACGGTTCACTGGCTCACGCAACCCAGCAGGTCACGTTCCGGTTCGATGGTCCCGACCCCACAACACTCATCACGAGGAACCTCAAGCTACGCAAAAGTGAGGATCGAGTCGGTTGGTTGTCCGAGAGTGGCGTCGCCGCGATCATCTCCTCCCGGCCACGACCGTCGGATGCCCTTCGGCTCTCGGAAATCATCTCTGCTTCCTTGGATAAAGAGGACCTCGCGAAAAGGCTGGGTGAGTTCACCGGGTGGCGGGAGTACATCGAAGGCAGACTGCTCTATCCAGCGGATATCAAACCCGCACCTGACTTGCTCACCACCCGTACCGTACTCTGGTCGACGGCCCTGATCGATAAGGCCCCGGGACGATCCGTGATCGCCAGCTCCAACCTCCTTCTCGGACGCCTGGGAGTAGATCGGACTCCCGTTGCACTCGCCCAGGAACCGACCTTGGGGAAGAAGATGCAGGCCGCGCATGTGCCCCATGAGAACGGGATAGTGAACCTCAGCAAAGACCGCGCGAAGTTGGATCTCGCTGTGCTCCGCCATCTCCTGAAGGAGTTCCCTGGGATTCGGAAGCAGGTCCTAGAATGGATCGGAGAGGTTTTCGCGCTCGGGCCTTTGCCCAAGGGCGATGTCAAGCGGGCGATGGAACGCGTCGTTCACCTGGCATGCGAAGAGAACGACGCCGAACTATTGCGCACGGTTACCACGGACCTGTCCGAAGCACGGCATTCCATCGCAGTTCAGGTACTGACAGAGGCGGCGCTCAGCTCCGGAAATGGAGCCTACGTGCGCAACCAGCTGTACCGCTGGGTCAAGGGGAAGCCGAACAAGAACGCTCTGTCCCTCGTCACCGAGATCTGCGGGGGTGAACTGGGCACTCGTAAGCCAGAGATCGCGCTCATCCGACTCCGACTGGTAGCCGAGAACGATCAGAGCGATTCGACCGAGTTGGCCCGGGCCCTGGCAAATCTGGCCAGGACCGAACCCGACCTGGTTTTCAGAGCTCTACGTTCCTGGCTTTCGAAGGAAGAGCTCCAAGCTGCAGGCCGAGCGGCGTTCCTATCCCTGGCTGGCAGTTCCGCAGGGCGAACTCTCCTTCTCGGGCCGAACGGAGAACGCCTACGTTCGGCCGAGGATCGGACCTGGCTCGTGCAGACCTGGAGCAGGGCGGTGGAGGGACAGGACCTAGGGTCACCCGCGGGTCGTGCCTTCGCCGAGTGGTCGGAGCTAGTCAGCCAAGGCGAGCTCCCCAAGGAAAGCCAACAGCTGCTGGCTGAGGTGTTTAGGCGCGAACAGGATTCTTTGATGTACCAGTACATCGCAAAGGACACGCCGGGAAGTCGAGGCCTACTGAGGTTCATCATGGCCGACCCGAACGAGGAGGCCCCGTCCAAATGACCGCGTACCGAATTCGTCGGCAAGGACGGGTTCGCCTGAATTCCACGCTGCCTTCCGGGATCCCCGGTGTGGACCTACGTATGCGCGGAACCGCTTGGTACCGCTGCGGCCAGGGCAAGCTGTCCCTATCCGAACGGTCCGTGGCCCGGGCCGCAACCGTCGTCGCGGTGCAGGGGATCGCGCAGCGGGTCGAGCATCGTTCGTTTCCTGACATCGATCGCGATCTCCAGGAGAGGGTGACTCTGGAATTGGTCTCCTGGCAGCGAGCCGCGTCCACGATTCACCCTGATTTGAGCGTCTGCGCACGAGTCAGGCTACGCCTCAGCGCCGCGAGCAGGAAGCGACTAGCGGAGTATGACGCCGCACGCCGTCAAGCGCATATCGAGCGGGCAATGCTCAGCGACCAAGCCACACACTTGTGCAGACACATCCTTCACGATGCGGATATCGCACGTGCCTGGTGGTTACAACACCACGATGCATCGATCGAGTCCTGGGAAAAGTTCAACAGTGTCATCCTCCCTCTAGTGCGTAAGCAGGACGACCCACAGAGCCGGTACACACGAGCAGCCTCCCTCTTCGCCTCTCTGATCGAGCGAATGGAGACTGACGAGACTCGTTTTCAGGCCTTCCTCAACTTGGCTCGTGCTCTTGTCGATCAGATGAACTGGCAGGACCTGGCCAGCAAGCCGAACGACCCCCCGGTCCCGCCAACGAGTGACCGGCGCAATTCCCGAGCAGGTCACAACTGAACAAAGCGGGTGGGAGCTCTCAGCAGGGCTGAGGCACCCTCGACGTCGGCCAGCCTCGCGGACAACGTGCGCCGGGCCAGGTGCTCCGGTAGAGCCGCGTTGAACTTCAATCCGTCCAGTGCACGGATGGAGACCTCGGGAAGCACCACCCGTTCCTGGGCCGCCTGTTTGGCGGCGGCCCAGGAACGCGGGTCCAACTCAGGGTTGAGGCGCAGACAGGCGTCGTTGGGTTGCTGTTTGGGATCAGCGGCAGAACCGAGCGTGGCGGCCAGGGTCAGGTTGGCCCGTGCTCCCGCCCAGGTCCACCAGCGCAGGTCGCCGTTGGAGGCACGGACGATGACCGTTCCCCTGGGGTGGACCATGTCCAGATGTTCCTCACGAGCCTCAGCCAGGGCCTTGACCGCGCGCTGGGTGAGCCGCACCTTGGGGTCGGCTCCGAGCAGCACCTCCCGAACGGCTCGGGTCAGGGCGAAGAAGGAGCCCAGGTGACCGCCCGAGTCCCACTTGGCCTTGCCACCCCCGCCTTCGACCGGTTCGACCTGGCAGCGCTGTCGGCGCCAGTCCACCCAGGTGACCACCCAGGTACGACCGGCAAGAAGGAGGCGGCGGGGACCGGCTTCCTTCTCGTCCGCGGCCAACAGCGAAGGGTCCACGCGGCCGATCTCGGTACGCCCGTGCAGGGCGGTGAACTGGGGCGGCGCGGTGAAGACGCTGGTCAGTTCCATGAAGTGGCGGTGCCCGAAGCGCTTCTCCGCCTCGGGGCCGACCATCATCAACCCGCCGTCGAGGTCGATGAAGCCCTCGCGAACCAGGTGCGCTGCGATGGGCTCCCCCTTGCGGAACGGTTCCAGGTCACCCCACCACTCGGGCCACAGCTCTCGGGCCACCTGGGGTTCCTGCAGGCACAGGGCGAGCAGTTGCTGGGCGACGATGTGCCGGGGTTCCGGGGTGGGAACCACCGGTTCGACCCAGTGCTCGCCCCACAGGTGCAGGAGCGCGGCGGCGTCCAACAGGCCGGGCTTGTCCACCGCGAGGAACAGACAGTTGCGAGCACTCCCCTGGCGGCGCCCGGTGCGGCCGATGCGCTGCAGGAACGAGGCGACGGTCCCTGGCGCGTTGATCTGGATGACCCGGTCGAGGTCGCCCACATCGATGCCGAGCTCCAGGGTGCTGGTCGCAACGATGACGCAGTCGCGGGCCTCGGTGAAGGCCGCCTCGGCGCGGCGGCGTTCGTCCAGGGCAAGGGAGGCGTGTGACAGGAAGGTGGTCACCCCGAACTCGCGCAGGGTGTGGCCGAGTTCCTCCACGTACTTGCGGGAGTCGCAGAACACCAGGCGCTTCTCGCCCGCGTGGAGGGAGGCGATGACCTTGGCGGCGTTGCGCAGAGAACCCACGTAGTCGAGTTCGACCTCACCGGGCGGGGGGTCATCAGGGACATGGCCTGCCCGGGGCAGGCTCACCCCGGGGGCGATCACCCGCCCAGGTCGCTCACCGGACAAGGACCCCTGCAGCCAGGCCAGCAGCTCCTCGGGGTTGCCGACGGTCGCGGAGAGCCCCACCCGCTGGATCGGTCGCCCGGCCACCCGGGAAAGACGTTCCAGGACAGCGAGCAGATGCCAGCCCCGATCGTCCCCCGCGAAGGCGTGTACCTCGTCCACGACGATGCCGTGCAGGTTCTTGAAGAACGCCCGGTGGTCGACCTTGGTGCTCACGAGCATCGACTCGAGTGACTCGGGCGTGGTGAGCAGGATGTCGGGCCGGTTGCGCAGGATCCGCTGCCTCCCTGCCGAGGAGATGTCACCGTGCCACAGCTCGGCGGTACGGCCCATCCACCCTGCATAAGCCTGGGCCCGGGGCAGCAGGTTGTTGAGCAGCGCCTTGATGGGGCACACGTACAGCAGGGACAGCCCCTCCCCCGTTCGTCCGGCCATGGTGGTGAGTAGGGGGAACAGGGCCGCCTCGGTCTTACCTCCAGCCGTGGGCGCGAGCAGGATCGCGTCGTCTCCGTCGATGAGCGGGGCCAGGGCCTCGCGCTGCAGGGGGCGCAGCCCCGGCCACCCCAGGGTGTTGACGACGTGGTGGGCGAGGGTGGGATGCAGCAGGTCCAGGGTGCTGGGCTCCGCACCGGCGGGAGCCGAACCACCCACCCTGCTGCCCTCCCCTGCGGCGGAGGAGGCGTTCACAGGTCGAGCTCCACCTCGTCCGCGCTGTTGGCCCGCCGCACGTGGGCGCCGCGTTCGACCTCGGTCAGTTCACTGCCCCCCACGGTGAGGTGGTAGTGCAGACGGGGGTCGAAGTCCTCGTTCTGGTCCACCCGGTCCATCACGTCCACGAGCTTGCGCAGGTACAGCCTGGGCGCGATGCCGACCTTGCCACCCAGTTCACCCGCGACCGCCTCGGCGAAACCGAGCAGGTAACTGTCGTCCACCCGGCTCCGGACCCGCTGGGGTGCGTCGGCCCCGTCGGCGTACAGCTCCCGCACCGCGACCCCCAAATTGTGGAGCTTGTCCAGGTCGAAACCACCGAGGCGGATCTGGGAGGCGTACAGGTTGTCGTGCCGGGGGTCGGGGAGGAAGTCGGTGTGCAGTCGCTGGGCCAGGGGCGCCAGCCGCTGCACGCCCTGGGGGCCGTCGAAGAACGCCGGTGTTCCGGTGATGACCAGGTACAGCCCGGGAAATTGCTTGTTGGCGATCTCGTCCAGCAGCTGTCGCAGCGCGTTGAGCCCCTTCTCCCGGGTGTCGGTGCGGGCCCGCTGGAGGGTCTCCAGCTCGTCCAGGACGACCACCAGTCCCGGGTGGCCGCAGTCGCGCAGCAGCACCAGCAACCCCTTGAGCGCTGCCAGCGCGCCGAAGTGGTCGAGGTCGCCCTTGATCCCCGCGTAGCGCTTGGCCGCGGCGGCGACGTTGGGCTGTCCGCCCAGCCAGGCGATGAGTGCCTCGGCGATGGCTGGCTGTCCCTCGGCCTGGGCTCGGTGGTAGCCCCGGAGGGCTGCGGCGAACCCGGGGTTGGTGGCGGCGACCTCGGTGAGTCGACGCTCGAGGAGAGCTGCCACGGCCTGGTTGAGCGCCTCCTCGTCGGTCTCCTCCACCGTGCCGTCAGCGAGGACGTCCTCTTCCAGGGAGTACACCCAGTTGTCGACGATCTCGCGCAGCGCGCTGGGGGGCTGGGTGGACGTGGTGAGCCGTTCGGTCAGGCGCCGGTAGACGGTTTCCAGCCGGTGCAGCGGCGTCTCGGTCTCGGAGATCTGGATCTCGGTGACCGCGAAGTTGGCTCGCTTGGCCCGCTCACCCAGCCACCGGACGAAGAACGTCTTGCCGGAGCCGTACTCACCGCGCACGGCCTTGAAGTCGGCCCCGCCGGTGCTGACGTTGCCGAGTTCCTTGTCGAGGGCGTTCTCGTAGCGGTCGAGTCCGACGGCGAACAGGTCGAGGCCACCGTGCGGGACGGTGCCGCGGCGCAGGGCGCCGACGACCTCCTCACGGCGTGCGGCGCTGACGGAGTTCACGCTCGGCCCCCTCGGAGGAACTGCTGCTGGAGCAGGGCGGTGTTGAGTTCGACGCTACGGTCGCCGTCGGTCAGGGTGAGGACGGGGTAGGCCTCGACGTTGAGGACCTTGCCGACCATCTTGAGGAAGCGCACGGCTCGTGGGTGGCTCTGGGGCCCGTTGGCCGCACGGGAGGCCGCGCCGACGGGCAGGCGCGGGTTGCCTCCGCCCACGGCGGCGAGGGCGTCGACGAGCGAGGCGATCTCCTCCGCTGCCGGTGCCCGGCCGACCCTGCTGAGGCTGGCTTTGAACGCGGAGGTGTCGATCACCTGCGCCCCCAGGGTCTGGTCTCCGAAGAGAGCGGGGGTCTGCTCGGGCTGGGCCTGTTTCTTTCCCGGCCGTCGTTTCGGGGTGTTGGCGCCCTTCTCCTTCTGGGGAGCCCGGGTGGGGAACCCGGTGAGGTCGTCGAACCGCGTGTGGTGCCCGTTGTCGGCCGCCGGGGTGCTCTCCAGCGGTTGGGACCACCAGACCGGCTCGACCTCGGCCGGGCCCAGTCGCTGCCAGCCATGCGGGGCGGGGGCGTGGCCGCCCTCCCCCGAGCCTCGGCGTGCCGTCTCCACGGGTACGAACACCAGCACGGGGATGACCATCTCGGCCGCGGAGAAGCCGCCGTGGTAGCCGTCCTTGCGATCGGTGTAGCGGATGTCCTCCCGGTAGGGCACGACGAGGGTGCCGTCGCCGAACAGGACGCGGTCTCCGGTCGCGAGGATCTCCCCGGCACCGGGTTCCCCGACGCGGTAGCGGGCGGACTCCCCCGACACCGTCTTGGTGGCCTGCCCCCGGTCCCACACGTGACCGTGGTCGGAGGTGAGCACGACGGGGCGACCGGCCCGAGCCGCGGCGTCCAGGAGCGAACCGAGCTTGCCGATCTGCTTCGTGGACCAGGTGGCCTGGTCCGCTTCCCGGCCACGGGAGAGGGCGTCGTCGATGGTGTTGAGGACGACTCCGACGACGGTCTCGGCGTCGTCGATGTCCTCCTGTACCTGCGCGGGCAGGTGGAGCCCGGCACCGACCTCCAGGTCGCGCTGGTAGTAGAGCACCGCTCTGCGCTGACCGAAGGCCGTGCTCTTCCACAGGGCGGTGAAGCCGGAGCGTTCGCGGTCCTGTTTGCCCGTGGTGAGTTCGCCGGTGAGCAGGGATGCCCGCGAGCAGTTGGTGATGGAGGGGACGGTGGCCAGAGCGCCCTCGCGCACACCGGCCTGGGTTCCCTTCGAGGTGCGGCCGACCTCGGCCAGGCGTCCGCCTCCGTTGACGTCCTCCGCCAGCTGGACGGCGACCTCCACGCTCATTCCGTCGAGCACGATGACGAGCGGTGCCTGGTCCTGTGCAATCGGCAGGGCCACTCGGTTGAGGAGGTTCTCGGCCCGCAGTTGGGTGTCGGTGGGTGCGTGCCCGCTGTTCCAGCGGTTCACGGCGGTGGCGAAGGCCGCGTCAACGCGTGCACGCCAGTCGCGGACCCGCGTGTAGAGGGTGCCCAGGGCCTGGACGAAGACAGGCACGTCACCGTGGTGGTGCCAGATCGCCGAGGCCGCGCGGTCCACCCATCCGGTCTCCTGAACGTGGACCTGGATCCATCCGTGCGCGGTGCTGGGTGTGGTGGCCCCCAAAGGCTGATCTGCGGAACCGAGCGCCATGCGGCGCAGCAGTCGCACCGCGTTGGTGGCGGCGCGTGCCTGCTCCTGCTTGTCTCGGGAGTCGTGGCGGCGGTGGTCGCGCAGCCGCCCCAGTGCCCGTTCCACCTCCCGCAGGTCCTGCGGCAGGGGCCCTCCTCGTCCGTCCTCGCCCAGGGCGAGGGTGATCTGCCGCCCGAGTTCGGCCAAGCGGGTGTGCAGCCCCGCGTCGAGCAGTCGGCTGGCCTGGGCGACCGGTGCGGCGTCGAGCTGGAAGAGGAGCTCCTCGGTGCGGCGGACGGTCTCGTCGGCGTGGTCCTCCTCCGCACCGTCGAGCAACCGCACCAGGGACGCGGTGCAGGCGTTGCCGAACTCCCTCAGTTCTCCGGCCTGTGGCTGGTTGGCGCCGAAGTACCGTTCCTGGGCACGGATCAGGGCGTGCTGGGCCGCGCGGGCCGCGTCGCGGTCCCCGTCTGGGCGGTCCTCCTGGGCGGCCTCGTCGAGTTCGGACAGGGTGAGGCCGATGGGGACGGCGTCGAGCGCGTGGCCGCGGTCCAGGAGTTTGAACAGCACCCGCGGGACGGCTCCGAGGTTCTCCTCGACCTCGCGGCGCAGGTCCTCCCGTTCGTCCTCGTGCAGACGGGTGAATGCGGCCACGGAGGCGGGGTTGCGGGTCCACTCCAGGAGCGCCGCGCTGTCCACCTGTTCGCCGGGTTTGCGGCCGAAGCGCGCGGAGACGGCGATGGACAGTGCCTGTTCGAGCTTGAGCACACCGGTGCCCAGTTTGAGCTGGTGGGTCGCCCTGATCTCGCGCAGGGTGTCGGCCAGCCAGCTCAGTCGGCCCGAGTACAGCCGAGGGTCGATCCGGGTGACCTTGAGTTCGCCGCGCAGCAGCTCCCAGTCGTCGAGGCGGACCACCTCCTCGCCGAGGAAGCGTCCCAGCAGCGCCTCACCGAGGTCGGCGGGGTCGAGCGGGGTGAGGACGACCACGTGGTCGACGTCCTCGTGGTTGCCGCTCAGCGCGTGCACGAGGGTCAGGACGCTGTCGGCACCCACCACCCGTACGGTTCGCTGCTCGTTCGTGCCCTGCCCCGTCTCGATCTGCACGGTGAGGGTGTCGGTGCCGTCCCAATGGGGGGCCGCGGACAGGGCCAGAGCGGTGGCGCCGGAACGCGGGTGGCCCTTGGCGACGCGCCGGGCCTCGGCGTCCAGCGCGCGCTCCAGCGCGCCGGCCACGCTCTCCGCACTCACCCGTCCCAGCGCCGGGGCGGTGGGACGGGACGCACCGGCCCGGGTGGTGGCGCTGTTCACTCGGCCTCCCGAATGGTGATCTGGATCTTGCGGTCCTCGGGGATACCGAGTCGGGTGCGCAGCTCGGCGACGGCCGCGTCCACGCCAACCCCGGGGTCGACTGTGGCCCAGGCCCCGGCGGGAGTGGCGGGGGGCTGCGGCAGGGTGGGTTCGTGTTCGACGCGCACCCCGGTGTGCTCCGGCCAGGTGCCGCCACCCCGCTTTGTGTGCGGCGGAGTCCCCCGTCCTCCGGATGCCTCACGGATGATGAGGTTGTTCAGCGCGCTGGCGGCGCTGTTGGCGGAGCTGAGGGCGGTGGCCAGTTTCTGGGTGCTCTCGTTGTGCCGCGCGGCCTCCCGAAGCGCGCCCAGGATCTGCTCGGCCCGGCTGGAGTGTGTGCCACCCGCATGGATGATGGTCTCCAGCGACTCCAGCAGGTCCCACCGGGCGGCGGCCAGGGCCTGGGCGAGGTTACCCGCCCCCGTGATGCTGAGGTGGTAGACGCCGCTCTGCTCGGGCAGGTCGGTCTGGCCGAGCGCCCTGACCAGTTCGGTGTCGTCCGCCAACCCGCTGAGTCGGCCGAGGAGCTCGTCCGCAGCGCGTGCGGTGCGCAGGCGCGGGGCCTCTTCGTTCAGTCCGAGCACCTGGGTGTGCCTGGTGAGTTCACGGACCAGGTGTTCGCTGCCCGCTTGGAGCCGGTGTGCCTGTTCCTTGAGCTGTTCGGCCATGCGCTGCACGGACCGGCTGTTGAGCAGCGGCTGGGCGGGGAGCCCGAAGATCCGCTGTGCGCGCTCGTTGGCCTGCTGGAAGTCCTCCTCGGAGGGCAGCTCCTGGCGGCGGAGCACGATGTCGTCGGCGAGCTGGCCGATGTCCGCGCCGGTGTAGCGCTTGCCCGCCCGGATCCAGGCCCGGTCGCTCTGTACGGCGTAGACGAGGACCAGCAGGTCGACGATGTCCTCGGGGAGCCCCTGCCCGTCCTCGCGGGCACGGATCCACTTCTTGAGGTCGCCGACGCGCACGTCGGTGCTGGTGGGCATGTTGAGCTTGACGAACCGGTCGATCTCGCGCTGCCAGTCGTCCCGCAGCACGAAGACCTCGCCGACGGTGGCGATGCGCAGCGGACCGGCGATGTGTCGCAGGGTGGGTAGGTCGCTCTTGGGGGCGTTCTCGTACCGGTTGAGCTTGTCGGCCTTGGCCTCTTCCACCGCCTTGAGCACGATGCTGAGGTCGCCGCGCCGCAGCGCGGACTTCCTGGTGGGGCTGGCCAGGTCGGGGTGCTCGGGGTAGAGGTGGTCCAGGAGCTTGGTGGTGATCCGCTCGAGGGCGGCCGGGAACTGGCTGCCGGCCTCCAAAGGGATGTTCAGGCCCTGCGGCATCGGCTCGATGTGCGGGTCGGCGGGGGCGCCGTAGTCGCTGCTGTCCCGCTCCACCTCCACCAGTCCGTAGGCCCCGCGCAGCAGGTTGCTGATCTGTGCGATGAGCTGGTTGCGCTGGTTGTCCAGCTGGGCGCGGGCCTCACGGCGGTCGTCGCTACTCCAGTCGGGTGCCTTCTCCTCGATCACGTTGGGTTCGAGGAGGTACTCCATCATGAGGATCCGGCGGGCGTCCTCCAGCTTGCCCGGCGACAGGAACGTCGGAAGCCAGACCAGACCCGGAACGGTCTCGCCGAACTCCTCCCGCAGGGCCTGCACACGGTAGCGGTCTTCGGAGGGGCTGTGGTCGCCGTCGTCGAACGGGTAGTCGATGACCACCCGGACGGCGTTCGTGGCGACCGGCCGGAACTCCTCCCGGCCGAGGTCGTCGGTGGAGCGCACGTTGCCGAAGACCAGCTCGACGGCGCGCTGGGTGCCGCGCCAGACCACCCCGGCGCGCTCGGCCCCCGGCTCCAGCCTGAACTGCTCCCACAGTAGGCGCTGGAACAACCGACGCAGGGCGTGGTCGTTGGCGGCGGAGTAGGCGCTGCGCATCAGGGACTCGGTGTCCACTCGCAGCAGGTTCAGGGACAGGGTGGGGTTGTCGCTCTGCGCGCCGACCCGCACCTCACCGAACTGGGCTGCCATGTCCTGGAAGAACGTGGTGGCCGCCTTGACGTCCTGCCCGGGGCGGCGGGCCTTGACGATGCCCTGGTTGAGCGCCATCGCCCGGCCCACGGTGAGGTCCTTGAGCGCGGGCACGTTGGGAGTGAGCGCGCTCAGCAGGAGGGTCTTGACCAGCAGGTCGTCCCGGCGGAACGGGGAGCGCACGTCCAGACCGGCCACCTCTGCCTTGGTGACCTCGTGCTTCTCCAGCAGCCAGGGCTGGACCTTGTTGAGGTAGAAGTTGCTGATCTTGGCGTACTCGGCGCTGAGGTGGTCCTTGAAGGGCTTGGCCTCGCCCTCGATGAGCACGTCGAAGACGGCGCCGATCGGCACCATCTGGCCCACGGGCAGGGTGGTGCGGTACTTGACCAGCAGTTCCAGGAGGAGCTTGATGGCGCTGCGCTGGCGCTGCAGGGCGTAGGACATCTCCACTAGGACGTGCAGCGCGGCGGGGCTGAACGGGTAGAGGCTGCGGAAGTCCTCCCAGGTGCTGGTGTCGGCTCCGCCCGCGCTGTCGAGGAGGGTGTCGCGTACCTCGGCCCGGCTGCCGCGCATCCGCTCGAAGGCCGCGTCGATCTCGGCGGCGGCCTCGTCGCTGCGGGGCTTGATGAGGCGGTGGCGGGCGATCTCGGTGAGGTTGGCGTCGGCGAGCTTGATGTGGCCGAAGCGGCCGTCCCAGTAGCTGATGGTCTGGGAGATGCCCTCGGTGCCTCCGCCGAGGCCGACGAGTTCGCGCAGGTCCCGCTGGCGGGGCACGAAGCTGATGATGGGGGCCGGGCGGTGGCTGTGCGAGGACTCCACCAGCTTGGCGATCTTCTGCACCTCGCTGCTGATCCGGCCCTCGTCGCCGATGAAGGCGGTGAAGCGCAGGATCAGCTCGTCCAGGAGCAGGACGACGGCGTCGCAGCCCAGGTGCTTCTTGGCGTGGCGGCTGATGACGGACAGGCCCTCGTCGATGCTGACGTAGGCACCGCTGGAGTCCCCCACCGCGCTGGTGTAGCGCTTGAAGGGACCGCTGATCAGGGCACTGATCAGCTCTTGGCGCAGGCCCTGCTCGGTGGCGACCTCGGTGTCCGGGTGGACGGCGAAGGCGGCGTCGAGGGTCTCGGTGCTCCAGGTGGAGGGGCCGGCGAGCTCCCCCCAGACGTCGTCGAACTCACCCTCGGCGGAGTCGCCCCGGGACGGCAGCAGGTCGATGAACGCCTCGTCCCCCGTGCGGGCGCGCTGCTCACGAGCGTCCTCCAGCAGTCCGTCCGCGCGGTAGACCGCCGGGACCGGAGCGTCCGGGTACTCGTGACGCACCTGGCGCACGTACCCGCCGAGGATGTTGGCCTCGATGGAGACGTCCTTCTCGACCAGGTGCGCCTTGACCTCGATGAACTTCTTCCCGGACAGCCAGCTGTCGTGCTTGGCGAGCAGGTCGGCCAGGCCGGGCTTGCTCCGGGCGTCCGGGTGGTGGTCCAGGATCGCGGAGAGCACCGCGAGGAAGTGGCTCTTACCGGCACCGAAGGAACCGTGCAGGTAGGCGGCCTGGGACTTGCCGTCGGTGACCGAGGAGCGGATGGTCTCCAGGGCCTGGTCGAAGCTCTCGGCCAGCTGGGGGGTGACCACGTACTCGGCGAGGGCCTGGGCCTGGCGGGTGGAGGTGCTCTCGGTGAGCTTGACGACCAGGTCGCCGTCCTGGACGGCGAGGGGGATGTCGATCAGGTCGCTGATCACTCGGCCGGTGCCGCTCGAACCAGGGGAAGGGGTCGTCATCGCCGGGGCGCGCCTTTCTGCGTTCTGCTCGGGGAGTGGGAACCGTGGGGCGCGGCCAGTGCGAACACGCCGGGCGCTGGGGCGTCCGGTGGGGCGCACGGTTCCCGATTCTGGGCCGGGGTTCCAGCCTAAGTCCGGGTGAGGACAGGAACACCCTGTGCGGTGGAGCGGTGAAGGGCGAGGTACTGGGGGAGGTTCGTCTTGCTGTGTTGGAAGCATGGTTGGGGCACTGATGTGACGAACGGGGTGGGATTCGGGTTGTCATACGGTTTCAACCCACTGCTTACCCACAGGAGCGGCGGCGTGAGCACGCCGCGTCCAAGGGATGGGCGCGAGTTGAGGGGTGCTGTCCGTTCCCGGACCGGAGACCAGCGGGCGGTCTCCGGCCGTGGAGTGGGGACGCTCGGCAACGTTGAACGGGAGGAGCTGGAGATCAGGCCTTCTTGCGCCCTCGGGTGGATGGCGGACGCCAGGCCTTCATCTCCGACTCGGTGATGCCGGTGGTGTCACGCAGTTCGGCGAGGTCCGCCCTGAGGTGGTCGGCAGGGGTCTCGCCGTACTCGTCGGCTTCGGTGTGCCACTGCTGGACCCAGGGAAGCAGCTCGAGCATCCCCGCGAGAAGCGGAACCATCTTGTCGCGGGTGTCCTCGTCCTTGCCCCAGCCGAGTTCGTCGAGGCGCTCATGGGCCAGGGTTCCGAGCGCGTCCGCTTGCTCGGCGTGGTCCCACCCGGCCCAACCGAGGAGGAGGGTCGAGTCTGTGTCCGTCTCCGCACCCGGGTAGGAGACGAACCGCTCCTTGGGTACGTCGAGCTTTCCGCGGTTGGACCAGTACTCGTTTCGACGGAAGTCAGCGGACGTGTACTTGGGCGGGACGGGGATGTCGAGGCGGTGTTCCTTCTCCCCCTCCGCGAGATCGGCGTTGAGCTTGTCCTCCTCACGCTGGAGGTCCCACACCTGCTCCCAGTCGGCACGCTTGCGCAGACCGGTGTCCTTGTAGCGGAGGGCGGCGAGGTAGGGAACGTGCTCGGTTTTGACGATCTCCTCGATGACCTCACCGAAATCCTTGCTGGAGTCGTAGAGCGCAGCGACTTCAGCTACCTCGGGGAACAGGTCCCGGACACGGTTGGCCAGGGCGCGAAGTGAGAGCGGGTGGGCCCGCTCGTCCCCGTAGTCATCGGTGTTGAACCAGAGACGCCGGTCTTCGCACTTGTCCAGAAGCCAGGACTTGAGTGCCGCCTTCTGTTTCTTCTCCCAGGGCTCGGACTGCCAACGCCGCTTGTACTCGGGACGTTCGAGGAGGTTGATGTTCTTGTCCGACTCGATGAGTTCGATGCGCTTAGCGACGACCTTCTTGTAGGCGTCCGGCCAGTGTTCGGGGATCTCAGTGATGGGCGTAGAGCCATGACGCTTAAACCACTCTTTAGAGCCTTCGACCGAATGCAAGGCTCGCGCCAGGACAATCTCGAAAGAACGCTCCCCCAACTTAATATCCGGAACCAACGAAGCATCAAGAAGGACGGACTCCGCGCCTTCATCAACGAGATTAAATCGACTATAAACATCCCAATCCAGCTCCTCTTGGAGCGAAATCATCCGACTACGCACCTTAGCATAATCAAGATAATTTTTCCGAAGTGACGATACCCTCGGCACGTTTTCACCGAACTCCATTTCCGAATCAAGCACAGCCAATTCAACGGAAAGCTTGTCGATTTCAGCAGCCCATACAGTCGGAAGGGTCGCAGGAATAGGGATCTCCGCTACGCGAGTACTGTTGAACTGATAGAATTTTTCCCACCCCCATCTTCCCGTAGACCTCTCTCCACCCCTATTACCCTTGTCATGACAGACCTGCTTCAACCAGAAACATATAGCAGAAGAGTTCAGAACACCCAGAAGACCAAGACACTTCTCGATCCCGCAGTCATCCGAGAAACTAATTACTGGGGACGTCCTAGTAAATACAGCACCATTTCGCCCCAACGCAAAATTGTTATGCGTCGACACTTCACCGAAGGCGATCAAGAATTCAGACAGGAATCTCCGCTCATTCATGCCCGAATACTCAAACCAAGTTAGACCAATATCTTCTTGAAATCCAGAAAGGGCCTTTCTCCCCCTGAGCAAGGACCGCGAAGGCCAAAGGACCTGTTTTTCCCCTGCGGCCAGATCCGCCCTAATCTTGCCGTCATCAACGGCATAAGGAAAAACAGAATGGACCCCTCCAGCGCAAGACCAATCCCTGACATCTTCACCCCCCACGAGTCGGCCAGTTCGTTCTGGACGAAAACCAGATCGAGTCAGTTTGTTCGCACCCACCATGTACGCATCATCCAAACGCGTAACAGCGCAGAAGCCAACTCCTTCAGTAATATCCCCGACACTCTTCGAGCTCGCAGATGAGATGATTTTCATCACCCCGGGAGCCCCTCCGCCAGAAAGACTCCAGGGATGTGAACTAAATCGATCCCACGACTGGTCAGTGCAGCTTACCCATTCGGATTCACTGCCCGGATTGTCAACCTGTCGAGTTATCGCATTCCATACAACTCCTTCGGCTGCACTTTTCGGCTGATCTGGCTCGCCTCGAACACCGAGAATCGAACGAATTCTGGATTTATGAGAATTCCTCGCATTCCGCCCCACCAGGATGACAGTCGGTGTTCCATGGCCTGGAATATAGGCACCCGAAGTGTCGATCACATGAGTGAGCCTTGCTTCATTCCTGAAGAAATCTTCAACCAGCCTTTTCCCGAACTCCCGCTTCATGAAAGAATTGGCGGTAATCTGGCCCACGAATCCAGAATTGTGAATCCCTCCAGATCCACGCTTCGCGAGGTTGAAAAACCTCTGCGCAAAAGGAACAGAGAGCGCATAAGCCCCAGAGCAAGCCGAGTACCGCTTTCGATACTCCACCCTCTCGTGGCTATCTTTTACTGCGATATACGGAGGATTACCCACGACCAGGTGGTAGCTGTGTGCGCCTAGCAAGTCATGCTCGTTTGAGAATTGGTGATAATCCTCAGTCGAATATCGGTGAGATTCCCCTACCGTGAACAGCTCGTCCCTGGCCCCCGGAACATCACGCCCATGAATCAGAGAGTCTCCGATTCCGACAATAATCGGCCACTCTGGAGCCCCCATTCCCAGAACGTCAATTCCTCCCTCCTTCATCGCAGCGATGAGGAGGCGGAAGCGTGCGATGGCCACGGCGTACGGGTTCTTATCCACTCCATGGACGCTGCGCAGGCTGCGACTGATCAGATCCCAGTCCGAAGTACCCGGCTCAGCCTCGCGCCACTTGTTAAGCAGTCGACGGAACGCGCCTAGCAAGAAGTGACCCGACCCGCAGGTCGGGTCGATCAGGCGGAAACCATCGCTCTCCTGATGCTGGTAGATCCGGTTACCGTCGAGGCCAAACTCCTCGATCGCTGGTTCCAGGGTGTAGTCGAGGATGAACTCCTCGACGAACTCCGGGGTCTGGAGCAGCGCGTACTTCTTCCGAGTCGCCTCAGATAGATCCTGGTAGAGGTCCCCCAGGAAACGGGTGTTCCACTCGGAGTCTGTGAAGTCATGGACCAAGTGGCCGTCTTCGCCCACGGCACGCCAGAAGTCGATGATCTGCTTGGCGGCCGAGTGGGACGGGGTAATGGTCCACATGGGGTTGTGCCGCTTGTCGAAGAGTCCCGCCATGACCGAGGAGACGCTCATCTGTTCGAAGGCATGCTCCAGCCAGTCACGGTCAGTTCGCTCGGGAGCATCGGGGTTCTCGCTCCGTCCTTGGAGAACCCATGCCTCCTTCAGCTCCTGGGCGACGCCGTACCGGTCACGCTCATCCTTCGGACCTGCGATGAACGGTTGCTCAAGAAGTCCGTTGTCCTCGCAAAAGCGCAAGAAGACCGTGGACAGCACCCACGCCACTGCGGCCTGGGTGATCTGACCCTCGCGCCACTCCGCCTCGGTGACAGCCGTACGCTCGGCGTCCCGCGCACGCTGGTACTCGCGCTTGAGGGAGGCATCGAAGGTCTCAGGCTCTCCCGTGGAGTCGGTTCCCTTGATTGCTGTCGGGTCCTGACCGCGTTCGCGTAGGTCGTCCTCCAACAACTTCACCTGCTCTTGCAGGTCCTTCAACAGCGCCGCCTGATCGACCACGGGGGGCTCCAACCACAACGAGAGGGACGGGGTACCTCTCCATTGTCACGCGTGGAGCACCTTGGTCACACCGGCATCCTCGATCGTGATCACCACTGTGTGACGGTGGTGGACATCTAGGCATGGAGGTCCACCACCGTCTTCGATCGGCAGGGTTACCAGAGTTCGACGAGGTGCGGCAGGAGCCGGGTGAGAGTGGGGGCGTCGGGGACCTCGGTGAGGCCGGTGGGGTTGGCGATCCAGTAGGAGCCGGTGCGCTCTCCGTACCAGATGATCAGGTGCGGGTTGCGGGCCTGGAGTGAGGCGGCGAGGTCGTGTTCGGTGCGGTACTCGGCCAGGTGTCCGCCCAGGCGGGGCAGGTGCTCGGCGCGGCGGTCGCGGCAGGAGCGGTGGGCGCAGGAGGCGCAGGCCGGTCCGGTCATGGAGGTGTGGCGCAGGAGAGTGCCGGGAGTGTAGGGCTGTCGGGGTGCGGGGATAGGATGCGTCACTGATCCTGCTTTCTGACTTCGCTAGGTCTGGAATTCGGGGTTGTGTGGGGGCCCGGGAAGCGTTGGCGCGCTTTCCTGGGCCCTTTTTCGCGTGTGCGTTGGGGCTCTAGTGGGTCAGGTGGGGCCAGGCGCTGCCGTGGAGGTCGTAGGCGAGGAAGCCCCAGACTTCGCGGTGGCTGGGTCGGCCGTTGTCGCCCCAGTCGGTGGCCAGTGCGTCGATCATGGCCAGTCCGCGTCCGGAGTCGCTGGTGGGGTCCAGTCCGCCGGGGTCGGTGGTGAGGTGGTGGCGTTCCCTGTAGTCGATCCTGCGGTCGGTGGCCACTCCGTCGTCGCGGCAGATGACGCGTAGTCCGTCGCGGTGGCGTTCGCACAGGAGCCGGTAGGAGCGTCCGGGCAGGCCGGAGCGGGAGTGTTTGAGGGCGTTGCTGGCGAGTTCGGAGCCGATGAGGGTGAAGAGGTAGCGGTAGTCGGGGCTCTGTTCGGCGGCGCAGGTGTTCAGGAAGGCGCGGACCAGTGGGAGGAAGAGCGGGGAGGCGCCGAAGTCATAGCGGCGGGTCCGGTAGTAGGGGCGGTCCGGGCGGCCGTTGAAGTAGTGCCGGTAGGAGTGGGGCACCAGCTCGTGGAGGGCGATAGTCACCTGTGCCATCGGGGGTACGGGGGCGAGCAAGGGCATGACGAACGGACTCCTGACACAGAGGGAAGCTGCATGTGGGTCGAGGGAGTGCCCGCAAGGCCGATGACCTTCACGTTTTCCCTGCGGAGGGAAAGGGGCACGACGTAGCCTGAGTGCCAGAGATCCTGTGGACTGTCTGTGAGGTCTCAGTCACTGGCTACAACATCATCATGTTCTGGAGATTCTCTGGAGTCAAGCTCTCTGGAGAATCTCCGGAAAATTTTGATAGATTGCCTTCATGAAGCCCTCCTTCAGCCCAACCATCAGGCGTCGCCGCCTTGCCCGCATCCTGCGTGACCTTCGTGCGGAATCCGGTGAGACTCTCGACATCGCTGCCAGGAAGTCAGGTGTTCCGCGAGCAACCCTGGGCAAAATGGAGACGGCCTCGCTCAAACGCATTCGACCTGCCCACATCGACTCTCTCGCGGAGATCTACCAGGTAGACAAGAGCGCCTGGGAGGGTATGCACCAGCTCGCCAAGGATGCGGCTGAGCCGGGCTGGTGGTCCAAGTACAAGGACGTCTTCAGCCCAGCGGGACTGCCGTCCTTCGAGGTGGAGGCCTCGTTCATTCGCGTCTACGAGGCGCAGGTCATCCCGGGGCTGTTGCAGACCCCCGGGTATACGAGAGGTGTGTTCCTGGGTGCCAACGCCTACTCAGAGGAGCGCATCCAACGCCACATCCAGGCGCGCATGGAGCGTCAGGAGATCCTGAACCGCCTTCACCCTCCGGAGTATGCAGCTGTCATCGATGAGGGTGCTCTACGAAGGCACTCTGGTGATGCCTCGAACATGCGGGAACAGTTGCACCACCTCGTGGAGATGGCGACACGATCCAACATCGCGATCCAGGTGCTCCCGTTCTCCGCAGGCCTGCACGCTGCCAACCTGGGCAGCTTCCAGATCATGGAGTTCCCGGAGTCCAACGACCCCACCATCGGGTACTCCGAAACACCCACGTCCACCCTGTATGTGGAGGATCTGGAAGAGATCCGCCGATACGATGCCATGTGGCGTGAAGCAAGCAGCGCTGCTCTTACAGTGGCCGAAACCATAGACTTCGTGCATGACGTTGCTGAGTCGATGAGGGATTGATCGTGACTGACCTCGTATTTCATAAGAGCAGCTACAGCGGAGCTGGTGAGAACTGCGTCGAGGTCGCGGACCTACCCAGGGGCGCAGCTCTCAGGGATTCAGAGAACCCCGCCAAGGGACACATCCCCTTCCCCGGTGCCGAGTGGTCCGCCTTCCTGACATCGGCCCGCACCTCCCAGAGCTGACCTCAGGGTCACGTGGTGGTCGAGGGACACAGTCCAGTCGGCCACCACGCTGTTTCTCGCAGCCACGGTCCCCCTGAGCGCCGACGATAGCGCGACTCCACCTCCCGTCGACGATCAGTCAGCTCGACGCCGAGCTCTCGCGCTGATCTCCCGCGAGCGGCAATACGAACACCCAGGGGAACCACCAGTCATCTCTGCTGGGATCCGGGGCATCCCTGGCACCGCTCGCGAGGCAGGCACAGTGGTCAGGTTCCCGAGGTCTTCCCGCTAGGAGACGGTGGCGTAGACGAGCCGGTACGACGAGCAGCGTGCGTACCTGGAGGGCGATCGGTTCACTGGCCGCGCCCCACCGCGAGATGCCGCGCGGAGATCGCCACCCTCCGCCACACCGGCGAAAAGCTGGTGCACCACTCCCCCCGCGACGTCGAGGGGACCACGCTCCAACGCGACTGACCGAAGATCCTCCGAATCCCAGGGGGAAGCGCTAAGCGCGATCCAGCACCGGACGCACGCACGGGCGATTGACCCCCGCTGCGCCCAGTGCTTTCAGCCCATATTTGACCGATCGCGCAAACTCCCCACATCGGGATTCTTGTCGCTTACTCCGGCCCTGACAGCATCGCAACCGATCAGTCTCCTGAACTGCGGACAGAAAGACTTCAGACCCACGCTGGTGACCACTCCGCAGAAGCACTCAAGGACCTACGGAGACTTTCAGGGATCTCCCACCTCGTCCGGCCCAGGCCACCCAAGGGAACCGGACATCAACCGTTCACGCTCCAGTCCCGCATCTCGCCATGAGCTGCTGGTTCCCCGGAGTCGACCGGCTGTCTGGCGAGAGCCGAAGGCCCTGCCACCACGGCGAAACCAATCATGGATCTCCCTCACCAAATCCACTCTCGGCCCACGACCGAGGCATGTTATTTTGCTTGCAGCGCGCTCACCCCCATGCCGGAGCGCGCGAGAGGGGAACCCATGGCAGACCCTTGGGAAGCGGACTCTTCAGCGGAAATGAAGCGCAGGCTCGGAGCCTCACCGGCCGAACTCGGCAATTCCAACAACATCGACAAATGCCCGGACATCTGGGAGCTCGACAACGGGGACATCGCGGTCATAGGTCGTGATCTCACTGATTCCTACGCTCCACGCCTCCCTGATGGTGTGGCTATCGCAGAAGACGAACGGCTGGTCATCATCCCCCGTTCCACACTCGTCTCAGCGAAATCGGACATCGCAGATGCTTGACTCCGTCAGCTCCTTCCCCGGCGACCACCTGAGTCTCTCCGAGTACGGCGATGACTTCGGAGACCGCTTCCGATCGCTCAGCAACGCCGACGTCTGGAAACTCGAACGGCAGCAGGAGTTCCACGAGCCGGAGAGCGAGAGCTGGATGGCCTTCCTCCAGGGCCGCCGGGAGGAGTCCCTTCAGCTGATGGAGGCTGATCGTCCCGCGCTACGCCAGATGTTCGAAGGTCTGGCCCAGGCCGCGTGCCGGGTCCGGCGGGTTCGGGTCGTCGAGCAGCCCTTGTCGACCTACCTGCTGTGGGAGCTGCACTCCGCACGGATCCGAGCCCAGTGCGGCGAGGACATCCGTGTCATCACCCCGGAGGCGCTCTCCGCCTTCGAACAGGAAGGCCCCGTCCCGGAGATCGTCATTCTCGGTGAGGAGGTGACCTACCGGATCCTCTACGACGCTCACGGAGAGGCCGAGGGAGCGGTTCGCTATACCGACCACGCTCTCCTCGAACAGTGCCGGTCCGAAATCGCCGCCCTGCACGAGCGGGCCGAACCCGTGGAGGACTACTTCGTCCGCGAGGTGGCCGAAGTGGGAACGCCCCGTGCTCGATGAGCACACGCCTCTTCCGGGCGAGGAACCCGAGGAGGGTTCGACCAGCGGCCACCAGTCACGGATGTCGGGTGTCTCCGGACGAGCGATCCAGGCTCGGGACGTCCGTGGTGGAGTGCACTTCCACGGGGACGGCCAGGAGAGCTCCGGTGCCCCGGTACCGCGACAGCTCCCCGCGGACGTGCGCGGATTCGTGAACCGCACCGGTGAGCTCGAGCTACTCAGCAACCACATGCCCGGTACCGGTCAGGAGTCCGGCGGGCGAGCAGAGGCGGCGATGCACGTCATCGTCGGCACCGCCGGGGTGGGGAAGACCGCCCTGGCACTGCGCTGGGCACACCGGGTCCGCGGCCGCTTTCCCGACGGACAGCTCTACGTCGACCTCCAGGGGTACGGTCCAGGGCTGCCCCTGCCAGCGAACCAGGTGTTGGAGCGGTTCCTCCGGGCCTTCGGCGTCACCGCAGACTCACTCCCACCCGACACCGACAGTCGGTCCGCCCTGTACCGCTCGTACCTGGCGGAGAAGCGGGTGCTGATCCTGCTGGACAACGCGGCCAACGCCGCCCAGGTGCGCCCGCTCCTGCCCGGCTCCGCCGACAGCGCGGTCGTCATCACCAGCAGGGACCGGCTGTCCGGGCTGGTCGCCAGAAACGGGGCACAGCGTCTCACCGTGCGCACCCTGGACACGGAACAGGCGGTGGAACTCCTCGAGTACGTGACCGTACAGCACCGCCCCAAGGATGACCCGAGAGAGATCGCCGAACTCGCACGCCTGTGCGGACAACTTCCGTTGGCCCTGCGCATCGCGGCCGAACGTGCGGCCAGCCGTCCGCACATGCCCCTGGCCGACCTCATCCAGGACCTGCGCGACGAGTCCGGACTGTGGGACGCGTTGGCCACCGATGACGAGGAGGAGGCGGACACCGTCCGTTCCGTCTTCGCCTGGTCCTACCGGGTCCTGCCTCCGGACGCGGCACGCCTGTTCCGGCTCCTGGGCCTGCACCCAGGAAGGGACTTCGGCACCGACGCCGCGGCCGCACTCGCCGACCTTCCGGTGCGCCGGGCCCGACGCTCGCTGGACACGCTCGTCGGTGCGCACCTGCTGGAGCAGACCGGCACGGACCGCTACCGGTTCCACGACCTGATTCGCTCCTACGCAATGGACCAGGTACGCGACGAGGAGGCTGCCAAAGACCGAACAGCAGCCCTGAAGCGACTCCTGACCTGGTATCTGCGCACGGCCTACTCCGCGGCTCTCACCGTGGACTCCAACCTGCGCCGCCCGGAGCCGGACGAGGTCCTCACTGCTCCGTCCTCGGGGCCGGTTCTCTCCGACAACTCGGACGCGCTCCGCTGGTTCGAGCTGGAGGAACCGAACCTGAGAGCCGCGGCACAGACGGCTGCCGAGCACGACTTCACCGACCTCACCTGGCGGTTCCCCCACGTGCTGGGGCATTTCCCCGTCTACGGCGAACCCTGGATCAGGATGCTCGACCACGGCTTGAGGGCCCTACGCACAGAACACCACCCTCGGGCCGAATCCGACCTCTGGGAGAACCTCGGCATAGCCCACCTCCAGGCCAACCGGTTCGAGGCAGGTATCGAGCACCACACACGTGCCCTGGAACTGAGGCGGGAACTGGGTGACGAACACGGGGTCCTCATGTCCCTGAACGCCCTCGCCCTGGCTCAGCAACGCGGCCGCAGGCTCGTCCATGCACGCGAGAACTTCGAGCGTTCCCTCGCTGCGGCCCGAGGACTCGGAAACCGCCTGTGGGAGGGGATCGCCATGGGGAACCTGGTCCGCTGCCTCCTGGAACTGGGGCGATGGGAGGAAGCGGTGGCGCTGGCCGACCACGCTCTGGCGATCCACCGGGAGACCGGGGACAGGACCAGCGAGTTCGCCTGTCTCACCGCCCTGAGCACAGCCTGGCGAGAAGCGGGTCAGGCCGATCTGGCCCTGTCTCTGACGCAGAGAACCCTGGAGATCGCCCACGATCTCGACCTCACCACGTACGAGGGTTTCGCTCACCTGGAGCTCGGCCGCGCCTACGCGATACTCAACCGGCCGGAGGAAGCGCTCGACCATTTCCACGAGGCGGCCAGCCTGCACCGATCGATGGGTGAGCACGTCCGCGAGTCCGAGTCCTTCGAGGGTGTGGGCGGGATCTACCAGTCCCTCGGCCGCCTGGACGAGGCGGCCCGCTTCTACCGCCAGGCCGCCAACGGCTACCGCCGCGACGGCGCCCGCTGGAACCTGGCGGTCTGCCTGGACCGCCTGGCCACGGTCATGGCCGACGATGGCGCCCCTGAACCCGCCCAGGCGCACTGGCACGAGGCCGTGGAAGCTCTCCAGGACTTCGCCGACCCCAGGGCCGAGCGCCTCCGCGAAGAAATCATCACCCGTATCAGCAGTGCGACCGATGGCTGACCAAGCGCTGAGGCGCCGGACCTTGCCGAGCACTGCGCAAGGATGGTTCGTCGGGGAACCTAGAAACTCCTGGAGTCCGGGAAGCGGCTAGGCACTCAAGGACCTATTCGCGTTCCTTCATCAGGCGGATCCTCAGCACTCCGCAGCATGTGAACAGCCTGCAACTTGCAGGTCTTCAATGAACAGCGTTTCGGCCGCGGGGAAGGTTCGCAACGACGCAAAACGCCGCCACCCCGTGGAGAGGGGTGACGGCGTGTGTCACGGGCTACCCGACCAGCGACCCCTCCGGGGCGGTGAAGCCTCTTGGCAGCAGAACCTGCTCGGAGTCAGCGATGATGCCGGCGGGCTGGCCGTCCAGCGTGGCCGGGGTCTGCGGACCCCGCATGGGGCACAGCAGCCACAGGCCGTACGGGGCACGGTCGGCCTCGCGAGCCTCCTGGATCAGGCGGCCCAGGAGGGACCGGCCCGCCTCGTACCGGGCCAGGGGTGTCGCCCGGTACAGCACCACCACACCACTACCGGCGGGTGATTCCGCACTGGCAGTGCGCACCCTCTCTCCCAGGCGCTGGAACACCTCCTGGAGCAGGGTCTCGAAGGGCCTGGGCCGGGGCTCACTGTTGTCGGCCTTGGCCAAGTGCTCCCAGGTCAGTCCCCTGCCCTTGGCCTCCATGACCTCGTCGACCACGCGGACGAACTCGGTCGAGACGTCGAGGGGAACGGTGCCCGGCATACGCGTGAGCATCCGAGCTGAGCGCTCGGTGTCGGGCAGCCAGGTCTTGAGCGCCCGGTAGCCGCCCCGCTGGACCGCCTGCTCCAGTCGCTGCCAGGCCTGCAGGGACGCGGTACCCACCTGGTCCAGCTCGTGGTGGTGTCCGGTGTGGGTCGAGGGCTGGTAGGTGGTGAACTCCGGCTCCAGATACCAGCAGACGGTGTCGCCGACCCGCTCTTCACGGAGTTTGGGGTGGCGGTGCTTGAGCAGCGCGTGCAGCTGCTTTCGGCTCGGCGCGGGCAGTGCGGGGAAGCGCGAACGCACCCGGTCGCTGATCTGCTCCGGGGTGATCCCGGGTTTGCCCAGATAGCCGATGGCCTGGGTGATGCGCAGGGCCCGCTCGAGGTCGAGGTCGACCGGGTACAGCTCCAGTCGCGGGGTCGCCGCCGCGCGTTCCGACGCTGCCGCGGCGATCTGCACCAACGCGGTGTCGGGGAGAGGCTTCATGCCCTCCGGCGACTCCGTTCCGCGCAGGGCCTCCCGCACCGTACCGGGACCAGGTAGGGCGTCGGAGCCGCCGAGAGCCACGAGTTCGTCAGCGCGCTCACCGAGGGATTCGGCGTAGTCGAACAGGTCACCCTCGACTGGGACCAGGGGGTCGTTGTCGATGACCCGAGCAACGATCACCCGGCGCGGGTAGCGCCGCGCCACGAAGCGCTGTTCGGTCCGCTGTTCCTCGCACTCCACCACTGCCCGCACCGCGGCGAGCGCGTACACCGAGCGCTCCTCCGTCTCCAGGGTGGAACCACGCATGGACAGCAGTTCGGAGGCGATCTGGCGCACTTCGCGGAGCCGGTTGTTGCGGTCCAGGATGTCCGTGACGTCGTCGCGGACCGAACCCATCAGAGAGGCGTTCTTCGCCCAGTGTGCGAAGGCCTCCTGCAGCGCCTCCTCGACCCGTTCCTGGGGCAGGGAGAGCCGGTCGGCGATCTCGCGCCGGGTGGGCCACCAGTCCAGGAGACCCTTCTTGCCCTCGGGCGTGCCCAGCAGCTCACGTACCACCCGGACCCACCAGCGGTTGGCCTCGGTCGTGTTGGGCAGCAGCTGACGAATCACCTGGTCGAGCAGGGCGTTGCGCTTGGTCTCTTCATCGGCGCCGCTGGGCAGTTTGGCCTTGGCCGGGACGGCGTACTCGGCCACGTCCAGACTCTTGCGCCAGTAGGCCGTGGCACTGCTGAGTTCGTTGCGGATCCCTCGCGTGCTGCCCCGCATGTGTGTGATGTCCCGGACCGGGGTGCGCAGGAGCTGACCGACGGTCTCGCAGCGCAGAATCCGCTGGGCGGTGTCCACCGCGAGGGGGGTAAGGCCCGCGAGGTGGAGAGGGGTCTCCACCGTGGCGCTCTCCATGTTGCGCCGACGGGTCTCCTCCGTGTCCTGCGCCGCTTCAGCGGGGGGCGCGGCATGGAAGGAGGCCTGCCACGCCGTGCGCATGTCCGCGAGGGAGGCGAAGCGCTTGGCGAGGTCCCGGTGCAGGGCACGGTGGAAGAAGTCCACCAGAGCGGCACGGCTCTGCTTGGGGAAGGCCTCCTCCGTGAGACGGGGGACCTCGACGTCCTCACCGAGGAACTCGGGAGAGACTCCGTCCTCGTCCCAGAGCGGCAGTTCACCGGTGGCCATCTCGTGCAGGGTCACCGCCGCCGCGTAGCGCTCGGCGAAGTCGTCGTAGGGGCGGCTCTCACCGAGGAAGGGGTCGAGGTAGCCCCGGGTTCCGGCCGAGGTGTGGGTCAGCGGAGCCTTGGACAGCGAGAAGTCGAACAGCACCAGGGCGCGCGCCTTCTTACGGGTCTGCGCCACCCCCAGGTTGGCGGGTTTGATGTCCCGGTGCAGGACGGCCCTCTCCTCCAGGTGCTCCAGCGCCTCGAACAGGTGCTGGCCGAAGGTGTGCAGCTCACCGCTGGTGAGCGCACCCTCCTCACCCAGGAAGTCGGAGAGGGTCTTCTGTCCGGCGCGCTCCAGGACCAGGACGGTGCGTTCCCCGATCTCCTCCAGGCCGGGGTCGGCCCCCTTCTCGGTGGCGGCCATGTCCACGATCCGCGGATGAGCGCCCACCTCGCGCAGGGTCTTGGCCTCACTGCGCAGAGCGGCCGCCGCGGATCCGGTGTTCAGCGCCACCTTGTAGACGATCTCGCGCCCGGCCGCCTGGTTGCGCATCAGCAGCGCCCGGGAGGTGGCCCCCTTACCCAGGATCTCGCGCACCTCCCATCCCGGGGTGACCTCGTCCCCCGTCCGGGCTTCGAGCGGGTCGGTGGTGACCTCGGGCAGGGTCAGGCGTTCCTCGACCTCGTCGAGTCCGCGCAGGAACGCCTGCACGGTGGCCAGCCGGTCGTTCGGGGAGCGCTGCGTCGACTCCCGCACCAGGGTGTCCAGCTGCGGGACGATGTCGTCGCTGACCGCCGCCGGGGTGAGGCACTCGTGCTGCTGAATGGTTTGACTGAGCTCGGCACGGTCTCTGGCAGGAGGCCGCCCGGTGAAGATCAGGTAGGTCAGGGCTCCCAGGCCGAACAGGTCCTGGGCGGCCGCCCGTCCCGCGTAGTCGGGGAACTCGGGGGCCAGGTACGCGGCCGCGGCCTTCTCCACGTGCGCGGCGAGGGCTCGACCTCCCAGGGCAGCGTCCAGGTGCTCGGTGGCTCCAGTGCTGGATGCGGCATGCGAGGTGCGGTTACCCCGTAGGCGCAGGCTCTCCCTGGAGGCCACCTGCCAGTCGGCGATGTACAGGCGGGGGTAGCTGCCGTCCATCTCCACCCACACGCTGCGGGCCGCCAGGGCCCGGTGGTAGAGCCGGTTGCGGTGGGCGTGGTTGACCGCTTCAGCGAGTTGGCGGACCATCACCATGCGGGTGTCGACGTCCAGGCCCTCGCCGTGTTCGGCCATGAAGTGGTCCAGGCGCTGCCAGGACTTGTGGTGCCGGAAGGCGATCGCCGGACCGAGGTCAGTGCCGCCCTCCTCGATGAGCCCGTAGTACTCGGCCTTGACGATGCCCTCGTGCGAGATCCCCTCCAGGGACATGTACTCGCGTTTGGCCGCGCGCTCGACGGAGCGGCGTTCGTCCTCGCTCGCGTCCTCACCGTAGTGGTAAAGGCGCACGCGGCTGAGTCCGCCGAGGCGCTCGTGCTTGGCCTTGAAGTCGGTCCAGGTGGGTCCGCTGTCGAAGGACCGCTTCTCCAGGGTGTACTCCCCCAGTTTGAGGGCGCGGTCCATGGGCGTGATGCCGATGGTCTCCATCAGGCGGGTCACGTGTTTGAGGAATCCCGGGTCGACCTTGCTGTGGGGGGTGTTGATCAGCCCGTCCGACACCCCGGGCAGGCCGGTCTGCTTCTCGAGTCCGTCGCGGCCGTAGACGTGGGCGGCCTGGACCTCGTCGAACTCACATCGCAGATCGGGGTCGGAGAGGAACACCCCCGCCTCGATGAAGGGGATCCGCACGTTGCGCAGACCGAGCTTGTTCACCGCCCACTGCAGGCGGTTCTTCAGTTCCTTGGCCTTGAGGTCGTTCAGGTGCAGGGGGTTGCTGATGGTCCGACGACGCCGGTCACGGTCGACGAAGGTCCACTCACTGCCCTGGTTGGTGGCGTGCCCGGGGTGACTCTTGATCTCGATGAGGTAGGCACCGGTGGGCGTGACTGCGAACAGGTCGCACTCGCGGATGCGCTCGTTGCGCGCGGTGAAGGTGAATCCGGCCCAGGCACGGTAGTTGCCGGTGGTCGGGAACCGTTCCCGGATGTGCTCCAGCGCGGCCTGCTCCCAGGGGAACTCCGAGGGCTTTCCCCACCACCGGTTCGACATCCGATCCGCTCCCTGTCCGGTTCTGCGACGCGCGACTGCCCGCCCAGCATAGGACTCCCGTGAGACAGCAGGGGTTGTCCTTGGGGTCTGCCCATCCACACCTCGGCCCTGGGGTGAGGGTCGACGTCAGCCGGGCCAGCAGATCCTGAGAGCGCTGGACAAAGCTGCCCTTGACCGAGCCGTAACTCAAGAAACTCACCGTCAATCCAGAACCATGGGTGGTTTCCTCCGTGGCCGCTACCGGTCATTCCTGTGCACGCTGGGGAGCAAGGGGGAAGAGTGAAAGCAGAAACCCGAAGGGGAACCCCAGCAGCTGATTCTGTGCCTACACCCACGGGTGACAATCGTGCCCATCGTCAACCCAAGGCCACCTCGACCGACTTAGAAATCTTCGCGGCGGGACCTGATTCCTGCGAAGTTCACTGATCACGCTTTCGTTGTCGTAGATCACCGAGCACGTAATCAAATACGGAGCCAGATGACGGACCCCCCCCACAACGCCTCATGTGAGAACGCCGAGCAGGCAAACTGCCATTGCCACTGCCGTGGGGCAGGCCACTAGAAGAATCTGCTCATACGAGCGGCACGATGCTCGGATTCTGCTGAATACGAGTCACTACGTGAAAGCCTCCAGGAAGTCTTCGGAGGATTCCACAAGGATGCGCGCGATGTAGGCACTCGGACTCGTCCAGCCCGCAACGTCCCCACTCAGAGCGAGATCTCCACACTTGCCCTCAACAAGAGAAAGGGTGCCACCTGGTTGGAGACCCTCCTGGTCGATGAGGCTCTGCACGCTACGTTCGTCAAGCTAGCGGAAGCCAGCCTCCGAAGTAGCGCGCAAACGAGAGAAGCCCAGGAGAAGTTCGTTAGCAAGGTGACAAGCGATGCCATCTCCATCGTTGGCTCAGAAGTCACATTGAAAAGCGTCACAGAGGCACACGTCTGGTGCAGCATCGTGTCAGAGTTCCTGTCTCGGTCCAGCGAGGACAGCCCCTCGTCGCCAACCCCCACAACCTTCTCGAGCATCTGCTACCCACGAAAGAGCAGAGGCGGGAGGCCCAGCTCTCTCAAGGGCGTCCGAGGGTTGGGCCTTCAGCACGTCGCGGACTCGTTCAGGACGACCCGGCACATTCCGGAAGCTACAAAGATCGATTACCTGCGTCTCGTCGGAGCCGCCACCTGCCCTGACCTGTGGCACCATGCATCCGCCGTACGGTACTGCCTCTCCCCTTTCGTCCAGGACGAATCGTGGCCTCCGCGCGCCACCACCAGGCTGGCGGTACCACCACATTTCAGCGAACTCGAATCCAGGTGGAAGAAGAAGGGACACTGGTAGACCCACCTGACCACTGCAAAAAGCACCTGATCGAGTACGTCACCGTTAGCTGAGTAACCGCTACCATCTCGACACTGCGGAGAGCCCCGACCCAGGGACCGGTTCTGATGGTGCCTCTGGGCTCCAGGCGCACCCTGGCTATCTGGTGTCGCCCGGTACGAGCGAGGAGAAGAACGTCTGGGTCTCTGCATCGGTGGAGTAGACACGGCACGATCTCATCCCACGGGTCATCAGTACTCGGTAGGCGTTGCTGGCCAGTTCGAGGTATTCATCAGGACCGATCCCTCTCATGGCTCTGTCATGACTGTGCTCGGGGTGTGCCTCCCAACGGTCCCCGCGTCGAACCAGGTCCGGGCCGAAGATGACCCCTGCGTGGGCATACTCCAGACCCTGTGCCGTGTAGACACAACCGACCTGGCGCTCTCCGCCGGGCCGCGTGGCCCACAACCAGCGTGGAGGACCGATGAGCCCGCCCTTGGTGTGCACCGTGTTGTTCGTGTGCAGGTTCCACGGTCGCTGCCATCGCTGCGGAGCACCGTGGGGTTCGCCCCGCCACTCGATTCGCACCCCGGGCAGCTCCTCCCCCGGTTTGGCCTCCTCATAACCCCAACAGAACCCGGCGCTGATCCGGGCACTGTGCTCCTGTTCGAGGCACATCTCGAGCCAGCGGTCCATCTCATGCGGATGGGGACTGACGGCCAGGTCATAGTCGGATCCGCTCCAGGGCCTGGGCTGGTCGTAGATGAGGTCGTCGACCCAGGCGTTGAATTCGCGGGAACCGTTACATCGGAAGCTACCCTCCAGGCTGTAACTCACCACGTTGAAAGGTGATGACGCTTCTGCGGCGATCTCGCGAATCTCGCTCTCGGTCACGCCCTCATTGGGCCGAACTCGCTGACGTTCATCGAGGAAGACCACGACCACCGGCACCTTGGACAGGTTTCCCAGGACGTAGGAACGGAAGCCGCCCTGATAACGGCGGAAGCGGTGGATCTCGTCGATGATCAACACCCCGCAGCCTGAAACCCGGTTTTCCGGCAGCTGGAAGAGAGGGTCCGAACCATCGACTCCGATGGTGTCCCTCAGGTTGCTGGTCAGGGATCCGGAAGGAGTTCCATAACGGGCGCCGACCTGGGGATTGTCAATGTACTCAGCGAGGAGCCGCATGGCGAGCACCGTCTTGCCGCTCCCCGGGCCGCCCCGCACTACGATGACGGAGCGGTGCCCACCGTCCAAGGTGTCCTGAACCACGGATCGGATGTACGTACCTCAGGGGAATGGGGGAGGATTCCTGCATCAGCTCTCGTTCACGTTGGCGATGTTCTCGCGGTGCCAGGCGAAGTAGGGCGCGCTCTTCTTCGAGAACGCGGAGCAGTCGTCGCCGACGCGCAGGGCCGCCACGGTGAGACCTTCGCCCTTGACCTGATCTGACGCATGAATAAAGCCGTCGACGTCCACATACACGAAACCATGTTCGAAAAGGGAGTCGCAACCCATGACACAGGCGTTCATGACGTTGTTCAGGTCACCGCGCTCGTAGGGTGAACTCTCGCTGCGACGCTTGATGTGCGCGGTGTGCACCAGCCGCCTGGGCAGGACCAGCTGGCACAGATCGCAGGCCACCTCGGTCTTGTCACCCAACTTCTTGGCGCGAAGTTTCTTCTGCTCAGCACGGACAAAGATGTAGGCGGGACGGTCCAGCACCGGGGGCAGATCGAGGTTCGTCTGGTCAGCGGGGTCCTCGGGGTCGAGGAGATCACCCTTGTGGGCCTTGATCGCCTCGTCCAGGAGCTGCTCCACAACCGACTGGTAGGTCTCCGGGTGCTTGGGGCCGCCTTGGCCGCTCGCGGACTTGCGAAGCGCCTCGATGGCCTCGGCACCGATGTCCTCGCGAGTGACGTCGTACCGGGTCTCCACGACTTCCAGCGGCACTCGGTAGGGATAGGTCTCGTCATCCCAGACGGGCGCCTCGTCATAATAGGAAGCGCCGGTCAGTCGGGTGACCACGAGCTCGGAGACCGTTCGTGTCTGCGCTTCAGGACCGGGCATCCTCCCCAGCCCGAGATGCCCGAGGTAGAGGAGGTCCCCCTTCTTGAGGGAAGAGATCACCTCGTGGTGCCCCTTCTGTTCCGCGGTCTCCGGTTTCCAACCCCAGACCGATGCGTCAATACCGCGACGCAGATTCTTCGCGCCGTCCTTGCCGACGTAGACGTAGGCCTCGGCGACGTTCTTGTCTCCCGCTTCCTGCTCCACAGCCCTCCTCTTCGCGCTCCCCACCTTCGTGGGTGGCTGCGTGGTCGTATCCTCCGGCCGGCGGCAGCCGACTCTCAGGAATTCCTATGCTACGGAAATCCAACGACATTCGGAGTGCTCCGTTGAATCGCCTGTTCACAGCCATCCCGGAGTGTGAATTGGCGGCCTACCTCCGATACGCCGTACCCCTGCGAGTTGACGATCCTCTTCTGGAAAACACCGCACTGTCCCGCACGATCGCCCTCTGCTCGAGGTCCGCGCATTCATCCGAGTCGGTCCGGCCGTGTCCGGCAGGCACGTGGACGCGATCCTGGTAGAACGACGCCCTGACCGCAAGGCCCGGCCGTATCGCGGTCGGGCCGAAGCGACGAGCCATTGCCGCCGAGCCGGTCGAAGTCGACCGCGTGCCGCCGACCGGACCGCGTCCGAGCATTCGAGCCGGACGCTGGCACGGGCACGCAGGTCGTGGAAGGCGCAGCACGGTCCTCGGCCCGCTGGAGCAGCCGCGCACCGGAGAGTCTCTCCCCACCGGGCAGTCGGGTCCGGCCGTGAGCGGTGCTGGGGGGTGCGCGGGCACGTACGTGCGACGCCCTCGCACAGGTCGCGTACACCGCCGGGAGGCGGCAGGCGGAGAACACAGCTCCCCCGTCCCCGTGCCCGGTGAGGGGTGAGAACGGTGCGAAATCGCTCCAATTACCACAAATCCCAACGTAGATTCAACCCCCAAACCCCCCACAGCTTCACGTGGTTTACCCCACTGTTCACCATTTCCCCTGCCGCCGCTTCGGCACGAGGATGACCGACGTGATCGACCGCCCGACCAGCGGTAACGACCCCACCGACGCGGAACGTCCCCCAGCCACCGGACGACCGCGCCCAGCCCTTGGAGACGCCCTCGTCTCCCGGTGAGAATTCGGCACTGGTTGCCCCAACCCCCCGAGGAGTCCCATGGCACTGGGAATCATAGGCATCGTCACGTCCCTGCTCCTGCTCATCACCCTCGCCTACCGCGGCGTCCCCGTCATCCTGGCCGCGCCCCTCGCCTCGGCGGTCGCGGTGGTCTTCTCCGGGGCCCCGATCCTGGCCTCCTACACCGAGATCTTCATGCCGGCGATGGCCGGCTTCGTCGGCAGCTGGTTCCCGGTGTTCCTGTTCGGTGCGATCTTCGGCGTCCTGATGACCGTCACCGGCTACGCGGAGAGCATCGCCCGCACCGTGACGAAGCTGGTGGGTTCGCGGAGCGCGATCGCGGCGACGATCGTCACCTCGGCCCTCATGACCTACGGGGGCGTCAGCCTCTTCGTCGTTGCTTTCGTGATGTACCCGCTGGCCCGCGAGCTCTTCCGGGTCGCCGACATCCCGCGACGCCTCATTCCCGCGACCATCGCGCTCGGAATCTTCACCTTCACGATGACCGCCCTGCCCGGCAGCCCGCAGCTGCAGAACATCATTCCGGGACAGTTCTTCGGCACCGGTTCGTTCGCCGGTGCCGGGACCGGGCTGCTGGGTGGTGCCCTCATCTTCGGTCTCGGTCTGCTGTGGCTCGAGTACAGGCGCACCGCGCTGATCCGCAAGGGTGAGAGCTTCGACAGTCCCGAGAGCGCGCGTGCGGTCGGCGGGGCCTCCGACGACGACGCCGGCAACCAGGTCACCACGCTCACACCGGCGAACCACCTCGTTCCGTTCCTGCCGCTGCTCACGGTCTTCGCCGTGAACTTCGCGTGCACCCTGATCATCTTTCCGGCACTCGACTGGTCCTACCTGGCCGACGAGAAGTTCGGCGGGATCACCATCGACCAGCGCCTCGGGCTGTGGGCCGTGCTGTTGGGCATCATCGCGGCGATCCTCGTCCTGGTCGCCCTCAACCTCCGCCAGCTCGCCACGGTGTGGACCGGATGCGTCGACGGGGCCAAGCGGTCCATGCTCCCGATCTTCAGCACCGCCTCCGAGGTGGGCTACGGCGCGGTCGTCGCCTCGGTCGCCGCCTTCGCCGTCGTCCGCGACTCCGTCTTCGGTCTCGGTGTGAGCGCTCTGTGGACCTCGGTCCTCTCCGTGTCCATCACCGCCGGTCTCACCGGCTCCTCCTCAGGCGGTATGACGATCGCGCTCAACGCCCTCGGCGACGACCTGCGGACCATGGCCGAGCAGGAGGGCGTCAGCATGGAGGCGATGCACCGCCTCACGGCCATGGCGGCGGGCGGTCTCGACACCCTGCCGCACTCCGGGGCCGTGGTCACCCTGCTCATCGTCTGCGGGCTCACCCACCGCCAGTCCTACAAGGACCTCGGTGTCGTGACCCTGGTCATCCCGGTCTTCGTGGTCATCGCACTCGTGAGCCTGGTGTCCGTCGTCGGATCGTTCTGAGCACCGAGAAGTGGAGCAAGGAGGACCCGGTCAGGCATCGTCCCTGTCGGGTTCTCCATGTCGGTCAGCTCCTGCGCTCACGCCGAGCCTGTCGCTCCACGCACCGCGGATCTCTCGGCCGAGGCATCCCCACCCGGTGCGACCGCCGCGAGCCGCCCACCGGTATTGGGATACGGCCCAGGACACACCGGATGAGCTTCGTCTGCTCAGTGTCGAGGTGAGCGATACGGGAGTGGTCCGTCTCTGGGCCACCAGGGGCCCGCGCAGCACCCGGGCGGAGGCCCCACAGGAGGTTCTCTTCGATTGGTGGCGGGTTGGGTACCGAAAGTTGCCGGATCGTCACCACGTGGGTGCACTGTAAGAGAATGAAGCGCTGCGATTTCTGTGAGCTCCCCATCGGGGAGGGTTGCGCCTGTGCGCTGCCACGGGACTACATCGGAAGCTGTGGTACCGGGACGCCGTTCTCGACCGTGAAGCCGTACCCGACCGGCGACGCCATCATCATCTCCCTTCGGGGTGTGGCCCACCGGCTGGGTTGCTCCCACCAGTCCGGCTCGGATGTCAGGGCCCCGCTGTGGGGCTGGATCAACTACCCGGACCCGGGGCTGTGGCAGCGGATCAGTGAGAGTTCGCCGCTCCGCGCCACCGGGGGCAACACCAAGCGCGCGGCCACCCGGCGGTGCCGGAGCTGCGACCACTGACGGACACCGGGACGGGTTCCGTGAAGCCGTCCCGGTACCGCGTCAGCCGCAGTTGCAGTCGCACCCCTCACAGCAGGAACAGTTGCTGCAGCAGTTGCACGCCTGGCAGCAGGTGCCGCAGGTGTCGGACACGCAGGCGCAGGCCTCGCACCAGGAGTCCCGGGGCTCGCCCGACCACGGGCCGGGGTGGGGGTCGCGGCAGCAGAACTGGCACGTGCAGCACATGAACAGCGCCGCGGCGCAGCCCGCGAGGAGGCCCCGGCCGCGCTGCGGTTCCCGGAACCCGGGGGTGTCGCAGGAGCAGGCGCCGCAGCAGCCGCCCTTGCCGGAGCGCTTCGCGCCCTCTCCGCCGTGACCGGAGTGCCCGCCGTGGCCGTGGTGATCGCCGTTCCCGCCGTCACCGGGGTAGTCGACGTGGTCGCCGTGACCGGGATGGCCGCTGTGTCCGCCGGGACCGGGGTGCGGACCGTGGCCCGGGTGGCCGCCGTGGCCCGGGTGGCCTCCGTGACCAGGGTGCGGATTGTGGCCGGGGTGGCCGCCGTGGCCCGGGTACCCACCGTGACCCGGGTGGCCGCCGTGGGCGAAGGTACGGGCGACGGCCCGCTTGAGCTCCTGGACGAGGAGGACGCGGACCAGGCGGTCGTCGGTGAACTCGGCTTCCCGGAGGGCCAGGTCCACCCCGAGGACGGCGTCGTCGCAGAGTTCCCGTGCCCGGCTGACCGGGGTGCCGGTGGCGGTGAGCGGGTTCCACGAGCCGTTGGCCAGGTCCTCCTCGCGGTCCTCGACCGCGTCCAGCAGGTGCGCCACCCGGCCGAAGAGGCGTCCCGCCTCCCGGAGCGGGGCGGCGTTCCCCGGGATCCCCGCCAGGGCGGCGGTGTGCGCGAAGGCCTCGCCGGTGGCCTCCTCGGTCGGTCGGGTGACGGTGAGGACGTCGGTGCCCTCCGTGGCGGAGAGTTCGGCCTCGCGCTGGCGGTCGACCACGGCGGCCAGGGCAGTGCCCTCGAACCCGAGTCCGCCTCCGGTCCGCTGGGCTCCGTTCCGCCATCGGGTGGCCACGCGACCCGCCACGGCACGCACGCCGGGGCGGGCGTAGGCTCCGTCACCGTCCTCGATGTGGTCGCTGATCTTGGCTGACGCGAGCATCAGGGAGACCGCCGCGGCCAGGTGGGCGCCGGAACCGTCCGCCACCTCGGCCCCGCGCATGCCGCGCAGGAGGCAGCGGCCTGCCGTGCGGGTCCCGGCCTGGTCAGGGGACTGGGCGGCGGTGAGGACCGACACGACCAGGCCGTCGTAGTTGGTGGCGACCCTGGAGGCCTGGCCGTGGTCGTCCCTCAGGGCGAGGCACAGCCCGCACATGTGGGACATCCACTCCCGAGCCAGGTCCTCGGACAGCGTGTGCCGACAGGGCCGCAGGATTCCGAACACGAACCGCCACCTCTTCTCCCGGTGCGCCGAGCGCGCACCGACGCGGGATGTGACTCCCGGAAGGGGTGTCCGGTTCGCAACGATTCAGCGGGCCAGGGGCGAACCGCAGCACTTCTTGTACTTGCGGCCCGAGCCGCAGGAGCAGGGGTCGTTGCGTCCGGGGCGCGGTGCGGTGTCGAGGGGCGGGTTCGGGGCGCCGCCGAGGTCGGCGCGGGCGTCCAGCGGCGGCAGGTAGGCGTCGGTGGAGCGGGTGGCCAGGTCGTGGGCGTCCGGGGCCATGCCGAGCGCCTCGCGCATGCGGGCGCGGCCGAGCAGCGGCATGAGGCCGAGCCGGTTGAGCTCGGCCACGGTCTCCGGCGGCTGGGCGAGCATGCCCCGGCAGACGACGTTGTAGCAGTGCAGGGCCTTCGCGTAGTCGCCCCGCGACGCGAGGTCCTCGGCCAGGAGCACGGCCACGCCGCGGTCGGGACCGGAGTCCATGAGTTCGTCGAGCAGGGCGTCGGCCTCGTCGGCCCGGCCCTCGGCGCGCAGCATCACGGCGATCTGGTGGGTCGCGAACTGGCGGTGTCCGGCTTTCGGCGCGTGTTCGCGCAGCGCCCGGGCGAGTGCGTGCGCCGCGCCTTCGTCCCGTCCGCGCAGGACGTCCACCGCGTCGAGGAGGATCTCACCCGCCTCCTCGGGGTGGGCGGTGAGATCCCTGAGGTGTCGCTTGGGCAGGTCCAGGTCGCGGATCGCGTCCCACAGCGGCTGCGGGACCGCTGCGGGGGCCGGGGAAGTGTCGGTCATCCTTCCAGGTTAGGGCGTGTCCGGTGGGTGCCGCCCGTCACACGGGACGTCAACCCCACGGGGTGAGTCGGCCGAGGAGGTCCAGGACGCCCAACCGGGTGCCGGAGCCGACCTCCAGACCGATGACGAGGGCCGTCACGGCGAGGGCGGTGACGAGCAGGACCAGGGGCCAGCGCCTCTTGTGTTCGGGGGTCTCGGGGAAGGGTTCCGCGTCGATCCAGGACTGGTCCAGGCGGGCGATCTCCCTGCGGAGGTCCTGGACCTCGGTGTGGTACCGGTCGCGCTCGTCACGGACCCGTTGGAGTTCGGCGCGTTCGGCCCGGACGGCGGCGCGCGCGTCGACGACGTCGACGTGGGCGCCCTCGGGGCCGCGTTTGGAGTGCCACCGCTCCAGGCGTGCGAGGGGGAGGTCGGCGTACTGGGTGGGCCAGTTGTCGTCGGGGTCGTCGAGGTTCTCGTCGGTCTCGGGCTCGGTTTCGGCCGCGTAGTCGACGGGTTCCTGTTCGGGGAGGGGGCGGACGGCGAGGGGTGGTGCGTCCTCGGGGGCCCTGGGCTCGGGACGGTCGGTGGAGGCGGCGATGGTCCAGGTCTCGCGGGGCTCCTCGTCAGCGGCCGTGGACCGTGCGGCCTCGTCCCGGGACACGGGTGGGTCGGGTTCGGTGCTCGGGTCCTCGGGTGCTGCCGGGCGTGGGGGCCGACCGAAGATCGAGAGGGGGTCGTGCTCCGGTTCGGGGGCGGGTCGGCGCCGTGCCACCCCGAGGAAGGTGTGGCTCCGCCCGCCACCGGCCCAGGTCTCCTGCTCGGCGGTGTCGGTGTCGTCGTCCGCGAAGGGGTCGGGGGCCTCTTCGAGGTCGTCCTCGGGTTCGGGTACCGCCTCGTCCGTCAACGGATCAGGGGCCGGTGTGTCCGCCCGCGAGTCGGGGGTGAGGTCGATCCCCGTCGGCGGCGAGGGGGCGAAGAACGAGGGCGTGCCCCGCTCCGTCGGAGCGCTCTCCCCCGCCAGCTCCGCACTGGCCTCCTGAACGGCCACCGGCTCCTCCACCAGCGGGGCGGGGGCAGGATCCAGCCAGTCGCGGAGGAGGTCGCGGCGTTCACCGAAGGTGGTGGCCTCCGGCACGCCCCGTTCTCTGAGGTGGTCGGCCAGGGCGTCGCCACCCTCCTCCCTCAGGACGGCGACCAGGCCCTCCGCGATCCTGAGGTGCTCCCCCGGTACCGGGGAGAGGAAGGGCGATCCGGCGGCGGAGGAGGGTGGCACGAAGGCCAGGTGGGGGCCGTCCTCCGGGTCCGTGACCGGCTCGTAGGTGGAGAAGGACCAGCTCCATCCGGCTGCGGGCACGGCGGCGCGCGGAGTGAGGACGTCGTGCAGGACGCGGTGCATGCCCCACAGGAAGCGCAGCTGGGTGGCCTGCCACAGGTCGGCGTGGTCGGGGTCGAGGGTCAGGCGGAGGGGGCGGTCGGGGTGCGCGAGCGCGTGGGCCACGGCCCCGACGAGGACGGGCTCGCCCTCGATCCGGGTCTCGGCGGCGCGCCGGTCGCGGGTGCGCAGGGCGCCGGGGGCGGCGGTGCGTTCCCAGGGCGCGGGGGCGGGCAGGGTCCGCATCGCGGCCCAGCCCGGCTTGGGCGGCCTGCTCGCGGCGGGCCGGGTGTTGGGGTTCTCGTGTAAGGCGAGGACCCGGGGGAGGTCCAGGCCACGGGTGGGCCCGACGATCGCCCAGGCGTGGGCGTCGCGGACGTCACCGGGCCACCGGTAGACCAGGGCGCTCTGGCCGTCGGGGTAGTGGTGGGCCCAGAGGGTCTCGGGATAGGCGGCCGGGTCGGTGCCGGGAAGCGCCGACCGGTAGTCGGCGGTGAGGGCGGGGATGAGGCGGTCGCGCCAGGAGCGCAGGACCGGCTGGTCCTGCTCCGGGAGGGAGGTGGCCGACGGTCCCGGCCCGACGCGACCGAGGAGGGTGGGTTCGGCCCAGGCGAAGTGGATCTGGTGGTAGGCACCGGAGTCCGCTTCCGACGCCGTCGTGCTCTCGGGCAACTGGGCCCCTCCCCCTGGTTCACGGATCTGCGGTGCGCGCGGATCCGCCGCACGCCTACCTAGGGAAGGTATCCGCCGGAAGCGTCAGGAAACCGCGAAAGCGGAGTTATAGGAACACTTGCGCACTTTGTCGGTTCTGGTCAGCGGGCCGCCGTGAGCCGGGCGTGCTGCGCGGGCGTAAGGGTCAGGTCCAGGGACTCCAGCGCCTCGTCCAGCTGGGCGACACTGCTGACACCGACCAACGGGACAACGCTCGGCTCGTGGCCCGCGAGCCAGGAGAGCACCACCTGGTTGCGGGTGGCTCCGGTCTCCTTGGCCACCTCGTCCAGGGCGGCCAGGCGCGCGGCGGTTCCGGGGTGGTCGTAGGCGTACTCCAAGGGGCGGTCGGGGCGGGTGTAGGCGCCGCTCAGCAGGGAGGTGTACGCCACCACGACATGCTCGCGCCCCTGGGCGGCCTCGGCGCGGACGTAGTCGAACAGCTCGGGGGTGGCGTGCATGTGTCCCGCGGATGCGAGCGGGACGTCGCCACGGGGCTGGAGGTAGCTGTAGCGGTACTGGAGCACCCGGGGACGCGGCCACCCGTGAGCCTGTGTCACGGCGCGGGACCTCTCCAGCCGCCACGTCCGGTGGTTGCTGAGCCCGAGCTCCCGGACCGTTCCCTCGGAGACGAGCCGGGCGAGGGCCTCCATGGTCTCCTCGACCGGGGTGTCGGGGTCCTCCCTGTGGGCGTACAGAAGATCGAGGGTGTCGACCCCCAGGCGTTGGCGGCTGCGCTCGGCGGCCGTCGCCACCGCTTCCGCGGAGAGACCCTCCGCCGCCTCCAGGCCGGCTCCGGGCGCGGTCGGTTGGGCGCCGATCTTGGTGGCGATCACGATCTCGTCGGTCACGCCGCGCTCGCGCCGCCAACGGCCGAGGAAGGTCTCGCTCTCGTCTCCCCGGCCTCCCTCGATCCAGAACTGGTAGCAGTCGGCGGTGTCGACGAAGGCTCCCCCGGCCTCGACGAAGCGGTCGAGGATGGCGGCGGAGGTGGCGGCGTCCGTGGTGCTGCCGAACTGCATCGCCCCCAGGCACAGGGCGCTGACGGTGCGGCCGTTGATCGTGGTGTGTCGCATCAGGCGCTCCCCCCGGCCACGGAGGCCGCTTCCGGGACGTCGTCGGCGAGCACCCCCGCGTAGTAGTCGATCTTGTGCTGGATCGTGGTCTGGCGGCGGCGCAGCTCCTCGACGCGGGCATCGAGGAGTCGTTGGTGGCCCTGGAGGACCTCGAGGCGGTCGGGGATGGTGTGTTCGCCGCCACGGACCAGTTCGGCGAAGTCGCGCAGCCGGGCGATGGGCATGTCGGTCTCGCGCAGACAGCGCACGAGGTCCAGGAGGTCGACGTCATCGGAGCGGTAGCGGCGGTGGCCGTTGGAGGCGCGCTCCACTCTCCGGAGCAGGCCCGCCCTCTCGTAGTACCGCAGGGTGTCGAGTGTGAGGCCGAAGCGCTCGGCGACCTCACCGGGGGTGTAGTAGTCCTTCATGCCGCAAGCATGCGACCTGGAGCGCACTCCAGGTCAAGTCCCGGCGCGAAGTTCGTTCCGTGAGGGGGACCGAAGGGACGGGCGGGGCGAGGATCAAGAGTGGGACCAGGCGTTTCCGAACCGGGCAGCGCGGAGCCCCCGCCCGGCAGGTCAGAGGCACGGGAAGGGCGCCGAACGTCACCGCCGACCGCCTCCGCCCCTCAGCGCGAACCGGACTCCGCGCTGCCCCGGATGGCGCCGACCACGGCGTCGGTGAGGTCGTCGATGATCTCCCGCTCGCTCACCTCGGGGTGTTCGAGCCACCACTCCCCCGCCGCCTGGACCATGCCCACGACGGCGTGCGCGGCGATCTGGGCACGCAGTCGGCCGCTGATCCGGCCCTCGGTGATGAGCAGGTCCGCGAGCTCCTCGCCCAGGCGGCGCACCATCAGTCCGAGGTCGCTGCGGGTGCGGACGTCCTCCGACGTGGCCCGGTCCATCAGGAACCGGTAGAGGTTGAGGTTCTGCGAGATCATCGACAGGTAGGCGCCGACCGTGGCCCGGGCGCGCACGTCGAAGTCGGTGTGCTGGTACAGCTCGGAGCGGATGGCCTCGATGAGGGGGTCCACGTGACGCTGGGCCAGAGCCCGGTAGAGGCCGCCCTTGTCACCGAAGTGCCGGTAGAGGATGGGCTTGCTGATCCCGGCCTCGGTGGCGATGGCGAGCATGGAGGCGTCGGGGCCGTCGCGCTGGATCACCCGGTCGGCGGCGTCGAGGATCGCCCGCCGCCGCTCCGGGTCGCGGCCGCGCCCGCTCCGTCCCCGCCGGGGCGCCGGCGCGGGGGTGTCGTCGTCGGGCGCGGTCTGCTGTGTGTTTTCGAGGGCCACAAGGGTTCACCGTACTGGAGGGCGGGGCACGGCGGCCCGGACGCGCCCCTCAGGTACGGATCGCGATCCAGGTGGCGCGGGCCAGGGCGAGCGGACGGCCGTCGGCGTCGTGGAGGGAACTGGCCGTGTGGACCTTGCGGCCGTCGACGGACTCCAGGTGGCCCATGACGACCTGGGGGGAGCCGACCGGGGGGAGTGCCAGGACCTGGACGGTGAACCGGCCCAGGACGATGGGTCGGCCGGACACGTCGCTGGACCAGCCGCCGGGGCAGTCCAGTGCGGCCCAGACCTGGGCGAGGGCGGCGTTGCCGTCGCCTCCGTCCACCTCCGGGCGGACCTCCCAGGTGCAGGCGACGGTGTTGCCGACCCCGTCGGGTCCCTCCCCCGGACGGACCCGTCCCGCGAACAGGCGCAGACCGTCGCCCGCCGCGCGCTCGGGGCCGCAACTGTAGCAACGGGGGAAGGGGTGCGCGTCCAGCCCGCCGTAGCGCTTCCGGGCCTCCTCGGCCTCGGCGACGGTGACCGGCCCGCCGGGGATCAGTCCGGGGTCGAGGGGGTCGACGGTCACGGCCTCGGCCACCAGGCGGGCGCGGTCCTCGGCGGTGGGGTCGACCAGGCGCAGGCCCTCCTGTGAGGAGCCCTCCACCGTCAGGGGGCGGTCCAGCGGGGGCGGGTTGCGCAGGGTGACCTGGACGGCCGGGCCACCCGGTGCGGTCAGCCGTGCGGCCAGCAGTCCCGCGCTGTAGCCGCCGTTGCCGGAGCCGTCGGGGCCGTTGAAGGCCGCCGGGATGGTGAGGGTGGGGGCGCCGTTGCCTGGTGTCATGGGCCACAGGGTAACGGGAGCGGCGCGGGCGGGACGTTTCGCCTCGGCGGGCGGGCGCGAGGACTCGGCGCGTCCCCCGAAGTGCCCCCTTCGCGCGGGACCGGGTTGGCGGAACGCGTGCGCGCCCACCATGCGGAACCTCGCTGGTGGAAGCCGGGGTGCGCCCCAGGATCCCGGTCAGGGTGGACCGAGGAACGGGCCGATGACCTGGCGCTTCCCGAAGCGGACGTGGCGGGACGCGGGGTGCCCTCACCCCGTGCCCCGCCACGGACCGCCCGCTCCGGAGGCTCTGCAACCTCCCTAGCGGATCGGCAGGCCGGTGATGGTGCGGCCGATAATGAGCTTCTGGATCTCGCTGGCGCCCTCGAAGATGGTGAAGATGGAGGCGTCGCGGTGCCAGCGCTCCACGGGGTAGTCCCTCGTGTAGCCGTTGCCGCCCAGGATGCGCAGGCAGTTCTGGGTGACGTAGGTGGCGGTCTCGGAGGCGTAGAGCTTGCTCATGGAGCCCTCGGCGTTGGTGAAGTCCTTGCCGTTGCGCGCCATCCAGGCCGCCCGCCACACCAGCAACCGGGCGGCGTCGATGCGGGTGGCCATGTCGGCCAGGAGGAAGGCCACGCCCTGGTTGTCGCCGATGGGCCGACCGAACTGCTCGCGCTGGGTGGAGTAGTCGCGGGCGTACTCGTAGGCGGCGCGGGCACAGCCCACCGCCATGACACCGACGCTCGGGCGGGAGGCCTCGAAGGTCTTCATGGCGGCCTGGCCCTTGGAGCGCCTGCCCTCCCTGGCACGGGCGATCCGCTCGTCCAGCTTCTCCTTCCCTCCCAGGAGGCAGGAGCCCGGGACGCGTACGTCGTCCAGGACGACCTCGGCCGTGTGCGAGGCGCGGATGCCGTGCTTGGCGAACTTCTGACCCTGGGACAGGCCGGGGGTGTTCGGCGGAATGATGAACGACGCCTGCCCGCGCGAGCCCAGTTCCGGTTCCACGGAGGCCACGACGACGTGGACGTCCGCGATGCCGCCGTTGGTGGCCCAGGTCTTGACGCCGTTGATCACCCACTCGTCCTTGGCCTGGTCGTAGACGGCGCGGGTGCGGATCGCGGAGACGTCCGAACCCGCGTCGGGCTCGGAGGAGCAGAAGGCGCCGAGTTTGACGTCGTCGGAGGTACCGAACATCTGCGGCACCCATTCGAAGAGCTGTTCCTGGGTGCCGTTGGAGGCGACGGAGACGGCGGCCAGGCCGGTGCCGGTGATCGCCAGGGCGATGCCCGGGTCGCCCCAGTACAACTCCTCGAACGCGACGGGGATACCGAGGCCGGTGGGCTCCAGCCACTGGTTGGCGAAGAAGTCCAGGGAGTACAGGCCGATCTTGGCGGCCTCCTGGATGATCGGCCAGGGGGTCTCCTCGCGCTCGTCCCACTCGGCGGCGGCGGGGCGGATGACGTCGGCGGCGAACCCGTGGGCCCAGTCCCGGACGTCGCGAACGTCCTCGCTCAGTTCCAGGCTGAAGGCGGGAGCGGTGGCCTCACTCATGCGATTGCGTCCTTTGTTGGATCCTCCGGGAGGCGGAGGGACGACCAAGAAGTGCTACCAACGGTAACAGTCAGCCCCCGGCGCACACAACGACGCGTTCCCTCCCGAACGGGAAGATTCCTGACGCACTCCTGTCCGGTGTTTGCCGGTCCGCTCCCACACTGGAGGAAAGGGGGTGTGAGCAGTGCCTGGAACCGTGTGGACCGGAACGATCAGCTTCGGACTGGTGTCGGTCGGCGTGCGCATGTACTCCGCACGCGAGAGACACGGCCCGACCGTCCACCAGTTCGTGCGCGGCACCAACGCGCGCGTGCGCTACCAGCGAGTCAACGAGGACACCGGCGAGCGTGTGGCCAACGAGGACATCGTGAAGGGAGCCGAGGTCGACGAGTCCGACTCCTACGTCCTCCTGGAACCCGCGGACCTGGAGCAGATCCAGCCCGGACGGAGCAAAACCCTGGAGATCACCGGGTTCATCTCCGCCGACGACGTCGATCCGCTGTGGTTCTCGTCCACCTACTACCTGGGACCGGACAAGAGTTCGGCGAAGCCGTACCGGCTGCTTCTCGCCGCGTTGGAGGAGTCCGGCCGGGCGGGCCTCGGGACGCTGGTCATGCGCAACCGACAGCACCTGGCCCTCGTCACCCCGCAGCAGGGCGTCCTGACGGCGAGCACCCTCTACTGGCCGGACGAGGTCCGCGACCCCGAGGACGTCATGCGGCCTCCGACGGGCGAGGTCGACCAGGGCGAACTCAAGCTCGCCTCCCAGCTGATCGACGCCATGACCGCCGAGTGGGAGCCCTCGCGGTACTCCGACGAGTACGAGCGGCGGCTGGAGGAGCTCATCGCCACCAAGGCCCGGGGCGGAACCGTCAGCTACGAGGGCCGGGAGCCCGAGGAGAAGGGCGAGGGCAAGGTCGTCGCGCTGGACGACGCGCTCCGTGCGTCGTTGCGGCAGCGGCGCGAGAAGCGGGCCGCGAGGTCCGGACGCCGTGGCGGCGCCCCGGCGCCGCGCTCCTCGGACGACCACCGGCCCACCAAGGGCGAGCTCATGGAACAGGCGAAGAAGCTCGACATCCCCGGCCGTTCCCGCATGACCAGGGACGAACTGGCCGACGCCGTCGCGGACGCCGGCTGACTACTCCGTGCGCAGGTCCCGGGGCACGTCCTCGGGCGCCAGGTCGGGGCGGGCACGGAGGAACTGGACGACGTGCCGCCACCGGCCGGCCACCTCGGCCGAGTCCGGGCACACCTCCACCACCAGGTCCGGGACGACCCGCGTGTAGGTCTGGCGGGAGGCGTCCCCGCCCCACGTCGCGGCGAGGAGCCGGGGCCAGGGGTGGTCGTCCGTCTTGACCACGTGCCCCGCGAGCTCCTCGGACTCCTCCGGGGAGAGGTCCGAGGTCCGACCGGCCACCCGCAGCTCACCGGTCACCGAGTCCACACGGCCGAGGATGAGCGCGCGGGGGGCACGCGCGTGCCCGACGATCCCGCCCACGATCGCCTCGGTGGTGACCCGGTGCTTCCACTTGCGCCAGTCCCTGCGGCCCGGCCGGTAGGAACGGCGCGCGTCCTTGATCATCACGCCCTCCACACCCACGGCGGGCATCTCCTCCCACCACTGCATGGCGACCTCGGGGTTGTCGGTCTGCCAGCCGAGCGTGAGCGGTGAGGGCTGTTCGACCAGGCCCATCAGACGCTCCAGTTCCCCGCGCCGGTGGGAGAGCGCCCGGTGCGTGAGGTCGCGGCCACCGATCCTCAACAGGTCGAACACCACGAGGTGACACGGGTCGGTGCGCGCCAGCGCGCGGGCGTGGCGGACCGAGGCCCCGTTGCGCCTCAGCAGGGCACCGAAGTCCATCCTCCCGTCGTCCGCCCACCGGATGATCTCCCCGTCCAGCAGAGCGCCCTCGGGGAGCTGCCGGTCCAAAGCCTCGACGATCTCGGGGAACCGCTGTGACAGCGACCGCCCCTGCCTGCTGTCCATGCGCACGGGCCCGGTCTCGGCCAGGCACCGGAAGCCGTCCCACTTGGGCTCGTAGAGCAGGCTCTCGCCCGTGGGGAAGTGATCGACGGCGCTCGCGAGCATCGGTTCCACGCCCGCCCCCTACCCCGCACCAGCTCATCGGGAGACCAACACACCGCTAAGGGTGGGTCGGACCACCGCCCCACGGTGCGCACCCGTCCCGCACGGCACTTGACACGCGCGCGGGCCCGTCTGAATGATGCGGATCCCACCCCCACCCCCTTCCGGAGGCGACCATGGCTTCGCACTACGGCGACTACCAGCTGGAGATCCACCTCGACGGCCTCACCGGTGTCGTTCCCTCCCGTCCCTTCACCTTCGCCGAACTGGAGCGCCGGGCCGCCGAGGCGCTCCCGCCGTGGGTGTGGTCCTACGTGGCGGGCGGCGCGGGCGACGAGCACACCCAGGAGGCCAACACCGCCGCGTTCCGACGGTGGGGCCTCTACCCCCGCATGTTCGTCGGCGCCAGGGAACGCGACACCGCTGTCGACCTGTGCGGGCTCCGCCTGCCCTCCCCGCTCATGATGGCCCCGGTCGGGGTGGTGGGCCTCTGTTCCCAGGACGGGCACGGGGACCTGGCCACGGCGGAGGCCGCGGCGCGTACCGGGGTCCCGATGATCGCCTCCACCCTGTCCCAGGACCCGATGGAGGAGGTCGCGGCGCGGTTCGGCGACACCCCCGGGTTCTTCCAGCTGTACACGCCGACCGACCGCGAGCTGGCGGAGAGTCTGGTCCGCCGCGCCGAGACGGCGGGGTTCGCGGGGATCGTCGTCACCCTGGACACCTGGGTCACCGGCTGGCGTCCGCGCGACCTGGCCACCGCGAACATGCCGATGCTGCGCGGCCACTGCCTGGCCAACTACACGTCCGACCCGGTCTTCCAGGCACGGGTGGGCGCGGACGCCCCGCGCGACACCGTGGTGGCGCACTGGGCTGGCGTCTTCGGTAACCCCTTGACCTGGGACGACCTTCCTTGGCTGCGGTCCCTGACCGACCTGCCGCTGATCGTGAAGGGCGTGTGCCACCCCGACGACGCCCGGCGGGCGGCGGACGGGGGCGTGGACGCGATCTACGTGTCCAACCACGGCGGCCGCCAGGCCAACGGCGGCATCCCCGCCCTGGAGTGCCTGCCGGACGTGGCCGCCGCCACGGACCTGCCGGTGGTCTTCGACTCCGGGGTGCGGTCCGGCACCGACGCGGTCAAGGCCCTGGCGTTGGGAGCCACGGCGGTGGCGGTGGGCCGACCCTACGTCTACGGACTGGCCCTGGGCGGGGCGGACGGGGTGGTGCACGTGCTGCGGTCCCTGCTGGCCGAGGCGGACCTGCTCATGGCGGTCGACGGCTACCCGTCGCTGAGCGACCTCGGCCCGGACGCGCTGCGGGACCTGCGCGCCTGAACGGTCCCGGGAACGGGAGGGAGACCACGAGGGGGCCGACGCGTGTGCGTCGACCCCCTCTCACGGGTGGGGTCGGAAGGAACGGAGCTCAGTCCTGACTGTGGCTCTCCAGGAAGGTGTAGACGTCGTGCTCGTCGACACCGGGGAAGGTGCCCGACGGCAGGGCCGACAGCACGTGGGAGTGGGCGCGGGCCGAGGGCCACACGTTGCCCTCCCAGCGGCTGGCGAGCTGGGCGGGCGGACGCACGCAGCACTCGCCGTTGGGGCAGTTGGACTTCGTGCGGTTGGTCGTCTCGCGGCCACGGAACCAGCGGGACTCCTTGTAGGGCACGCCCAGGGTGATGGCGAAGTTGCGCTCTCGGCTGGGGTCGACGTGGGCCACGCACCAGTGGGTGCCGTTGGGCTTGTCCGTGTACTGGTAGTAGATCGAGTACCGGTCCGGTGACTGGAAGACCTGGCGGCCCGACCACTGGCGGCACATGCGCTGGCCCTCGATGGCGCCGGTGTCGTCGGTGGGGAAGACCAGCCCGTCGTTCTCGTAGGCCTTGTAGATGATGCCGGTCTCGTCGTTGCGGATGAAGTGGCAGACCAGGTCCAGGTGGCGGTGGGCCAGGTTGGTGAAGCGGTGCGCGGCCATCTCGTAGGAGACGGAGTAGACGTCCCGCAGGTCCTCGACGGACAGGTCGCGCGCCTTCTTCGCCTCCTGGAGGTAGGTGACCGCCGTGGACTCGGGGATGAGGACGGCGGCGGCGAAGTAGTTGGCCTCCACGCGCTGGCGGAGGAAGTCGCCGAAGTCGCGGGGCTGGTTGTGGCCGAGGATCACGTGGCCCAGCGTCTGGAGGAGGATCGTGCGCGGGCTGTGCATGCCCAGCGTTGTCTCGCGCTTGAGGTAGATGCGCCGGTTGACGTGGTCGGTCAGGGAGCGCACCGAGCGGGGAAGGTCCTGCACGTACTTCAGGGAGAACCCGTGGTGGGTGGCGATCGCGAGGATCTGCCCCTGGGAGAGCGGTCCCGCCGTGTAGTTGACCGCCGAGAGGGTGTCGGCGGCCGCGGCCTCGATGGTCTCGAAGTAGTTGCCCCGCTCCCGCATCTGGCGGCGCAGGTCCGCGTTGGCCCGGCGCGCCTCCTCGGGGGTGGCGGTCGGCTTGGCGTTGCGCCGCTTGAGCTCGTCGTAGAGCCCCACGATGTGTTCGAGGACGTCGTTGGGGACCCGCTTGCCCACCTTCAGGTGCGGAAGGTTGAGGCCCTGGTACAGGGCGTCGCGCTGGGCCTCCTCCACGGAGATCTCCAGCTGCGCGCGGCGGCTCGGGGGCTGCTTCGACAGGAGTTCCTCGACGGACACCTCGAGGGCGGAGGCCAGGGACGTGAGGAGGGAGAGCTTGGGTTCGCGTTTTCCGTTCTCCAGCAAAGAGAGCTGCGAGGGCGCCCGCCCGACACGTTCCCCCAGGTCGGAGAGGGTCATCCCGCGCGCCTTGCGCAGGTGTCGGAGCCTCTGGCCAAACGTGACGAGATCCAGGTCACCTGTCAAAGACGGTATTTCTTCAGCACCAAAGTACGCCATGGCTTCATCTTACGGAAAGAAACAACGATCTTCACCCGATTTCGAGTGGAAAACCCCTGGATCTTGCCCAAGAATCATAGTTACCGGCGGGGAACTTACCGCTCAGGGGCTCACCCCCTGGCCCTTGGAAGGACTCTCGACCGGTGCGAAGACCTTGGGGACTACACGTAAGGCGGGAACGAACATGAGCACCAGCGCTCGACGTCAGGAAGCCAGCGCCGCACTCCAGCGCGACTGGGAGACCAACTCCCGGTGGGCCGGTATCGAGCGCACCTACTCCGCCGACGACGTCGTCAAGCTGCGCGGTTCGGTCACCGAGGAGCACACCCTGGCCCGGCGCGGCGCGGAGCGCCTGTGGGACCTGCTCCACACCGAGGACTACGTCAACAGCCTCGGCGCGCTCACCGGAAACCAGGCGGTCCAGCAGGTCCGCGCCGGTCTCAAGGCCATCTACCTCTCCGGGTGGCAGGTCGCGGCCGACGCCAACCTCTCCGGCAGCACCTACCCGGACCAGAGCCTCTACCCGGCCAACTCGGTCCCGGCCGTCGTCCGCCGCATCAACAACGCGCTCATGCGCGCCGACCAGATCACCTGGTCCGAGGGTGACGACACCGCTCCCGAGTGGCTGGCCCCGATCGTGGCCGACGCCGAGGCCGGGTTCGGCGGCGTCCTCAACGCCTACGAGCTCATGAAGGGCATGATCGCCTCGGGCGCGGCCGGTGTCCACTGGGAGGACCAGCTCGCCTCCGAGAAGAAGTGCGGCCACCTGGGCGGCAAGGTCCTCATCCCGACCAGCCAGCACGTCAAGACCCTGAACGCCGCCCGCCTCGCCGCGGATGTCGCCGGTGTCCCGTCCCTGGTCATCGCGCGGACCGACGCCCAGGCCGCGACCCTGATCACCAGTGACATCGACGAGCGCGACCAGGCCTTCACCACCGGCGAGCGCACCGCCGAGGGCTTCTACCGCTTCCGCAACGGCGTCGAGGCCTGCGTGGCCCGCGGCCTCGCCTACGCCCCGCACTCCGACCTGCTCTGGATGGAGACCGCGACCCCGGACCTGGAGGTCGCCCGCGACTTCGCCGAGCGCATCAAGGCCGAGTACCCGGACCAGATGCTCGCCTACAACTGCTCGCCCTCCTTCAACTGGAAGCGTCACCTCGACGACGCGACCATCGCGAAGTTCCAGCGCGAGCTGGGCCACATGGGCTACAAGTTCCAGTTCATCACCCTGGCGGGCTTCCACTCGCTCAACCACTCGATGTTCAACCTGGCCAAGGGCTACGCCCAGAACGGCATGACGTCGTACGTCGAGCTCCAGGAGGCCGAGTTCGCGTCCGAGGCCGACGGCTACACCGCCACCCGTCACCAGCGCGAGGTCGGCACCGGCTACTTCGACGCGATCAGCACGACCATCTCCCCCGAGGCCAGCACCACGGCTCTCACCGGCTCCACCGAAGAAGACCAGTTCTCAGCGGCTCACTGACCCTGGTCTTCGTTCCCTGAGGCCGTCCCTCCCCGCTTTCGTGGCTGGGGCGGGGCGGGACGGCCTCCCCTTGGCCGTCGGCCATGCGCGGTCCGTGTCACTCGCGTATGACCGGCGGCCTTCGTATGCCCGAAATCCCCCGTGACCGCCCGCGTGGGGGCGGCCCGCCCTATACGGTGGCTCCAAGCGACGGGAGCGGAGCGCCACAGCCCGCCCGCGCGGGTCCGCCGGCCGCCCCCCACGGCCCCGGGACGTTCCGGACGACCTCCCCGAGCACCCGACCTCACACACGGAGCCGACGTGAAACTCGACGACCTCAGCAGAGTGACCCTCTCCTCGACCCGCCGCGTGGTGGCCGCGGGCGCGATCGCCGCCGTCGCCGTCCTCGGTGCGGCCGCCTGCGAGAACACCGACGACCTCGAGCAGGAGGTGAAGGACGGGATCGAGCAGGAGGTCGAGGAGAACATCGAGCAGGGCATCGACGACGTCATCGGCGGCGACGACGAAGGCGACGGCGGCGACGAGGACGGAGACGAGGGCGACGACGAGTAGGTCGTGCCCCACTCCGTCGACAGCGCGTAGATTCGACGCGTGACCGACAGAACCGAGCCGAACCCGCGCGCTCCCCTCCCCTCCCCCACCGGCCCCGCCGAGGCGGCGCGCGCGGGAACCACCGTCCAGCACCTGCTCGCCAGCCGCTCCCTGATGCGCTGGGAGGTGCTGTGCGTCCTCGCCCTCTCCCTGGGCGCCGCCGCCGTGTCGGCGGTCATCTCGTTCCTGGGCGTGCTCACCTCGCCCGAGTCGATGGCCGACCAGACCGCCAACCTCATCCGCTCGCGCGCCGAGGACCGGCCGTGGCTGGACCTGTCCTTCCAGCTGTACGCCCTGGTGTTCGCCTTCGCTCCCGTCGCGCTGGTGGTGTACCTGCTGCACCGGGGCGGCGAGTCCGCGCGCACCGTCGGCTTCGACCTTCGCCGACCGGGGTTCGACCTCGGGAGCGGGCTGGCCCTGGCCGCGCTGATCGGCACCGGGGGTCTGGTCGTGTACCTGGTCTCCTGGCAACTCGGGCTCACCCGCACCATCGTGCCCAGCACGCTGGACGGCAACTGGTGGGACACCCCGGTCCTGGTGCTCCAGGCGCTGAAGAACGGCGTCCTGGAGGAGGTGATCGTGGTGGGCTACCTGCTGCACCGGTTGGGGCAGATGGGGTGGTCACCGTGGAAGGCGGTGGTGGCCAGTTCGGTCCTGCGCGCCTTCTACCACCTGTACCAGGGGGTCGGGATGTTCTTCGGCAACCTGGTCATGGGGCTGGTGTTCGGCTGGTTCTACCTGCGCTACGGGCGGGTGATGCCGTTGGTGGTGGCCCACACGGTGATCGACGTCGTGGCGTTCGTGGGCGCCGTGTACCTCATCGGCCGGATCGACTGGCTGCCGGTCTGACCCGGCGCGGGACTCAGCCCTCCTTCGCCGCCCTGGCCGCGATGGCGTCCTCCAGGTAGCGGGGGCGGGCGATCAGCAGGCCCACGACGAGGTTGAGGAGCACCATGCCGACGACCATCGCCATCGAGGCGTGCCAGCCTCCGCTCACCTCGTGCAGGAGTCCGAACAGGAACGGTCCCGCTCCGCCGATCAGGTACCCGAGGCTCTGACTGGAGGCGGACATGGCCGCGGTGCCCTCGGCGGTGCGGGTGCGCACCGCGAAGATGGTCAGCGCCATGACGAAGCTGCCCAGGCCGATCCCGATCAGGGTCGTCCACACCCAGGTGCCGTTGAGCGGGGACAGCCACAGCCCGGCGAAGCCGACCAGGTACGCGGTGACGAAGAGCAGCACGAAGGGGCGCTGGTCGCGCACACGCACGATGATCGAGGGCATGACCAGTGACATGGGGATGCCCAGGGCGGAGAGGTAGGCCAGCATCACCCCGGCGGACTGGGCGTCCAGTCCCTGGTCGCGGAGCATCTGCGCGAACCAGCCGAACATGATGTAGGCGATGGAGGACTGCGTGCCGAAGTAGAGCACGGACTGCCATCCGATCCCGGTGCCGAGCACCTGCCGGACGCCGAGCGCCTCGCGGGAGTCGCCGGGCGCGGGTTCGTGGCGCAGGGCCAGCAGCCACGGCAGGGCCGCCGCGAGCCCGAAGAGGGCGTAGGAGCCGAGGGCGATCCGCCAGTTGCCCGTGGCCTGCTCCAGGGGGACGGTGGCGGCGGCCGCGATCGCCGTTCCCACGGCCAGGCCGGTCGTGTACACGGTGGTCATCAGGCCGACGCGGTGCGGGAAGTGCTGCTTGACCAGGGCCGGGAGGATCACGTTGCCGACGGCCCCGCCGGAGAGAGCCACGGCGCTGAGGGCGAGGAACAGCCAGGGTTCGGGGGCCATCGCCCGCGTGACGAGGCCGAGGGTGACGGCGGCCAGGGCGAGGACGAGCAGACGGTGGGAGCCGAGACGGCGGCTGAGCAGGGGGGTGAGTCCGCCGAAGACCGCGAAGCAGAGGACGGGGAGCGTCGTGAGGGCGCCGGCGCCCACAGCACTCATACCCAGTCCCTGGGTGACCTCGTCGAGGACGGGGCCCACGCTGGTGATCGCGGTGCGCAGGTTGAGCGCCGCCAGGGCGATCGCGACGGCGATCAGCAGGAGAGCCGCGCGGGGCGCGGCTCGTCGCTGTTCGGTGCCGGAAGGGGGGGTTCCCGGCGCGGTGTTCTCGCGCGTGGGGGTGACGCTCATAGGACGTGGCTCACAAATTCGTAGGATGACCCTATGTACTTCATGAGGATAACGCATTGCCGTTCGTGGCCTATTCCCGCGCGCAACTGGTCTAGGCTCCGTCCTTAACCGTTCCCTACCCGTGCGCTGGGCCTGTCATCCGGCGACCCGCCCCTAGGAGGTATGAGCGTGCCCCTCGCGTCGACACGCCGGACCGGTCTCGTCGACCAGGTCATCAGTCAGCTACGAGCCCAGATCGACTCCGGTGAGTGGGGCGTCGGTGACCGCATCCCCACCGAGTCCGAACTGTCCGAACAACTGGAGGTCGGCCGCAACACCGTCCGCGAGGCGGTCAGAGCCCTGGCTCACGCGGGTCTGCTGGAGATCCGACAGGGCGCGGGGACCTTCGTCCGCGCCTCCAGCGAGCTCGGCGGGGCCCTGCGGCGCCGCCTCGAACGCTCCCGGCTGCGGGAGAACCTGGAGGTGCGTCGCGCCCTCGAGGTGGAGGCCGCGCGCCTGGCCGCGATGCGCCACAGCAAGGAGGACATGGCCGACATCGACCGGGCCATGGCCCTGCGCGAGGAGGCCTGGCGGACCAAGGACATGAGCGCCTTCGTGGAGGCCGACTTCACCTTCCACCGCGCGGTGGTCAACGCCACCCACAACACCCTGCTCATCGACCTCTACGACGACATCGCCCAGGTCGTCTACGCGAGCATCGCACACACCGCCTACGAGCAGAGCGACGAGGCCTCCGACCGTCCCTCCTCCGCCACTGAGGGGATCGACCACGCCGGTCTCACCGAGGCCGTCCGGGAGGCGGACCCCGTCCGGGCCGCCCGCGAGGCCACCTGCTATCTCGACGAACTGCTCTCCCTCACCGAGGACTGAGCG